>DASWGQ010000435.1:0-10162 GCA_036393595.1 Myxococcales bacterium | reverse complement strand
TGGTGGGCGGAGGCGGGCTCGGGCTCGCGCTCTACAACAACGTGCAGCTCGGCTTCTACCCCCGCGCGGCCACGCTGGTCCTGCTCATCTATCTGTTGGTGTCGGTCACGGACTGGCTCTCCGACCGGCTGCGGAAGCCGGTCGCCTCCGCGGAGGCCCCGCCGGCGAGCGCCATGGAGCTGATCAGCGCTGCTTCTGGTACTCCTGCAGCGCCTTGACGCTGGGCGGCCCTTGCTGGAGCGCCTCGATCGCCGCCACCGCCGCGCGGCAGGAGGTGAGCGCAGTGAAGTACGGGATGCCGTGCATCAGCGTCTCGCGGCGGATGCTGTAGCTGTCCGCGATGGCCTGCTTCCCGGAGGTGGTGTTGAAGACCAGGGCGATCTCGCCGTCGATGATCTTGTCGACGATGTGCGGCCGGCCCTCGGCCACCTTCAGGACCGGCGTGGCGGGGACCCCCCGTTCGCGCAGGTACCGCGCGGTGCCCTGGGTGGCGACGATCTCGAATCCGCAGGCCACCATCCGGCGGGCCAGATCGACGCTCCCGTCCTTGTCCTCGTCCCGCAGCGAGATGAACACGCGTCCGGACAGCGGGAGCACGTTGCCCGCGGCGATCTGCGCCTTGGCGAAAGCGCGCGCGAACGAGTCGTCGAGGCCCATGACCTCGCCGGTGGAGCGCATCTCCGGACCCAGGATGGTGTCGGCGCGGGAGAAGCGGTGGAAGGGGAAGACCGCTTCCTTCACGCTCATGTGCTTGGGAACGACGGTCTTCGTGATCCCCTGCTCGGCCAGCGTCTTCCCCACCGTGCAGAGCGCGGCCACGCGGGCCCAGGGGATGCCGGTCGCCTTGCCCACGAACGGCACGGTGCGCGAGGCGCGTGGATTCGCCTCCAGGATGTAGATGCGCCCCTCCCGCACGGCGAACTGGACGTTCATCAGGCCGACCACGCGCAGGTGCCGCGCGAGCGCGACCGCCTGCCGGGAGATCTCCTCGACGATCTTGGGAGGCAGGCTGAAGGGAGGCAGCGCGCAGGCCGAGTCGCCGGAGTGGATGCCGGCTTCCTCGATGTGCTCCATCACGCCGCAGACGACGTACCGCTCGCCGTCGCCGACGCAGTCGACGTCGACCTCGATGGCCTCCTTCAGGAACCGGTCGATGAGGATGGGCCGCTCCTCGGACGCCCGCACCGCCTCCGTGGAGTACTGCACCATCCCCTCGTCGTCGTGGACCACTTCCATCGCGCGGCCGCCCAGCACGAAGCTGGGGCGCACCATCACCGGGTAGCCGATGCGCCGCGCGATCGCGAGCGCCTCCTCGGTGCTGCGCGCGACGCCGTTCTCCGGCTGGAGCAGCTTCAGCTCCTCGACCACGCGGGCGAACCGCTCGCGGTCCTCGGCGGCGTCGATGGCGTCCACGCTGGTGCCCAGGATGGGGATGCCGGCGTCGAGCAGCCCCTGGGCCAGCTTGAGCGGGGTCTGCCCGCCGAACTGCACGATGGCGCCCATCGGCTTCTCGCGCCGGAAAATCTCGACCACGTCCTCCAGCGTGAGCGGCTCGAAGTACAGCCGGTCGGAAGTGTCGTAGTCGGTGGAGACCGTCTCGGGGTTGCAGTTGACCATGATGGTCTCGAACCCCGCCGCACGCAGCGCGAAGCTGGCCTGCACGCAGCAGTAATCGAATTCCACCCCCTGCCCGATCCGGTTCGGTCCCGAGCCGAGGATGAGCACCTTCTTGCGCGCGTCGGGGCGCACCTCGTCCTCGTCCTCGTACGAGGAGTACAGGTACGGCGTGTTCGCCTCGAACTCGGCGGCGCAGGTGTCGACGCGCTTGAACACCGGGTGGAGGTCCAGCGCCTCCCGCTTCTGCGCGATCTCCTTCTCCGGTCTGCCGGCGAGCTGCCCGATGCGCTTGTCGGAGAAGCCGAGCCGTTTCCAGCGCTGCAGCTGGGAGAGCGCCTCGCCGCCGGCGATCTCGCGCTCCGCGCGGATCAACTCCTCGATCTCGCGCAGGAACCAGGGATCGATGGCCGAGAGCTGCGCGATCTCGCTGGTCGGGATTCCGGCGCGGTACGCCTCCCCCACCCAGAAGAGCCGTCGCGGGGTGGGCGTCTTCACCTCCGACCGGATGCGCTCCAGCTCCTGCGCGCTGTGAGCAGCCGGCGGCGGCACGTCGCGCCCGAGCGGGCTGTGCAGGCCGGTGGTGCCGTTCTCCAGGCTGCGCAGCGCCTTCTGCAGGGCCTGGTTGAAGGTGCGCCCGATGGACATCACCTCGCCGACCGACTTCATCGAGGTGGTGAGCGTCTGGTCGGCGTGCGGGAACTTCTCGAAGTTGAAGCGCGGGACCTTCACCACGCAGTAGTCGATGGCCGGCTCGAAGGAGCTGGGGGTCGACTTGGTGATGTCGTTCTGGATCTCGTCGAGCGTATATCCGACGGCCAGCTTGGCGGCGATGCGCGCGATGGGGAAGCCCGTCGCTTTCGACGCCAGCGCCGAGCTGCGCGAAACCCGCGGGTTCATCTCGATGACCACGATGCGGCCAGTGCGCGGATCCACGCCGAACTGGATGTTGGACCCGCCGGTCTCCACGCCGATGGCGCGGATCACCTTGCGGGCCATGTCGCGCATCTCCTGGTACTCGACGTCGCTCAGCGTCTGCGCGGGCGCGACGGTGATGGAGTCCCCGGTATGCACGCCCATCGGGTCGACGTTCTCGATCGAGCAGATGACCACCACGTTGTCGGCGTGGTCGCGCATCACCTCCAGCTCGAACTCCTTCCAGCCGAGCACCGACTCCTCGATCAGCACCTCGTGCACCGGGCTGCAGGCGAGCGCGCGCGCGCCCATGTCGGCCAGCTCCTCGCGGTTGTACGCGATGCCGCCGCCCAGGCCGCCGAGGGTGAAGCTCGGGCGCAGGATGAGCGGGAAGCCCAGCTCGTGGCCGACGGCGTTGACCTCGTCCAGCGAGCGCGCGACACCGGACTTCGGCACGTCCAGGCCGACGGCCGTCATGGTGTCCTTGAACCGCTGGCGGTCCTCGGCCTTCTCGATGGCGTCGAGCTGCGCGCCGATGAGCTGGGTGCCGTACTTGGCCAGGATTCCCTGCCGGGCGAGCTGGACCGCCAGGTTCAGCGCCGTCTGGCCGCCCAGGGTGGGCAGCACCGCGTCGGGCCGCTCCGCCGCCAGGATCCGCTCCGCGGCCTCCACCGTGATGGGCTCGATGTAGGTGCGGTCCGCCCACTCCGGATCCGTCATGATGGTGGCCGGATTGGAGTTGAGCAGGATGGTCCGGTACCCCTCCTCGCGGAGGGCCTTGAGCGCCTGCACGCCTGAATAGTCGAACTCGCAGGCCTGCCCGATGACGATGGGACCGGAGCCGAGCAGGAGGATGGACTTCAGGTCTTTGCGGCGCGGCATCCTTGGGGCTGCTCGTCTAACATGGGAGGCGCGTGGAATCCATCGAAGCCGAAGCGCTCGCCCGCAACGAACGCTACCTGCGCGAGTTCGTCGAGGCGCTCGAGCTTTGCCCCTTCGCGCGCAGGTGCCGCGAGAGTGGCCGGCTCGCCCGGCGGGTGCTGCGCGGCGGTCGGCCGGGCCAGGCCACGGCGGCGGTCGTCCGGGAGCTGGAAGCGACCACGGAGGAGCAGGTCGAGGTGGCGCTGCTCATCTACCCGGAGCTCGAGGGCGGCCTGCGCGCGCTCGAGGAGCTCCGCGACGAGGTCCGGCGGTCGCTCCGGCTGTTCCACTGCGTCGCCTTCCACCCCGATCTGCCGATGGACCTCTCCGACGAGAACCGCGCCGTCTCGTTCCTGCGCCGCAGCCCGGACCCGACCCTGCAGCTCGTCCGCATCGCCACCCTGGACCGCGTCCGCTCGGGCCGCCCCGCCGGCTCCGTCTATCTCGACCCATCCAAGCTGGGCGCGGACGAACTGCGATCGCTGGAGGCGCCGCTGAGCGTATCGGAGCAGATCGCGCGGGCGAATCTGCGCACGCTCCGGCAACACGACGCGGCCGACCTGCAACGGCTGCTGGCCGCTTTCCAATCGCGCTGAGGCGGTCAGCGCACCTCGTTCAACGTCCGGTCCAGGTTGAAGGCGGCGGGGCCACGGTCCGCATGTTGCCGATGACGCCGTGGTCTTCGATGCGCTCATAGGCCATGCCGGTTACCCGATGCGGACCCCGAGCATGGAGACCGAGCCGCCGTCGAACCCCTCGACCGGATACGTCACGGGCTCCTCGCGCCGGACCTGGGCGAGCACGTAGATGAGCGGCAGGAAATGGTCCGGCGTGGGCGCCGCCAGAGCAGCATCGCGGCCGAGCTCCTCGTACCCGACTACGGTCTCGTGATCGTTCTCCTCGATCGCCGTGCGGATGACCTGCTCGAAGCGCAGCGCCCAGTCGTACGGTTCGACCGGGTGCCGGCCCCAGGCGTAGGTGTGCAGGTTGTGCACCACGTCGCCGGAGCCCAGGACCAGCACGCCTTCCTCGCGCAGCGGCCGCAGCCCCACGGCGAGCGCCCAATGCTCCTCCGGGGTGAGCGTCTCGTCGATGCCGAGCTGCACCACGGGGACGTCGGCCCGCGGGAACATGTGGACCAGCACCGACCAGGTGCCGTGGTCGAGGCCCCAGCGGTCGTCGAGCTCCACGTCCGCCGGCGCGAGCAGCTCCCGCACGCGCCGCGCCAGCTCCGGAGACCCCGGCGCCGGGTACTCCACCTCGTACAGCTTGCGCGGGAACCCGCCGAAGTCGTGGATGGTGCGCGGCCGCTCCTGCGCCGTCACGCGCGCGCCGGGCGTGTACCAGTGCGCCGAGACGGCCAGGATGGCGCGCGGCCGGGGGAGATCGGCGGCGATGCGCTCCCAGGCGCGCGTGTACTCGTTGCGCTCGAGCGCGTTCATGGGGTTGCCGTGCCCGATGAAGAGGACCGGCATCCGCTGGCCTGCTGTCCCGGTGGTCGCCATGCTCGGTCCCCCGGAAGGTAGGGACGCCGCCGCGTTCCGGCGGATTCGTGCGTGCGCGCCGGGAAGCAGTCAGCCGGGCGGCGGCGCTGCGAGTCTCCGGGCGGGAAAGGTACCCACCGCTGCGCTCTGTGCTAAGTTCCGCCGCGACCACCCGCGGAGGGCACTTTCCATGGCGTTCGTCGTTGCGGAGCCTTGCATCAACTGCAAGTACACGGACTGCGTCGCCGTCTGCCCCGTCGACTGCTTCTACGAGGGCGCGAACTTCCTCGTCATCCACCCCGACGAGTGCATCGATTGCGGCGCCTGCGAGCCGGTGTGCCCGACCAAGGCCATCTTCCCCGAGGACGACCTGCCGGACAAATGGAAGGAGTACACGGCGATCAACGCCGATTTCTCCACCAAGTGGCCCAACATCAACAAGCAGAAGGAGCCGCTGCCCGACGCCGACAAGTACAAGGAGATGGAAGGCAAGCGCGCCATGCTCAGGCTGGAACCTCCGGCCTAGGTCGCGTGCGCGGTGGAGGATCCGCAGGCCCTGCAGGTCCAAACGGCCCACAGGCCCGCGCCCGGCGAACGGTACTGCCTCACACCGCACAAGCTGAAGCCGGGGCACCGGCTGTCCGTCCTGGTGGACGGCGCCGAGGCGTACCCCGCGATGCTCGCCGCCATCCTCGGCGCGCGACGCGAGGTGCTGCTCGAGACCTATATCTTCGAGGGCGACGCGACCGGCAAGCGCTTCCACCACGCGCTCTGCGAGCGCGCGATGTCGGGCGTATCGGTGCGGCTGGTGGTCGACGGAGCGGGCTCGTGGAACCTGTCGGGAAACGACCGCGAGGAGCTGCTCGAAGCGGGCGCGCACCTCGCCACCTTCCATCCCGTGCGGCCCTGGCGCAGACGCTGGGGGTGGTCGGTGCGCGACCACCGCAAGCTGCTGGTGGTGGACGAGGAGGTGGCGTTCACCGGCGGCATCAACATCGGCGACGAGTACGCGCCGCGCGACTGGGGCGGCAAGGGCTGGCACGACGTGCACGTCCGCGTCCACGGACCGGTGGTCGCCGACCTGCGGCGCTACTTCTTCGATTCCTGGAGGTACGCGAGCCCCGACGGCGTCCCCCGGCGTCTCACGCATCCTCGGCCGGCCCGCGCGCACGGGCCGGAGCCGTCCGAGAGCGCGCGGCGCGCCGATGTCGTGCCGGGCCAGGCGGAAGCCGGCGGCCGGGTCCAGGCGCTCGCCATCGGCCGTTTCCGCGACCGGCGCTCGATCGAGAAGCACCTGCAGCGCGCGGTGTCGCTCTCGCAGACGCGGGTCTTCATCCACAGCGCGTACTTCATCCCCAACCGGCGGTGGCGCAAGACGCTGCGCCGGGCGGCGATGCGCGGCGTGGACGTGCGCGTGATGGTGCCGCACCACAGCGACGTGCCGGGCATCGTGCACGCCAGCCGGCACACCTACGCCTCGCTGCTGCGCGGCCGCGTCCGCATCTTCGAGTACCTGCCCACCATGCTGCACGCGAAGTCGATCGTGGTGGATGGGGCCTGGTGCTCGATCGGCTCGTACAACCTCGACCAGCGCAGCCTGCAGTACAACTGGGAGCTGGTGCTCTCCATCGTCGACGACGAGGCCGCGTTCGCGCTCGAGGAGCGTTTCGCCCGCGACCTGCCCCTGTGCCGGGAGATCGATCCCGCCGAGTGGCGCCGCCGCCCCTGGTGGCAGCGTGTAAACGAGCAGATCTTCTACTACTTCCGTCTGTGGCTATAGCGACAGCGCAGCCTGCGTCGTATGCTGTCCGGCGTGGACGATCTCGCGCCCGGGCTCCTCATCGCCGTCCCGCAGATGGAGGATCCGAACTTCTCGCGATCGGTCGTCCTGCTCATCGAGCATTCGGACGCGGGAGCGATGGGAATCGTCTTCAACCGCCCGAGCGACGTGCCGCTCTCCGAGATCGGCAAGGAGCAGGGCCTGCGCGTCCACCCCGAGGCCGGACGGGCCTTCATCGGCGGGCCCGTTTCGCCGGAGCGCGGCTTCCTCCTGCACCGGCGCGCCGACGTGCCCGACTCGATCAAGGTGCACGACGGACTCTTCCTGAGCGTGTCGACGGATAGCCTCAAGCCGCTCCTGGCGGGCGACCCCGACGCCTACCGCCTGTGCCTCGGATACGCGGGCTGGGGACCGGGGCAGCTCGAGCGCGAAGTGATCGTCGGGGGCTGGCTGACCGGCAAGGTATCGACCGAGCGCATCTTCGACACCCCGGCGGAGAAGGTCTGGGACGCGGCCATCCGCGACCTCGGGTTCGACCCGGTATTCCTGGTCCCGTCGGGCGGGCCTCAGTAGAGCTCGCCCGCGAGGCGCTCGTACGTCTCGCGGTCGGCGCAGGTGAAGCAGCAGAAGACCACCTTGTCGATCGGCGGCGGCCCCTCGAGCTCCCTCTCCACCTCCCGGAGCGCGATGCGCGTCGCCCGCTCGAGCGGGAAACCGAACGCGCCCGTGGAGATGGCCGGGAAGGCGATCGTTCGGACGCCGTTCCGCCGCGCCACCTCTAGGCTCCGCCGGTAACAGCTCGCCAGCTGCTCGTCCTCGCCGTAGGTCCCGCCTCGCCAGACCGGCCCCACCGCGTGGATGACCCGCTTCGCCGGAAGGCGGAAGCCGGGCGTGATCCGGGCGTCTCCTGTCGGGCAGCCGCCCAGCGGGCGGCAGGCCTCGAGCAGCTCCGGACCGGCGCGCCGGTGGATCGCCCCGTCCACGCCGCCTCCTCCCAGCAGCGACTCGTTCGCGGCGTTGACGATGGCATCGACCTCGAGCGTCGTGATGTCCCCCTGCACGATCTCCACCCGTCCACCCAGGAACGTCATGCGCGCCTCCCCGGCACTATACTTGCGCCCATGGCAGACGAGCTGCGCAAGGCGGCCCGCGCGGGCCCGATCGAAGCGAAGCGCGAGCCGCCGATCGTCGCCCGGCTGGTGGTGGAGATCCGCTCGGACGGATCGCACACCATCGCCCGGGGCGCGGCCGAGGACGCCCAGACCGGCGAACGCGTCACCGTCCAGGCCGAAGGCTCGACCCCGCTCGCCCTGGTTTTGTCCCTCCTCAAATCCGCCCTCGAGCTCCCCACCTTGGCCCGCACCTTCACCAAGGGCTTCCTGCCGCGAAAGTAACCAAAGCGATTGCACCACGGAGGACACGGAGGACACGGAGGTTGGTGGGTTCAAAAAGCCAAGCCACACCAACTCCGTGGCCTCCGTGTCCTCCGTGGTGCGATTTCTTAGGCGACATTTCTGAGCAGCGCGGCAGCAGCGGTGGAGAGATCGGTCGGCGCGTTGGTGCAGGGGGGGCCTTGGGTCCAGAGGAGGTCGGGGGCGGAGGGGCGGAGGACGAGTTGGATCGAGGAGCGGGTGCCGTAGCCCAATTCGTCGGCGTGGACGCAGGCCCCTTCCAGGGGAGACGGGCCGTGTCGCTGCATCGGAGGGCGGAGCATCGCCGCGGTGACGCCGGGATGCAGCAGTAGCGGGCCGACCTCACGCAGCACCTCGGCCTCGCGGACGCCTTTCCCGGCGCCGTAGCTGCGCTCCGTCACCAGGTAAGCCTCGCCCGGCGGGAGCGCGCGGACCTCCAGCCGTTCCCCGTCGCAGATCGCGACGGCCGCTTCGCGCGCGTCGGCGAACACGAGGTGGAAGCCGTTGTAGCGCAGAGGGTCCAGGCCGCTGGCCAGCTTCCGCACGGCCGCCGCGTCGGGAGCGCGCAGCGCGTCCAGCACCAGCAACCCGCGCGAACGGCGGGCCGGGTCCGGCGAGGCGCCCCGCCGGTTCGTCACGCAGACGAATAGGCCGGACGCGGTCAGGCCCAGCCAGGTGCCCCCGGCCTTCTCGTCCCGCGGCATGAGCACGCCGGGCAGGTCCGGCCAGACGCGCGGCGGCGCGGCCGGGCGCGCGAGGAACTCGTTCCGGTTCCCGGTGACCGCCAACAGAACGTAGGGCGACGGCCGCACCGCGAAGGCCAGCGTGCACATGCCCGCAGCATAGCCGCCGCCGTATTCGGCGGCTTTGCCAAAGCGCGGACCTCCCGGACGCGTTCCCGCGCGCCGCGCCCGCGGGACCCTCTGATACAGTGCGCCGCCCCATGGCCAGCAAACGACAGCTCCGCAAGCCGTTCGAGAAGGCCCGCCGCGTCGACCCGCGCCCCATCACCGGCCGCGAGACCGCCCGCGACCTGCTCGACCACGCCTTCTCCGCCTACGTGGGACGCCAGGTGCGCACTGCATACCAGCTGATGCGCCGCTCGATGGAAGAGGACGCGAGCATCTTCCTCACGCTCTCCGGCGCCATGACCCCGGCCGGCCTGCACCAGAGCTGCATCATCCCGCTCATCGAGCGAGGCGTGATCTCCTGCCTGACCACCACGGGCGCGAACCTCTACCACGACGCCCACCGCATCATCGGCCACGCCATCCGCGAGGTGAACCCGGACGCGGGCGACCTCCAACTCCGGCTGGCGCGCGTGATCCGCATCTACGACCTGGGCTTCTGGGAGGAGGCGCTGCTCGACACCGACCGCCTCTTCAGCGCGCTGATGCAGGCCCCGGACTACCAGCGCAAGATGACCACGCCGGAGTTCCACGCCCTGCTGGGCCGCGACATCGGCGAGATGGAGCGCGCGCTAGGAGTGAAGCAGCCGTCGCTCCTGTCGCGCGCGTACGAGCACGGCGTGCCCATCTTCGTCGGGGCGGTGCAGGACGGGTCGATCTTCCTCAACGCGGTGAAGCTCAAGCGCCTCTTCCCGGAGCAGTTCAAGTTCGAGATCGACATCAACGAGGACGTCTACAGCATGGCGGCCGTGCAGCACTGGGCGCGGCACCATGGATCGAAGCGGCTGGCGATCTGGATCCTCGGCGGCGGCGTGCCGAAGAACTACACGCTGCAGGGAGAGCCGCTGCTGGACCAGATCCTCTTCGTGCCCACCACCGGCTTCGACATCGACGTGCAGCTCTGCGTCGACCCGGTGGACAACGGAGCGCTCAGCTCGTGTCCGGCCGGCGAGGGACACACCTGGGGCAAGGTCTCGGTCGAGGCGGTCGAGGCCGGCTCGGTGTACGTGCACGCCGACGTCACCGCGGTCTTTCCCTGGCTCACCCACGCCCTGCTCAGCGACCCGAAGATGAGGCGCAAGCCGCAGCGGCTGCTCGACGCTCTGCCCGCCGCGCGCGCGTTCCTCG
>DASWGQ010000434.1:0-37835 GCA_036393595.1 Myxococcales bacterium | reverse complement strand
CGCGCCCCACCCGCTCGAACCACCGCCGCGCCACCTCGCCCTCCTGCAGCGCCAGCCACGCGCTCCCCATCCAGTACTCAGCCCGGTCGTGGTCCGGAAAGTCCCCTTCCCCGATGAGCTGCTCCACCTGCGCCAGCGTCTCCCTCGGCGCCCTCTGCGGGTAGGTCCGGAGCAGGTAGAGGAACCTCTCTTGCCGCCCCGCCCCAGGGCTCGGAGTCGGAGTGGCCATCGGACTCGACGTCGCACTCGCTGTCGTAGTCGCCGTCGCGGTCGCCGTCGCCTGCAGCGCGCCAACCGCGGCAATCACGGCGGCCCAGCTCACTCCGCCCACCTCCGTCCCTTCTTCTTCTCCCCCGCCCTCCTCTTCTCCTCCATCCTCCTCTCCTTCGCCGCCCGGCTCGGGCGCGTCTTGTGCCGCGGCGGCGGCCGGTATGCCCGCCGCGCCAGCTTCTCGCGCAGCCGCTCGAGCGCCGCTGACAGGTTCTGCCCGCGCGAACGCTGATCCTTGCCCTCCGCGGCCACTCCGGTGGGCAGGTGCACGAGGCGCACCGCGGTCTCCGCCTTGTTGCGGTGCTGCCCGCCGGGCCCACCAGCCCGGTGCGCCTGCACCTCGCACTGCGCGAGCAGCTGTGGGTCGGGGAGCTCGTGCCACGCCGCCATGGGCGGCAGCGTACTACGCGAGCTGGTCCTTGGCGGCGGCCTCGATCTGCCGGGCCAGCCGCAGATCGCGATCGGTGACCCCGCCCTTGTCGTGGCTCCACAGCGTCACGGTCACCTTCGAGTACTGGATGAGGATGTCCGGGTGGTGATCGGCGCGGTCCGCCAGCTCGCCCACGGTGCCGGTGAAGGCCATCGCCGCCTTGAACCCTTTGAGATCGTAGGTCTTCGCGATCGCTTTCCCCTGCTGCTTCCAGCCGGGCAGCTCCTCGAGCGCTGCCTTGATCTCCGCATCGCTGGACAGCGCCTTCTGCTCGGCCATGGCCACTCCCGTCAAAGCTCGTTCGCAAGGCAAGGTAGGCCTCGCCCCGCCTCTTCTACACCCCGTCGCGCGAAAGCGCTTGCGCAAGCGGCCGCGCCGGGGCAATCCAGACCAGGGAGGAGCTCTTCCGATGGCGACCACCCCCGCCTTTCCCCCCGAGGTCTTCCAGACCCGCCGCGCCGAGGTCCTCCGGCGGATGCGCGAGCTGTCGCCCGGTCCCTCGGTCGCCGTTTTTCCCGCCACTCCGCTGGCTACCCGCAACAGCGACGTCGAGCACCCCTACCGCGCCGACTCCGACCTGTTCTGGCTGACCGGGTTCGAGGAGCCCGAGGCGGCCGCGGTGCTCTCCACCGATGGGAAGCCGCTCACGCTGTTCGTCCGTCCCCGGGATCGGGAGCGCGAGATCTGGCACGGGCGGCGCGCCGGGGTCGAGGGCGCGAAGGCCGCCTTCGGCGCGGACCAGGCGTTCACCGTCGACGAGTTGGACAAGGAGCTGCCGCCCCTGCTCGGATCGGCGCGCACCCTCTACTACCGTCTGGGCGCCGTCGACCCGGCGTTCGACGCGCGCATCGCGCAAACGCTGCAAACGCTGCGGATGCGCTCGCGCGCCGGGACCACCGCGCCGCCGCGCATGGAGGACCCGGGCCAGATCGTTCACGAGCTGCGGCTGCACAAGGCGCCCGAGGAGCTGCGCGCGCTGCGCAAGGCGGTCGAGCTGACGCGCAAGGCGCACCTGGCGGCGATGGCGGCCGGCCGGCCCGCGTCGCACGAGTACGAGCTGCAGGCGCTGCTCGAGCGCGAGTTCCGCGGCGGCGGGGGACGAGGATGGGGCTACTACCCGATCGTCGCGGCCGGCGCCAACGCGACCGTGCTCCACTACAACGACAACGCGGACCCGGTCCGCGAAGGCGACCTGGTGCTGATCGACGCGGGGGCCGAGGTCGACCTCTACACCGCCGACGTGACGCGCACCTTCCCCGCCTCCGGGCGGTTCACGCCGGCGCAGCGCGCCGCGTATTCGCTGGTGCTCTCGGCGGCGGATCACGCCATCTCGGCCGCGCGGCCCGGCGCCACGCTCGATGCGCTCCACGAGGGGGCGGTGCGCACCCTCACCGAGGGCATGGTGAAGCTGGGGCTCCTGTCGGGCGACGTCGATCAGCTCCTCAAGGACAATTCGTACCGGCGCTACTACATGCACCGCACCAGCCACTGGCTGGGGCTCGACGTGCACGACGCCGGCAACTACCGCGGCGCCGACGGGGCGCCGCGGAAGCTGGAGCCGGGAATGGTCTTCACCGTGGAGCCCGGGCTGTACGTGGCGCCGGACGACGACAAGGCTCCCCCGGAGCTGCGCGGGCTGGGCATCCGCATCGAGGACGACATCCTCGTCACCGAGGGCGGCCACGAGAACCTGACGCAGGCGATCCCGCGCACCATCGAGGAGGTCGAAGCGGCGACGCGCAGGTGAGGCCTATCTCTTCTCCGCCTTCACTTTCTGCGTCTTCTTCCCTTCGGGCTCGTAGGGCTCGATCAGCTCCCCGTACTTGACGAGGTCGCCGGTCTCCTTGAATTCCTGGATGGAGATGAGCACCTCGGTGTCCGCGCCGTCGAAGCCCACGCCGAGCAGGCCCTGCTCGACGTCGTCGGCGCGGTACATCGGCAGGCCATCCTTCATGAGCGGCCCGATCTCGGCCACGTACTGCTCGACGCTGTGCACGCGGATGCGCTTCACTTCAAGATTCCTCCGGGAGGCGAAGGTTGCGTACTCCTAGCACGCTTTTCGCGCAGCTCCTGCCCTGGTTCGCGCGGGCGAGGCGCAACCTGCCCTGGCGCGAGCCCCGCCGCGATCCGTACAGGGTTTGGTTGAGCGAGGTGATGCTGCAGCAGACCCGCGTCGAGGTCGTGGTCCCCTACTACCGGCGCTTCCTGCAGCGCTTCCCGACCCTCGAGGCGCTGGCGGAGGCGAGCGAGGACGAGGTGCTCGCGCTCTGGAGCGGGCTCGGCTACTACGCGCGCGGCCGCAACCTGCACCGGGCCGCGCGTGCCGCGGCGGCGCTCGGCGGGCTGCCGCGGTCCGCCTCCGAGCTCCGCGAGCTGCCCGGATTTGGACCGTACACGGCGGCGGCGGTGGCGAGCCTCGCTTTCGGCGAGCAGGTCCCCCTGGTCGACGGCAACGTCGCGCGGGTGCTGGCGCGCGTCCTGCGGCTGCCCGGAGACGCGGCCGAGGCGCGCGAGCGCGCCTGGCGGATCGCTCCGCAGCTCCTCCCGGCGGGCCGGGCGGGCGAGTTCAACGAGGCCCTCATGGAGCTGGGCGCGACGGTCTGCACGCCTCGCAACCCCCGCTGCGGCGAGTGCCCGCTCTCGCCCGGCTGCGGCGCGCGACGGCGCGGCGACACGGATGCGTTTCCGCGCCGGCGGCGCAACAAGACCCGGCCGGTGCTGGTCTGGGCGGCGCCCGCGCTGCTCCGGCCCGACGGCGCGGTGCTGCTGCGCCGCCGCGGAGACGGCGAGCTGTTCGCCGGCCTCTGGGACCTCCCTTCGGCCCAGGTGAGCGGCGACGACGTCGCTGCGGCGTTGCGCGGCGCCCTGGAGGCGTGCGGGATCCCCGGCCGGCCGCGGCTCGAGGCGTGCGGCGAGGTGCGGCAGGTCCTCACGCACCGCGACCTGCGGGTGCTGCTGTTCAGGGCCCGCGCCCGCGACGCGGCCCCGCCCGAAGGTCTCCGCTGGGCGGGCCCGGCCGATCTTCCCGCCCTGGGCCTCTCCTCGCTGGCGCGGAAATGCCTCCGCGCGGCCGGCGTGGCCCTTCCCGGTTGACATCGCAAAGGCCTTCGCTGAATTTCCGCGGCGGCTGCTGGCCGGGGGAGGCCAGGCTGGAGGGAGCTTGGTCCGCAGCACCGTCGCCCTGCTCATCGCCGCCACAGCGCAGCAGCAGCCGACCACGGTCATCCAGCCGAAGGCGCGCGCGCTGATCGCGGACCTGGGGCCGCCCCCGGCGCTGCCGCCGCCGGAAGGCCCGGTGCTGCCCCTGCCGATGGCGCTGGTCCTCGCGCGGGAAAATTCCCCCGACTTGAAGGTCCTCGCCGAGCGGGTGCTACAGGCGCGCAACGACGTCTCCCGAGCCTGGGCCCAGCTGAAGCCCACGCTCACCGGCGCGGGCAGCTACACCCACAACTCGGCGGGGCCGCCGGCCTTCATCGCGATCCCCAGCACCACGCCCGGCGCCGCTCCGTTCATCGAGACGGTGGAGGGCAGCCCCAATACCGTGGCCGGAGCGCTCAGCCTGCAGATCCCGGTCTTCAACGGCCGCGTCTTCCCCGCCGTCGCGACCGCCTGGCAGCGGGTGGACGTCGCCCGCCTGGACGAGGCGCAGCAGAGGCAGGAGCTGCTCCTCGCCGTGGCCTCCACCTATTACTCCGGGGTCCAGTTGCTGGAGCTGGCGAAGGTGGCCTTCCGGACCGCGGAGAACACGCGCGACCACGCCATCGAGGCCCAGGCGCGCTTCGAGGCGGGACAGATCCAGCGCTCCGCCTCGGTGCGGGCGCGCGTCGACGTCCTGCGCGCCGACGAGGAAGTGCGCCGCGCGTCCTACAGCTACGCCGCCACCAAGAGCCAGCTGGCGCAGCTCACCGGCCTGCGCGACACCGCCTTCGAGCTGGAGGCGCCCCGCGAGCCGCCGCCCGAGATCCGCGGCGACCTGCGCGAGCTGATGGAGCGCGCGCTGCGCGATCGCCCGGAGATGGGCGCCGCGCGCGCCAACGTGGAGATCGCCGCGCGACTCAAGACGGATGCGTGGGCGCAGTTCCTTCCCACCCTGGCGTTCAACGCCACTGGCCGCTACAACAGCCAGGCGGATTTCGAGGGCAACCACCTCACCTGGGCGCTCACCCTGGCGCTCACCCTGCCGCTCTACGACGGAGGGCTGCGCTACGTGGCGCTCAAGGATGCCGACAGCCGCACCCGCGAAGCGCAGGCGCAGGAGCGCAGCCAGTCGGCGCGGATCGAGGACGAGCTGCGGCGCGCCCGCCTGGACCTCGAGTCGGCGCGGGCCCTGCGCGCCCAGGCGGAGCAGACGCTCCTCTACGCGCGAGAGAACGAGCAGCTGGTCCGCGCGCAGTTCGAGGCGGGCACCGCCTCCCAGGTGGAGGTCTCCGACGCGGAGAGCGCGCTGTTCCAGAGCGAGCAGACCGCCATCCAGCAGCGGCTCGCGGTCCAACTCGCGGCGCTGCGCGTTGCGAAGTCGGTCGGCGCCTTCGACCCCGGGGGGGCGCCGTGATCGAACAGCGGCTCCTGGCCTTCACCATGCTCGGCGCGGGCTGGGTCCTCTGGCTCCTGGTCGGGCTCTCGGTCCTCTCCGTCACCGTCATGCTGGAGCGCGGGCTCTACTTCGGGCAGCGGCGCATGTCCAAGCACTTCCCGGAGCTGCTCCGGCTCTGCCAGGACGGGGCCCTCGACAAGGCCGCGCAGCTCGCCGCGGGCGACGCGATGGAAGCCGAGGTGGTGCGCGTCGCCGCGCGCGTGGCGGGCAGCGGCCAGGAGGCGGTGGAGAAAGCGGTCGCCTCGACCATCGACCGGCGCCGGCTCGAGTACGAGAAATGGCTGTTCGTCCTCGGCACGCTGGGCAACAACGCGCCGTTCATCGGCCTGTTCGGCACCGTGCTCGGCATCATCCGTGCGTTCGCGGACCTGGCGGCGCACCCCGGCGTGGCGAGCGCGGGCGCCTCCACCGTGATGGCCGGCATCTCCGAGGCGCTGGTCGCCACCGCGGTCGGCCTGTTCGTCGCCATCCCCGCGGTGCTCGCCTACAACATCTACCAGCGCCTGCTGAAACGCGTCGTCGGCCGCTCCCAGTCCCTCGGCAACGCCATCGCCGCGGGGCTGCACGTTGCGCGCGCGAACGGGAAGGCGCTCTAGATGGCCAGCCAGGGTCAGGATGACGAGGACTCCATCACCGGCATCAACGTGACGCCGCTGGTGGACATCACGCTGGTGCTCTTGATCATCTTCATGGTGACGGCGACCTACATCGTGAAGCAGACCATCGAGGTGGAGCTGCCGCGCGCCGCGCACGGCGGCGAGACGGTGAGCAAGACGTTCGCGCTGGTCGTGACCAAGGAAGGGAAGGCGTACCTGAACGGCGCGGAGACGGACGACGCCGGCCTGGTCGCCGCCGTCCGGCAGGCGCGCGACAAGGGCGAGGAGGTGCAGGCGATCGTGGGGGCCGACAAGAGCGCCACCCACGGCTCGGTCACGCACCTGCTCGACGTCCTCAAGGGGGCCGGAGTGAGGAAGTTCGCCATCCAGATCGAGGCGGAGCCGCCCGCGGCGCGCTGATGGAGACGGCGGAGAACAACGCCGCGCGCGTCGCCGGGCTGTTCGGAGCGTCGCTCCTCCTGCACGCCGCCGTGGTCGTCCTGCTCGGCCGCGCGCCCGCGACGCGTCCGGCGCCGGCCTCGCAGCCGCTCGAGGTCGCGGTGGTCGAGAAGCCCGCGCCCCCGGCGGCGGAGCCCGTGCCGATGAAGGTCGCGCGCGCCCCGAGGCGCGCGGCCCAGGACCTGCCGCCGCCGCCCGCGCGGACGCAACCTCGGCCGCCTTCCGCCGCACCGCCTCCGCCCTCGCGCGAGGCTCCGCAGGCCACCCAGGAGCCGGTGGTGCTGCCGGGGATCACGCTGGAGTCGACCTCGCAAGGCGGCTCCTTCGCCGTGTCGGCCGGGAACACGCTCTACGGGCAGCCCCCGCGCACCGCGAACGACCCGGCGGAGGCGAAACCGTACAAGGCGGAGCGCTACGTCGCCGCTTCGCAGGTGAACGAGCTGCCTTCGGTCGAAGGCCGGCCGGACTCGCTGCGGCCCTTCTATCCGGAGGCGGCCCGGCAGCGCGGCGTCGAAGGCGACGTAGTGCTCCGCCTGCTCATCGACGGCGACGGCTCGCTGGCCAAGGTGGACGTGATCGGCGATCCGGGCGCGGGGCTCGGCGCCGCCGGCGCGCGCGCCATCCGGCAGTTCCGGTTCCGCCCCGGGAAGGTGGGAGGCCAGCCCGTGGCCACCACCATCACGTACGTGCTGCACTTCGTGCTCGACTGACCGGAGCGCATTCCCTGACCTCCGCGCCGTGAAAAGCATGGCGCCGCCGGATGCGGCGACGGCTACCGGAAGAGGGCTTCGCGGGCGATCAGCGCGGCGCCGACCACGGCGGCGTCTTCCTCCAGCGCGGGCGTGCCGATCTGCAGGGCGGCGCGGGCGGCGCCGGAGAGGTTCTGCTCGACCGCCTCGCCAACGGAGCGGCGCATCCGCGGCGAGTTCGACAGCAGGCCGCCGCCGAGCAGCAGGCGCTGCGGGTTGAGCGCGATGACCAGGTTCGCCACCGCCTGGCCCAGCAGCTTGGCCGCCTCGTCGAGCAACCGGTTCGACAGCTCGTCGCCCTCGTGGGCGGCCCGCTCCATCGCCGCGGCCGTGATCCGCTCGGGATCGCCGCCCGCGTGGTCCAGGAGCCTGCGCCCGATCCCGGGCTGCTTGCCGCTCGCGCGAGCTGCCGCGGCTGCGATGCGCAGGTCGTCGCGCGCCCACGCGGCGAGGCTCGGCGCGCTCGCATAGGCGTCCAGGCACCCGCGCTGCCCGCACGCGCAGGTGCGCCCGTTGGGGTGCACCTTGACGTGACCCAGCTCCCCCGCCGCGCCGCTCGCGCCCTCGTGCAGCTTGCCCGAGACGACCATCCCGGCGCCGACCGTGCTGCCGACCAGGACCACGAGCAGGTCGTCGGTGCCCTTGCCCGCGCCGGCCTCGCGCTCCGCCCAGGCCGCGGCGGCGAGATCGCCGGCGAGCGTCATCGGCAGCTTGGAGGCGCGCGCCTGCAGGAGCTTCTGCAGCGGGACGTCCTTCCACCCCAGCGCCGGGGACGCGGCGACCATTCCGCTGCCCTTCTCCACCTGCCCGGCGACGCCGACGCCGAGCGCGCGCACCTCGCCGAACGGAAGCCCCGCCGCGCCGCACGCGGTCTTGGCGGCGCGCACCACCGCCTCCGCCACCTGGGGTGGCTCCTTCGAGAGGAGCCGGTGCCGCTCCTGCCCAAGGACGCGGCCCGCCGCATCGACCACCGCGGCCCGCACGTTGCTGCCGCTCAGGTCGACGCCGACGCAAACCTCGTCGCGCGCCTTCATCACAACCACAGTTTATCAGGCTTGCAGCTCCTTCCGCACCTCCTCCACGGTCCCTTCGATGAGGCGCTGCAGCTCGGCCATCTTCTCCTCGCTCTGCGCCTCCCAGCGCAAGACGAGCAGCGGTTGCGTGTTCGAGGCGCGGATCAGGCCCCAGCCGCCCGGCACCACCACGCGCACGCCGTCGACCTCGATGGTGCGGCCGGCCTTGCGCAGCTTCTCCTTCGCGCGCTCGACCGCCTGGAACTTCTTCTCCTCGGGGAAGTCCTTGCGGATCTCCGGCGAGCAGAACGTCTTGGGGACCCCGTCCAGCATGCGCGAGAGCGGGCGGCCGTCGCGCGCCAAGAGCTCCAGCAGGCGCGCGGCCGAGTAGATGCCGTCGTCGTAGCCGTAGTAGCGGTGCTTGAAGAAGATGTGGCCGCTCATCTCGCCGGCCAGCAGCGCGTGCTCCTCCTTCATCTTCGCCTTGATCAGCGAATGCCCCGCCTTCCACATGATCGCGCGCCCGCCCCGCGCCTCGATGTCGTCGTACATCGTCTGCGAGCACTTCACCTCGCTGATGATCGTCGCTCCCGGGTGGTGGGGCAGCAGGTCGCGGGCGAAGAGGATCATCAGCTGGTCGCCCCAGAGGATGCTCCCGTTCTCGTCCACCGCGCCGACCCGGTCGGCATCGCCGTCGAACGCGACGCCCAGGTCGGCCTTCTGCGTGCGCACCCTCTCCTGCAGGTCGCGGAGGTTCTCGGGGACGGTCGGATCCGGGTGGTGGTTGGGGAAGGTGCCGTCCAGCTCGCAAAACAGCTCCACCACCTCGTGCCCCAGCGCGCGCAGGAGCCGCGGCGCGACGATGCCGGCGGTGCCGTTCCCCGCATCGACGACGACCTTCAGCGGGCGCGCCGTCTCGAGCGTCTGCGTGACGAAGTGCAGGTACGGGGTGACGACGTCGAACTCGCTCTCGTGGCCGGGATGCGCGGCGCTGCCTGGCTTCTCTTCGAGCACGCGCTGCTTCAGCTCCTGCACCTCGGGCCCGGCCAGGGTGGACTTCCCGATGCCGACCTTGAAGCCGTTGTACTCGGGCGGGTTGTGCGAGCCGGTGATCATGCACAGCCCATCCACGGGCAACGTGTTGGCCGCGAAGTAGGTCAGCGGGGTGGGGACGATCCCGATGGACCAGACGTCGACCCCTCGGGCGCGCACTCCGCGGGAAAATGCGCGGGCGAGGCCCAGGCTGGAGGTGCGGTGGTCGCGCCCCAGCGCGATGCTCTGCGCGCCGGGACATCGCTCGAGCAGGTACGTAGCGAATCCGCGGCCCAGCGCCTCGGCGAACTCGGGGGTCAGCTCCGTCGAGGTGAGGCCCCGGATGTCGTACTCGCGAAAGACGTGTGTGGGAATCGCCATGCCGGCCTCCGTCTACAGCTTGTCGCCGCGGCCTCGCGCCTTCAGCGCCTCGACCACCGCGCGCACGTCCTGGGCGCGGTCGCGGGGCACCACCAGGAGGGCGTCGCCCGCGTCGACCACGCACACGCCCGAAAGCCCCAGCACCGCGACCAGGCGCCCGCCCTCGGAGAGCACCACGCAATCCGCGCAATCGACGGCGAGCGCGTCGCCGCTGAGCGCGTTGCCACGCGCATCCAGCTCGCGCACTTCCGGCAGCGTGGCGAACGAGCCGACGTCGCTCCAGCCGAGATCGTCCGCCGCGACCAGGGCGATCCGGCGCGTGCTCGACGATTCCGGCTCCAGCACGCCGTAGTCGATGCTGATGGAGGGGAGGCGCGGGAAGATCTCGCCGGCGCGCGCCTCGTCGGCGCCGATCTGCTGCAGCCCTTCGTGCACCGCCGGCAGGTGCCGCCGCAGGGCCTCGAGCAGCGCGTCGGCGCGGAAGACGAAGATGCCCGCGTTCCACGAATACCGCGGGTCCTGCAGGTAGCTCCGGGCGGTCACCGCGTCGGGCTTCTCCACGAAGGCCTCGACGGCGAACACGCCGGGCCCGCGCTCGGCGCCGCGACGGAGATACCCGTACCCGGTCTCCGCGCGCGTCGGCCGGATCCCGAGCGTGACCAGGTCGCCCTGCTCCGCGACTCGCGCCGCGGTCTGCAGGGCCTGCCGGAAGCGGTCGGGATGCGCGATGTGATGGTCGCTCGGCAGCACCAGCAGGACGGCGTCGCGATCCTCGCGCAGGGCGCGCACGGCCGCGAGGCCGATGGCCGGAGCGGTGTTGCGCGCCGCCGGTTCGACCAGGAGGTGCGCCGGAGGGAGCTCCGGCACCCCGCTGCGGACCGCGCTTACGTGGTCGCGTCCGCACACCACCCAGGCGCGCTCGGGACCGCAGAGGGGCGCGATCCGCGCGTACGTGTCGGCCAGCAGCGTCCGGCCGGTGACCAGCTCGAGGAACTGCTTGGGCCTCCGCGCCCGAGAGAGCGGCCAGAACCGCGTCCCGCTGCCGCCGGCCAGCAGCACCGCGTGCGTGCTCACGATGCCTCCACGGGCGCATTCGCGATCTCGATCAGCTGGCGGAGGATGCGCGCCGTCGCGCCCCAGACGGTCGCGCCGCCCACGGTGTACCACGTCAGGTCATAGGGAACCCCGTCCCGCAGCCGCTGCTCGACGCGCCGGATCGCCGGGTCCATGAACGCGTCCAGGGGCAGCTCGTGCAGCTCGGCGATCTCGGCCGGGCTCGGCGTCCAGGGGTACCGGCCCGCCGCGGTGAACGCGAGCGGATCGACGACGCCGACGACCGGCAGGATGACGTAGCCGGTCACGAAGGTGGGGCAGTCGTCGAGCTGGCCGAGGATCTCGACGTGCCGCGGGTCGAGGCCGACTTCCTCGCGCGCCTCGCGCAGCGCGGCGGCACGGGCGTCGGCGTCTCCGGAGTCGATGCCGCCGCCGGGAAAGCTGATCTGCCCGGCGTGCGAGCGGAGCTCCTTGCTCCGCTCGGTGAAGAGCACGTGCAGTCCCTCGGGACGCGGGAGCAGCGGGACGAGCACCGCGGCGGGTCGGAAGGTCTCCTCGGATTTTTGCGGTCGGTGCCGCGCCAGCGCGCGCCGGATCTGCGCGACCGTCGGCGCCCGTTCGATCATCGCTTTCCCGACAGCCACAGCACCACGATGAGCACGGCCACGAGCAGCCGGTAGACGACGAACACGTTGTAGGTGCGCGTGCGCAGCCAGGCCAGCAGCCAGCGAATGACCAGCACGCCGACCACCGCGGAAGCGATCAAGCCGCCGAGCAGGGCCGCCGGCCCGACCTGGCCGGTCCCGGCATGCACCTCGCGCAGCATCTGGGGGAACTTGAGCACTCCCGCCCCGAAGATGATGGGCGTGGACATGAGGAAGCTGAAGCGCGCGATCTGCTCGCGCGTGAACCCCAGGAAGAGGCCCACGCTGATGGTAGACCCGGATCGGGACACTCCCGGCACCAGCGCGAACGCCTGGGCCACGCCGATCCCGAGCGCCTCGGGAATCCGCATGTCGCCTTCCGGGCGGCTCTTTGCTCCGTGCCGATCGGCGAGCCAGAGCACGATGGCCATCACCGACATCGTCCCCGCGATGATCAGCGGAGAGCGGACCGTCTCCTCCACGCTCTCGTGGAAGAGCTTGCCCACCACCGCGGCCGGGATGGAGGAGACGACCAGCGCCCAGAACAGCCGCCGGTCGGAATCGTCTCCGATGCGCCGATCCAGGATGCTCGCCGCGCCGGCGCGGATGAGCCGGATCCAATCGCGCCAGAACACCACCAGCACGGCGAGGAGCGTGCCCCAGTGCAGCGCCACGTCGAAGGCGAGGCCCGGGTCCTGCCAGCCGAACAGCCAGGGGACCAGGATGAGGTGCGCGCTGGAGGAGATGGGCAGGAACTCCGAGAGCCCCTGGACGATGCCGAGAGCGATGGCTTGCAGGACGGACATGGGGGACGTTGTTTACGTCCCCTCCTGCCACGATGCCAGGTACCTCTCCTGCTCGGGTGTCAGCTTGTCGATCTTCACGCCCATCGACCGGAGCTTGAGGCGCGCGATCTCGCGGTCGATCCCGGCGGGCACCGGGTAGACCTTCTTCTCCAGTTCCTTGCCGTGCTTGGCCATGTGCTCGGCGGAGAGCGCCTGGTTGGCGAAGCTCATGTCCATGACGCTCGAGGGATGGCCCTCGGCGCTGGCGAGGTTGATGAGCCTGCCCTCGCCGAGGACGGCGATCCGGCGGCCGTTCTTGAGCGTGTACTCGTCGACGAACTCGCGCACGGTGCGCTTCCTCGCGTTCTTCGCAAGCCAAGCGATGTCGATCTCGACGTTGAAGTGGCCGCTGTTCGCGACGATGGCGCCGTCCTTCATGCGCTCGAAGTGCTCCTGGGCGAGCACGCTGGTGTTTCCGGTCACCGTGCAGAAGAAGTCGCCGATCTTCGCCGCCTCGAGGCCGGTCATCACGCGGTACCCGTCCATGGTCGCTTCCAGCGCCTTGAGCGGCTCGATCTCGGTGACCACCACGTCGGCTCCCATGCCCTTCGCGCGCAGGGCCAGGCCGCGGCCGCACCAACCGTAGCCGAGCACCACGAACACCGAGCCCGCGAGCAGCCGGTTGGTGGCGCGCACCATGCCGTCGATGGTCGACTGGCCGGTGCCGTAGCGGTTGTCGAACATGTGCTTGGTGAGCGCGTCGTTGACGCTGATCACCGGGAAGGCGAGCGTGCCGGACCGCTCCATCGCGCGCAGCCGGATGACCCCGGTGGTGGTCTCCTCGGTGCCGCCGATGACGTTCTTCAGGAGCTCGCGGCGTTCGGAGTGGAGCGCGCTGACCAGGTCGCAGCCGTCGTCCATGGTCATCTGCGGCCGGTGGTCGAGCGCCGCCCGGATGTGCTCGAAGTAGGTCTTCCGGTCCTCGCCCTTGATGGCGAAGGTGGAGATGCCCTCCTCGACCAGCGCCGCCGCCACGTCGTCCTGCGTGCTGAGCGGGTTCGAGGCGCACAGGGTGATGTCC
The DNA here is from genome assembly GCA_036393595.1 of Myxococcales bacterium. GTDB lineage: Bacteria > Myxococcota > Myxococcia > Myxococcales > 40CM-4-68-19 > VBKO01. The sequence goes on along the minus strand of DASWGQ010000434.1, from coordinate 24,748 downwards.
GCTCCCCCCGCCTGCAGGGTCTGCATGAGGTGCGCGGTCTCGGAGGTCACGTGCAGGCAGGCGGAGACGCGCACGCCCTTGAGCGGCTTCTGCTTGCGGAACCTCTCCTCGATGCTGGCCAGGACCGGCATGGACCTGGAGGCCCACTCGATCCGCCCGCGCCCCTTCTCCGCCAGCTTCAAGTCCTTGACGTCGTGCGGCCTCTTCAACTTGGCAACAGCCACAGTGACTTCCTTTCCGGACAAACCGATTGCACCACGGAGAGCACGGAGAGGTTCTTGTTTTTCACCAGCACGACTCCGTGTGCTCCGTGTGCTCCGTGGTGCAGTTGCTTTGTCGTGTTCAGGCGGCGCTCGTGGCCGTGCCCTTGAGGCCGGCGGCGGAGCGGAGGGAATCGGCGCGGTCGGTCCGTTCCCAGGTGAACTCGGGCTCGCTGCGGCCGAAATGGCCGTAGGCGGCGGTCTTCTCGTAGATGGGGCGGAGGAGGTCCAGGTCCTTGATGATCGTCGCCGGCTTGAGGCTGAACGTCTCGCGCACGGCGCGCTCGATGCGCTCCTCCGGCACCGCGTTGGTGCCGAACGTCTCCACCATCACGCTGACCGGCTCCGCGATGCCGATCGCGTACGCCACCTGCACCTCGCAGCGGCGCGCCAGACCCGCGGCGACCACGTTCTTCGCCACCCAGCGCGCCGCGTAGGCCGCCGAGCGATCCACCTTGCTGGGATCCTTGCCGCTGAACGCGCCGCCCCCGTGGTGTCCCATCCCGCCGTAGGTGTCGACGATGATCTTGCGGCCGGTCACCCCCGAGTCGCCCTGCGGACCGCCGATCACGAAGCGGCCGGTCGCGTTCACCCACCGCTTCATGTCCGGGCCGCGCAGCTCCGGCGGGACCACCTTGTCGATGACCTCGGAGTTGACCGACTGCCGGAGGTGCTCGGTGGAGACGCTGTCCTCGTGCTGCGCGGCGATCACCACCGCGTGCACCTTGAACGGACGGCCGTTGCGGTACTCGACCGAGACCTGGCTCTTCCCGTCGGGCCGCAGGAAGGGCATCCCCGACCGGCGGCACTCCGAAAGCCGCCGCGTGAGCCGGTGCGCCAGCGCGATGGGCAGGGGCATCAGCTCGGGCGTCTCGTCGCAGGCGTAGCCGAACATCATCCCCTGGTCGCCGGCCCCCTGCTCCTTGTTGGCGCCCGCATCGACGCCCATGGCGATCTCCGGCGACTGCTGCTCGACGGCGACCAGTACCGCGCAGCTCTTCGCGTCGAACCCCATCGAGCCGTCGGTGTACCCGATGCGCTCCACCGTGCGCCGGACGATGCGCGGATAGTCCAGGGTGCAGCGCGTGGTGATCTCGCCCACCAGCACCACCAGGCCGGTCTTCACCGCCGTCTCCAGCGCCACCCGGCTGGCGCGATCCTGCCGGAGGCACTCGTCCAGCACGGCGTCGGAGATCTGGTCGCACACCTTGTCGGGGTGGCCTTCGGTGACCGACTCGGAGCTGAACAGGGCGTCGCGTAGTTGCATATGTAGATGCCTCGATGCGGCTGGCGGCAGGGCGCGCAGAATCTCGCCGGACGGCCCGAAAGTCAATCACCCGGCTTGGGGATCGCGACCCGCGAAACGCAGCTCAGCCGCCGGCCTCGCGCTTCGGAGGGCCGGAGACGTCGCGGAGAGCGGAGCGCGGCTCGGGCACGTCCCGAGGATAGGACACGAGCTCGGGGAAGCGCGCGCGCATCTGCTCCACCACGAAGCGCTCGATCTCGTCGACCGAGCTGTACGACATCGCCGCTTCGAGGATCTCGCGCGCGTCCCGCAGCTCGGCGGATCGCAGCACGCGCTTCACCGGCGGGATGTCCGCCGGGTTCATCGAGAGCACGTCGAGCCCCAACGCGAGCAGGACCAGCGCGTACGCCGGATCGCCTGCCATCTCGCCGCACATGGCGATCTCGATGCCGCCCGTCCTCGCCCCTTCGACCGCGCTCTGCAACAGCCGCAGCACGCCCAGGTGGAGCGGCCGGTAGAGGTACGCCACGTCGCGGTTGGCGCGGTCGATGGCCAGCGAGTACTGGATGAGGTCGTTGGTCCCGATGGAGAAGAAGTCGCACTCGCGCGCCAGCCGGTCCGCGGCGAGCGCCGCGGCGGGCGTCTCCAGCATGATGCCGACCGGCACCCGCTCGGCCACGTGCACGCCTTCGCGCACCAGCTCCTGCCGGACGGCGTGGATCTGCGCCTTGGCCTCGCGCAGCTCGCTGACCGCCGCGATCATCGGTAGCATGATGCGCAACCGGCCCAGCGTGGAGGCGCGCCACATCGCGCGCACCTGCGTCCGGAAGAGCTGCGGGTGCCGGAGGGTGAAGCGGACGGCCCGGAGACCGAGCGCGGGGTTCGGCTCGTGCGAGCGGTGGCCGATGGGCAGCTTGTCGCCGCCCAGGTCCAGCGTGCGGATGACCACCGGGCGGTCGCCCATCTGCCGCAGGATGCTGGCATAGGCCTTGAAGTGCTCCTCCTCGCTCGGCAGCTCCTCGCGGTTCAAGTACAGGAACTCGGTCCGGTAGAGGCCAACGCCCTCGCCGCCGTGCGCGAGCACCGAGGGGATCTCTTCGGGGAACTCGATGTTCGCCCACAGGCCCACCCTGCGGCCGTCGAGGGTGACCGCGGGCAGGTCGCGCTCCTCGAGCAGCGACGCCTCGCGCGTCTTCGCCTCGGCACGCGCCGTCTCGAAGCGCAGCACGTCCTCGGGGTCGGGCGAGATCAGCACCTCGCCCGTGTTCCCGTCGAGCGCGATGGAATCCCCCGCCCGGCACAGCTCGCTCGCCTGTCCCGCGCCCACCACCGCGGGCACCTCCAGCGCGCGGGCCAGGATGGCGGTGTGGCTCGTCTTCGAGCCGAAGTCGGTGACCAGCCCCTTCACGCGCCCGCCGGAGAGCAGCACGGCCGCATCGGCCGTAGGCAGGTCGTAGGCGACGAGGATCGCGTCCTCGGGCGGCTGCTCGAGATGGGTCGAAGGCGCCTCTCCGACCAGGTTCTGGATGATGCGGTCGGAGACCTCGTCGAGGTCTGCGCGCCTCTCCGCCAGGTACCCGTCGTTCCCGAGCTTCTCGCTGATGTCGCGGAAGGTGCGGCGCACGGCCCACTCGGCGTTGAGCAGCTCGTCCCGCACCAGCGACCGCACTCCCTCCAGTGCGGAGGGGTCGTCGGCCATCATCCGGTGCGCGTCGAGGATGTCGCCCTGCTCGCCCTCGCCCAGGCTCTCGCGGATCGCGCGCAGCTGCTCGACGCTGTCGCGGACGGCGTGCTCGAGGCGCGTGATCTCGGCCGCCACCTGGTCGGGCGCGATGTGGAACCGCGGCACCCGCGCGCGGCGGCGGCCGATGGGGTGCACCTTCCCGATGGCGACACCGGGAGAGGCGGGAATGCCGATGAGCTTGGGCAAGGCCGGGAAAGTCTATCAAGTTTCGGGTGCCGGCTTCACAGGTGGGCCATGCGGGCCTGCAGCCGGCGCAACTCTTCGTTGATTTTGAGAAATTGCACCCGGCCCTGCTCCGCGGCGAGCTGGGCCGAGAGCTTCTCGGCGGCGGCCTTGAGCTGGGGCTGGGCAGCGGGCACCCCGAGGAGCCACTCGAGGGCGCGGATGGCCGCCACCCGCGCGAGCAGGTCCTGGTCCCCGGCGGCCTGCACCAGGGACGCCACCGCGTCGCCCGCGCCCAGGCGGCCCAGCTCGTACGCGGCCCGCGCCCGGAGCAGCGGTTCGGTGTACTTCAGCTTGTCCTGCCAGCACGGAGCGGAGTCCTTGCAGGCGTGCGCCGCCTCGAGCGCGACCGCCGGTCCCTCGAACTGGGCGGCGACGAGCTCGCACGCCTTGTCCTTCGCCTCGCCGATCTGCAGCGCCTCGACCTCTCTCGCGCACTGCGCCGGAGGCGCCTTGCGCGCGCGGGCGCCCAGCGCGTCGAACTGCTTGAGGAGGGACTCGTCTCCGAACAATGCCGCGGCCTGCGCGACGACGAGACGCAGGCGCACGTCGCCGGACTCGGCGCGCTTGATCATCTCCTTCGCCTGGGCGCGGTCGCCGATCCAGACCAGCGCCTCGGAGCAGAAGCTGACCAGGTCGAGGTCCTGCGGGTCCCGGGTCTGCACCAGCGCGAGGATCGGCGCGGCGGCCTCCTTGGCGCGGAGGCGCCCCAGCGCGTTTGCCGCGAACTGCCGGACCAGGTTGGTGAGGAGCCGCGCGGTGCCGGCCAGCGGATCGGAGTCTTTGTAGTGGAGCTTCTCCAGCAAGACCGGCACCGAGCGCGGGTCGCCCAGGTCCCCGAGCACCAGCGCCGCCTTGGCATAGGTGCCCGCCGGCGCGCGGTTGTTCTCGCGGGCCCATTTCAGGTACGCGGGGTCCTCGTCCTTGGCCATGCGGATGAGCGGAGCCACCGCGGCGGGCCCGAGCTGGAAGAGCGCGTAGGACGCCTCGGGCAAGAGGCTCACGCCCTGCCGCTCCAGCACCAGCGCGTGCTGCAGGGCGGGGATGGCGGCCGGGTCGCCGATCTGGCCGAGCGCCACGACCGCCTTCTTCACCAGGAGCGGCGGCGCGGACGGGTCGTCGACGAGCAGCGACAGCTCGACGACCGCTTCCTTGAACTTCACCTCGCCCAGCGCCTGCACCGCCTCGAGGCGCACGTACTCGTCCTTGCTGCGCGCCAGCCGCAACAGGGCGGGACCGGCGCGCGGGTCGCCGATCTCGCCGAGCGCCTCCGCGATGCGGGCGTTGGCGCGGTTCGCGGAGCGCGTCGCCGTGTCGCTGCCAGCGCCGACGGTGGTGTCCACCGCGTCGAGGAGCGCCGGCACCTCGTCGGCGCCGCCGATGTCGCGCAGAGCGGTGGCCGCTTCCTCACGCACCATGACGTCCTTGAGCAGCTGCGCGACCTGCGGGGCCGCCTCCCTCGCCTTCAGCTTGCGCAGCTCCTGCACGGCCTGCTGCCGCGCGCGCGGATCGGAATCGGAGAGCCGCTTGAGCCAGGTGTTCGGGTCCTTCGGATCGGACGGCCGGCAGGCGCAGAGAAGCAAGGCGAGGATGCAAACGCGAAGCCGCATGGTTGCATCCTACGCCAAGGCCGGGCCCCCTCCGCTGTGACTTCCGTCGCGCCCGTTCGGCGGGTGATACGCTCGCCGCGATGCGGATCGTCTTCCTCGGCACGCCGGAGTTCGCGCTGCCCATCCTGGAGACGTGCGTCCGTGTGGGAGAGCTGGTCGCGGTCATCGCGCAGCCCGACCGGCCGGTGGGAAGATCGGGAAAGCCGCAGGCGCCTCCCTCCAAACGGTGGGCGCTGGAGCACGGCGTCCCGGTCGAGCAGCCGGAGAAGGTGAAGCAGGGTCGCCTCGCGGCGGAGCTCTCCCGCTACACCCCGGACGTGGCGGTGGTCGCCGCGTACGGCCGGATCGTCCCCGCGGATGCCCTGGCGGTGCCGCTCCATGGCTGCCTCAACGTGCACGCTTCGCTCCTGCCCGAGCTGCGCGGCGCCGCGCCGGCGCAGTGGGCGGTCGCGCGCGGGTATGCGCGCACGGGCGTCACCATCCTGCAGATGGACGAAGGCCTGGACACCGGCGACATCCGCCTGCAGCGCGCCTGCAAGATCGGGCCCGAGGAGACCGGCGAGTCGCTGCTGCGGAAGCTGTCGCCTCTCGGCGCCAGGGTGCTGGGCGTGGCGCTGCGCAGGCTGGAGCGCGGCGAGCTGCTGCGATACCCGCAGGACCACTCGCGCGCGACGCTCGCGCCGATGCTCGCCCGGGAGGATGGCCGGGTCGACTACTCGCGCACCTCGCTGGAGCTGGACCAGCGTCGCCGCGGGTTCACTCCCTGGCCCGGTGCGTGGACCACCGCCGGGGGCAAGGTGCTGAAGATCCACGCCGCCCTGCCGCTCGCGACCGGCGGCCGCGAGCCCGGCGAGGTGATCGCCGCCGGCCCGGACGGGATCGACGTGTCGTGCGGCAGCGGGACCATCTGGCGTCTTCTCGAAGTGCAGCCCGAAGGGAAGCGGCCGATGCCTACCTCCGCCTACCTGGCCGGACACCCGCTCCGGCCGGGGGACCGCCTGGGAGGCTGAACGTCCCGCCCGCGCACGGGAAACGGCCCCCGATCTGGGGTATCTCTCCTACATGCTGATCGTCCTCCACCCCGACATCAGCCCGGCGCAGCAGGCGGCCATCGAGGCGCGCGTGCGCGAGCTGGGCTTCACGCCGCACGCCATCGAGGGCGCGGGCCGCACCGCGATCGGCATCACCGGGAACAAGGGACCCATCGATCCAGGGCACTTCAGGCTGCTGCCGGGGGTGGCGGAGTGCATCCCGGTCACCGCGCCGTACAAGCTCGTCTCGCGCGAGGTGAAGCACGACGACACGGTGGTGGACGTGGCGGGCGTGCCGATCGGCGGGCGCGAGCTGGTGGTGATGGCCGGTCCGTGCGCGGTGGAGAGCGAGCAGCAGATCCTGAGCGCGGCGCGCGGCGTCGCGCTGAGCGGCGCCAGCCTCTTGCGCGGAGGCGCATACAAGCCTCGAACCAGTCCGTACGACTTCCAGGGCCTGAAGGGGAAGGGGCTCGAGCTGCTCTCGAAGGCGCGCACCGAGACGGGCCTCAAGGTGGTCACCGAGGTGAAGGACACCGAGACGCTGCCGGAGGTGGCCGAGGCGGCGGACCTGCTCCAGATCGGCGCGCGCAACATGCAGAACTTCTCGCTGCTCGAGGCCGTGGGCGACCTGCGCAAGCCGGTCCTGCTCAAGCGCGGCATGAGCAGCACCATCAAGGAGCTCTTGATGGCCGCCGAGTACATCGTCTCGCGCGGCAACAAGCAGGTCATCCTCTGCGAGCGCGGCATCCGGACCTTCGAGACGATGACGCGCAACACGCTCGACCTGAACGCGGTGCCGATGCTCAAGGCGCACTCGCACCTGCCGGTGGTGGTGGATCCGTCGCACGGCATCGGCATCCGCTCGGCGGTGCTGCCGATGGCGCGCGCCGCCGTGGCCGCGGGCGCGGACGGCCTCATCATCGAGGTGCATCCCGACCCCGATCGCGCCCTCTCCGACGGGATGCAGTCGCTCGACCTGCCGCTGTTCGCGCAGCTCATGCGCGAGGTCGAAGCGGTGGCGCGCGCCATCGGACGCCCGCTGTACCGGATGCCGGCATGAAGGCGCGCGTCCACCCGCTCCGCCGGCCGCTCCGCGGCGAGCGCGTGCGCGTGCCGGGGGACAAGAGCATCTCGCACCGCGCGCTGCTCTTCTCCGCGCTGGCGGAGGGGGAGAGCCGCATCGCCGGCCTGGCGCCCGGCGGAGACGTGCGCTCCACGGCCCGTTGCCTGGCCCAGCTCGGCGTGCCACTCCTGCGCGGCGACGGGACGCCCTGGAGCGCGGCGGCTCCCGAGGGGCTGGGGCCGCCCTCCCGTCCGGCGGGCTCGGCGCCGCTGCCGGAACCCGATCCGGACATGGGACCCGACGACGCCATCGTGCACGGCGTCGGGATGCGCGGGCTGCGCGCGCCGTCAGCGGACCTGGACTGCGGGAACTCCGGAACGACGCTGCGCCTGCTCTGCGGCGTCCTCGCGGGCGCGGGCGTTCCGGCCACGCTGGTCGGCGATGCGTCCCTCTCACGCCGGCCGATGGAGCGCGTCGCCGCGCCGCTGCGCGAGCTGGGCGCGCGCGTGCGAACCGGCGCTTCCGGGCGCCCGCCCGTGACGGTCGAGCCGGGCGCCGCCATCCACGCGGGCGCGATCGCTTCCGAGGTGGCCAGCGCCCAGGTGAAGAGCGCGGTGCTGCTCGCGGGCCTGTTCGCGGAGGGCGAGACGACCTTCACCGAGCCCGCCAGGAGCCGCGATCACACCGAGCGCCTGCTGCGCCAGATGGGTGTCAAGGTCACGACGCGAGGAACCACGGTGGCGGTGCGCGGGCGGGCGCGCCTCTCTCCGGTCGCGCTGGAGGTGCCCGGCGATCTCTCCTCGGCGGCGTTCCTGCTGGCCGCCGCGCTGATCGCGCCCGAGGGAAGCTCCATCGCCTTGCGGCACGTCGGCCTGAACCCGACCCGGGCGGGGTTCCTCGACGCGCTCACGCAGCTCGGCGCGCGCATCCAGCTCGACCTGAAGCGCGAGGCGCAGCCTTTGCCCGGAGGCGAGCCGGCGGGAGACCTGTCCGCGTCCACCCAGGGCTTGCGAGGCGCCGAGCTGGACGGGGACCTGGTGCTGCGGGCGATCGACGAGGTCCCCATCCTGGCCGTGCTCGGCGCCGTGGCGCGCGGCACCACCGTGATCCGGGGAGCGGCCGAGCTGCGCGTCAAGGAATCGGATCGCCTGGCGCAGATGGCGCGCGGCCTGCGCGCGATGGGCGCCCAGGTCGAAGAGCTGCCGGACGGCCTGCGTATCACCGGAGCCGGGGGCGGACGTCCGCTCCACGGGGCAGAGATCGACTCCGCTCACGACCACCGCATCGCGCTCGCCTTCACCGTCGCGGCGCTGGCGGCGGACTCGCCCACGCTGATCTCCGGCGCCGAGTGGGCCGACGTGTCGTTCCCCGGGTTCTTCGACCTCCTCCGTTCGCTGGGGGCCGAGGTGGAGCTGGTGGCCTGATGCGGAAGCTCTTCGTCCTGCTCGGCGATCCGGTGGCGCACTCGCGCTCGCCTGCCATCCACGGGCGCGCCTTCGCGCTCCTGGGGGTCGACGCCGCGTACGCCCCGTGCCGGGTTGCCCCCGAGGACCTGGAGCGCGCGCTGGACGGGCTGCGCGCGCTGGGCGCCGACGGGTTCAACGTGACGGTGCCCCACAAGACCGCCGTCGCTCAGCTCGTCGATCGCCTCCACCTCGGCGCGACGCGCATCGGCGCGGTGAGCTGCGTGGCGCGCGATGGCGAAGCGCTGGTCGGCCACAACACCGACGCGCCCGGCCTGCTGCGCGCGCTGCGCTCCCGGCACATCGACGCCTCCGGGCGCGCCGTGGTGGTGGGCGCGGGCGGGTCGGCGCGCGCGGCCGCGTTCGCGCTCGCGGACCAGGCGCAGGGGCTCACCATCGTGAACCGCACGGTGGACCGAGCGCGCTCGCTCGCGCAGGCGGTCCAGGCGGCGGGCGCCCGCGTCCAGGCGGCGGCCCTCGACTCGGCCGAGGCGCGAAGGGCCCTCCAGGAAGCGGCCTTGGTGGTGCACTGTACGACGGTGGGCCTTTCGGACGACCGGCTGCCCTTCGACCCCGCGCTGCTCGCGCCCGGGGCCGCGCTCGCCGACCTCGTCTACCGGGGCGCGACGGGCGAGACGGCGCTGGTGAGGGCGACCCGGGAGCGCGGGCTCGCCACGGCGGACGGCATCGACGTCCTCGTGCACCAGGCCATCGCGTCGCTCGAGATCTGGCTTTCGCGCCCCCGGCTCGACGAGCTGGCGCCCGCGCTCCGGGAGGCGGCGCTCGCATGACCCGGCTGCGCTTCCTCACTGCCGGCGAGTCGCACGGCCCGGCGCTGGTCGGCATCCTCGACGGGATGCCCGCGGGAGTGCGGCTGCTCGCGGAGCACCTCGAGCGCGACCTGCAGCGGCGCAAGCTGGGATATGGCCGCGGCGGGCGGATGAAGATCGAGCCCGAGGTGCCGCGGATCCTGGCCGGCGTGCGGCACGGGGTCACGCTGGGAAGCCCGCTCGCGGTGCTGATCGAGAACGCCGATCACGCGAAGGCCTGGGCGGACCGGATGGCCGTGGAACCGGTCGCCGACCCCGGCCGCGAGGTGTCGCTCCCCAGACCCGGGCACGCCGACCTGACCGGCGCGATCAAGTTCGGCCACCGCGACCTGCGCAACTCGCTCGAGCGGGCCAGCGCCCGCGAGACCGCCATGCGGGTGGCCCTGGCCGCCGCGGTGCGCCGCATGCTGGACGAGCTGGACGTCCGCGTCGGCTCCTTCGTGACCTCCATCGGCACCGCGCACGCCCGCGCGGGCATTCCGGCCGAGTTGCTGGATTTCGCCATCGAGGACGCGGACGAGCTGGCGCTGCGCGCGGACAAGTCCACCGTGCGCGCGCTCGACGACGCCGCGGACGAGGCGTTCCGGGTGCAGATCGAGGAGGCGCAGAAGCAGCGCGACACGGTGGGCGGAACCTTCGAGGTCCGCGTCACGGGGCTGCCGCCGGGGCTGGGCAGCTACGCGCAGCACGACCTGCGGCTCGACGGCCTTCTCGCCCGCGCGCTGGCTTCCATCCCCGCCATCAAGGCCGTCGAGCTGGGCGACGGATGGCGCAACGCGGAGCTGTTCGGCTCGCGGGTGCACGACCCGATGGACCGCGGCGGCGGCGGCGTGCTGCGCGAGACCAACCACGCGGGCGGCCTGGAGGGGGGCGTGACCAACGGCGAGCCGCTGGTCGCCCGCGCGGCGATGAAGCCCATCGCGACGGTGCCCGCGGCCCTGCGCAGCGTGGACCTCTCGACCGGCGCCTCCGATGCCGCGCACGTCGAGCGGAGCGACACTTGCGCCGTCCCGGCGGCGGCGGTCGTCGGCGAGGCGGTGGTCGCGCTGGCGGTGGCCGATGCCCTGCTGCAGAAGCTCGGCGGCGACTCGCTCGACGAGCTGCAGGCGGCCCTCCGCCGCGCGTGGCAGCGGGCGCGGCTCCTCGAGGGACACGTGTTCCTCTGCGGGTTGCCCGGCAGCGGAAAGAGCACGGTTGCGCCGCTGCTCGCGGCGAAGCTGGGCATCCCCTGCCTCGATCTGGACCAGCAGATCGAGCGCGGCGCCGGGCGCTCGGTCCCGGAGATCTTCGCGGCGGAGGAGGAATCCGGGTTCCGGGCGCGCGAGGCCGCCGCGCTCCGGGCCGCGGTGAAGGGCCCGCGCTGCGTGATCGCGCTCGGAGGAGGCGCGGTCACCACCCGCGGCGTCCGGCACTGGGTCCGGCGCACCGGGCACCTGCTCTGGCTGCGCGCGCCCGCCGATCTCTGCGCGTCGCGCGCGCCCAGCGGCCGGCCCCTGCTCGGCACGGATCCCGCCGCACGCATGGCGCAGCTCGCGGCCGCGCGCGATCCACTCTACGCGCGCCTCGCCGACGCGGCCGTCGACATCGCCGGGCTGACGCCCTCGCAGGTGGCGGAGCAGTGCGCGGCCGCCGCGCGCGCTCTGGAGGCGCAGCGTGCCTGGCGCTGATCTCGACATCGAGTTCCGCTCCGGCGCGCGCACCCGGTGCGTGTTCACGGCCGGTGGCCTGAGGCGGTTGGACGAGCTGTCCGCGCAGGTGGGGCTGACCGGGACGGCCGGCCTGCTGTGCGATGCGCGGCTCCTCTCCACCGCCCACCGCGACGCGCTGCTCGCGTACGGGACCACGCGCCTGGGCGCCCCGCTCGCCCGCGCCGTCAGCGAGACGCGCAAGGCGCTGGGCGAGGTCGAGGAGATGTGCGAGGCGCTGGCCGCGCGCGGCGTGCAGCGCGACGGGTTCGTCGTGGCCGTCGGGGGCGGTGTGCTCACCGACCTGGGCGGGCTGGCGGCCGCGCTGTACCTGCGCGGAGTCCCCTGGGTGTCGGTCCCCACCACGCTCCTCGCGCAGGTCGACGCCGGGCTGGGCGGGAAGACCGGCGCGAACCTGCGCGGCGGCAAGAACCTCGCGGGCGCGTTCCACCAGCCGCGCCTGGTGGTGTGCGATGCCGAGGTCCTGGGGACCCTTCCTGTGCGCGAGCGCTGGAGCGGCCTGGCCGAAGTGGTGAAGTGCGCGCTGCTCTCTCCGGCGCAGGACGCGGGCGGGACGCCGCTGCTCGACCGCTGCGAGCGCGACCTGGAGCGCGCGGCGGCGGGCGAGGTGGACGCGCTCGCGCCTCTCATCGAGGCCTGCGTGCGCATCAAGGCGGCGATCGTCGCGGAAGACGAGCGGGAGGGCGGTGCGCGCGCGTACCTCAACCTGGGCCACACCGTCGGCCACGCGCTGGAAGCCGCGACGGGCTACGAGAGATTCGCGCACGGCGAAGCCGTGGCGCTCGGCCTGCGCGGAGCGCTCTGGCTGTCCCGCGCGCGCGGCCTGCTCGACGATGCCGGGCTGCAACGCGCCCGTCGCCTGGTGGAGCGCCTGAAGATCTCCTCCGACCGCCGGCTGGACGCGCCGGAGCGCGAGGTGGCGCTCTCCGCGCTCGCGCGTGACAAGAAGGCCCGGGCCGGGCGAGTCCGGTTCGTGCTGCTCGCCGGGCTCGGCGCGCCCCGGCTGGTGGAGGTGGAGCCGCAGGAGTGCGTGCGCGCGCTGGAGGCGAGCCTCTCATGAACGTGCTGCTGCTCAACGGGCCCAACTTGAACCTGCTCGGCGAGCGCGAGCCGGAGATCTACGGAACGACGACGCTCTCGCAGCTCGAGTCGCTCGTCGCCGAGCGCGCCCGGGAGCTGGGGGTCGCGGTGCGCGCCTTCCAGTCCAACCACGAAGGCGCGCTGGTGGACCGGCTGCACGAGGTCCGCAAGTGGGCGGACGGCGTCATCTTCAACCCCGGCGCACACACTCACTACTCGTACTCGCTGCGGGACGCGATCTCCGCCACCCGGCTGCGCGTGGTCGAGGTGCACCTCTCGGACCTGTCGCAGCGCGAGCCGTGGCGCCGGGTCAGCGTGATCGCCGAGGTGGCGGCGCACCGGATCATGGGCAAGGGGATCGCCGGCTACCTCGAGGCGCTGGAGTGGCTGGTGGCGCACCCTCGGTAAGCAGCGGTCTACGACAGAACAATTGCACCACGGAGCTCACGGAGAACGCAGAGACTCCGGTTTCTTGAAGAGCCGAATCTCCGTGCGCTCCGTGTCCTCCGTGGTGCAATCTTTCGTCAACCGGACTGGTGGTTCAGCCCAGCGCCGCGCGGAGGCCGCGGACCAGCTCGGCGGCGGCGCGCACTCCGCCCTGGTGGTGCGCGGCGACCAGCGCGCTGCCCACCACCACTCCGTCCGCAAGGCCGCGCAGCGCGGCGGCCTGCTCCGGCCGCGAGATGCCGAACCCCACGGCGACCGGCACCGGCGAGAGCGCTCGCAGCTCCCGCAGCCGCGCCGCGAGGTCGGCCGGCAGCTCGGCGCGCGCTCCGGTCACTCCGGTCACGCTGACGTAATAGAGGAAGCCGCGCGCCTGGCGCGCGATTTTGGCGGCGCGCTCCGGCCCCGTGGTCGGCGCAATGAGCGGCACCAGATCGACTCCCGCCCCGGCCAGGTCCGCGCGCAGCGGGGCGGCCTCCTCGAGCGGCAGGTCGGGGACGATGGCGCCGGCGATTCCCGCCTGCGCCAGCGCGCGCGCGAAGGCATGGTTGCCCATGGACTCCACCGGGTTCATGTAGCCCATCGCCACCACGGGCGCGCGCAGCCGCAGCTGCCCGACGACGTCCAGCAGCCGGCCCAGCGTAGTTCCGCCGCGCAGCGCGCGCGTCGCCGCCGCCTGCAGCGTCGGTCCGTCGGCGATCGGGTCCGAGAACGGCAGCCCGATCTCGATCACGTCGGCCCCCTCGCCGTCGATGGCGCGCAGGAGCTCCTCCGTCGCCGCAAGCGTCGGGTCGCCTCCCATCGCATAGCAGACCAACCCGGTCCGGCCGCGGGGGAACGCGTCGGAGAGCCGGCTCATCGCGGGCCTCCCAGTGCCTTGAGGATGGTGGCCAGGTCCTTGTCCCCGCGCCCGCTCAGGTTGACGACCACGGACGCGTTTGGGGCGTCGCGGAGGCCGGCAGGCAGCTTCGAGAGCGCGGCGATGGCGTGCGCCGATTCCAGCGCGCAGAGGATGCCCTCGCTGCGGGCCAGCGCGCGGAACCCTTCCAGCGCCTCGGCGTCGGTGGCGGCGAGCACCTCCAGCCGGCCGGCGTCCCGCAGGTGCGACAGCTCGGGGCCGACGCCCGGGTAGTCGAGGCCGGCGCTGATCGAGTGCGCCTCGGCGACCTGCCCGTCCTCGGTCTGCAAGAGGTACGAGCGCGAGCCGTGCAACACGCCGGGACGTCCGCGCGACAGCGACGCCCCGTGCTTTCCCGAGTCGAGCCCGAGGCCGGCGGCCTCCACTCCGAAGAGCCGCACCGCGCGATCCGGGACGAACCGGTGGAAGGCGCCGATGGCGTTCGACCCGCCGCCGACGCACGCGACCACTGCGTCAGGTGCGCGGCCGAGCCTGTCGGCACACTGGGCGGCGATCTCCTCGCCGATGATCGACTGCAGCTCGCGGACGAGCAGCGGATACGGATGCGGGCCCGCGGCGCTGCCGATGCAGTAGTAGGTGGTGCGCACGTTCGTGACCCAGTCGCGGATGGCCTCGTTCATCGCGTCCTTCAGCGTGCGCGACCCGGCCTCGACCGGGCGCACCTCGGCGCCGAGCAGGCCCATGCGCGAGACGTTGGGCGCCTGGCGCTCGACGTCCTCCGAGCCCATGTAGACGACGCACTCGAGGCCGAGCAGCGCGCAGACGGTCGCGGTCGCCACGCCGTGCTGGCCCGCGCCGGTCTCCGCGATCGCGCGCTTCTTGCCCATCCGGCGCGCGAGCAGCGCCTGTCCCAGCGTGTTGTTCAGCTTGTGCGCGCCGGTGTGGAGCAGGTCCTCCCGCTTGAGCAAGAGGCGCGCGCGGACGCCCAGCGCCTGCGCGAGCCGGGGCGCGTCGGACAGCGGAGTGGGCCTCCCCGCGTAATCTTGTAGCAGCGCCGAGAGCTCCTCGCGGTACGCCGGATCGGCGCGCGCCACCCGCCAGGCGGACTCGAGCTCGTCGAGCGCCGGGATGAGCGTCTCCGGCACGAATCGCCCGCCGTAGGCGCCGAAGCGGCCGCGCGCGTCGGGGAACTCGCCAGGCTCGCAGGTGAAGAGCGGCAGCACGCGCTTCATTCGATCTCCCGTGCGGCGGCGCGCGCCGCGGCGACGAAGTCGCGCACGCGGCCTTTGTCCTTGAAACCGTCCGGGCCCTCGATCCCGGAAGCGACGTCCACCCCGTCGGGCCGGGCGGCACGGATGGCCTGCGCCACGTTCTCCGGCGCGAGCCCGCCGCTGATGAACACCTCGGCGGCGAAGAGCGCCCGCGCCTTGCGCGCCAGCAACCAGGCGAACGAGACGCCGCCACCTCCGCCGGCGGGACCGTCCAAGAGGACGCGCCGGAAACCTCGCAGCGCCGCGAGCTGCTCGAGCGCCGCCTCACCCTCGACCTGGAGAGCGGCGTAGAGGGGCAGCGTCCCCGCCGCCGCGGGAAGCCTCCCGTGGAGCTGGACCGCCGAGAGCCCCACCTCGGCGGCGACGCGCAGCGCCTCCGCCAGGTCGACGTCCTGGAAGACGCCGACCAGCCGCGCATCCTCTGGCAGCGCGGCCCTGATCTCGCGCGCGGTCGTAACCGTCACGCACCGGCGGCTGCGCGGCGCGAACACGACGCCGACCTCGTCCGCCCCGGCCTGCGCGCACAGCCCGGCATCGCGCGCGGTGCGGACGCCGCACAGCTTGATGCGCACTCCGCTCACGCCTGCACCAGCGCGCGCGTGGCGGCCTCGGGATCGCTGGCGGCGGACAGCGCCTCACC
This sequence comes from Myxococcales bacterium, assembly GCA_036393595.1. Classification (GTDB taxonomy): domain Bacteria; phylum Myxococcota; class Myxococcia; order Myxococcales; family 40CM-4-68-19; genus VBKO01. Next base: position 9,279 of record DASWGQ010000434.1, on the reverse strand, counting down.
CACCAGCAGCGCGTCGGCGCCCAGCTCGGCGTACCGCCGCGCATCGGCCGCGGTCCGCACTCCGCTCTCGGCGACCAGCGGAGCGATGCCGCGCGCCTGCGGAGCCAACTCGCGGAACGTCTCCGGCCTGACCACCAGCGTCTTCAGGTTTCGCGCGTTGATCCCGAGCAGATCCGGTTCCGCCGCCCGCGCCGCCGAGACCTCCTCCTCCGAGTGGACCTCGAGGAGCACCGCGAGACCGAGCTCCCGCGCCAGCGCGCGCAGCTCCGAGAGCAGGATCGGCGTCAGGGCGGCGGCGATGAGCAGCACGGCGTCGGCCCCGTGCGCCCGCGCTTCGTAGATCTGGTAGGGGGTGACGAGGAAGTCCTTGCGGAGCAAAGGCAGCGCGCAAGCGCGCCGCGCGGCGGCCAGGTCGTCGAGCGATCCTCCGAAGTTCGCGCGGTCGGTGAGCACCGAGACGCAGGCGGCGCCGCCGCGCTCGTACGCGGCTGCCAGCTTGCCCGGGTCCAGGTCCGGCGCGATCGCGCCGCGGCTCGGCGAGGCGCGTTTCACCTCGGCGATCAGCGCCCTGCCGCGCTCCTTGGCGGCCTTTAGCGCGGCGGCGAATCCGCGCGGCGCCGGCGCCGCAGATGCACGCGCGCGGACCTCCTTGAGCGGCGCACGGGCAGCCCGGGCGGCCATCTGCTCCAGCGCGGAGGCGATCAGCCGGTCGAGGTGCGTCGCGCTCATGGCCCGCTCACCGGCGGCGGCTTGTGGGCCCGCGACGCGCGCACGAACTGCTCGAGGCGCTCGAGCGCGGCGCCGGAGTCGATGGCCTGCTCGGCGAGGCGCACGCCGTCGCGCATCGCCTCGCAGACCTCGGCCGCCGCGATCGCCGCGCCCGCGTTGAGCACCACCGCGCTGCGGCGCACGCCCTTCTCGCCGCGCAGGACCTCGCGCAGCAGCACGGCGTTGCGATCGGCGTCGCCGCCGCGGAGGTCCTCGACCGCGCCGCGGGCGACGCCCAACTCGTCGGGGGTCACCTCGAACTCGCGGACGCGCCCGCCCCGCACCTCGGCTACCCGCGTGGGACCGGCGGGCGAGATCTCGTCGAGCCCGCCGTGGCCGTGCACCACGAAAGCGCGCTCTGCGCCCAGCTCGAGCAGGGTCTGCGCCAGGACCGGCACCAGGTGCGGCGCGGGCACTCCCAGGAGCTGCCTCCGCGCGCCGGCCGGGTTCGCCAGGGGCCCGAGCAGGTTGAAGAGGGTGCGGATGCCCAGCTCCTTCCGGACGGGCGCGACGTGGCGCATCGCCGCGTGGTGGCGCGGCGCGAAGAGGAAGCCGATGCCGCACTCCTGGATGCACGCGGCGACTCCTTCCGGCGACAGCTCCACCTCCACGCCGAGGGCCACCAGCACGTCGGCGCTGCCGCACTTGGACGAGGCGGCGCGGTTCCCGTGCTTGGCGACGCGGGCGCCCGCCGCGGCCGCGACGAACGCCGCGGCGGTGGAGATGTTGAAAGTGTGCGCCCCGTCGCCGCCCGTGCCACAGGTGTCGACCAGCCGGTCGAGCGACACCTCCACTCGAGCGGCACGCGCCCGGAGCGCCTGCGCCGCGCCCGCGATTTCGTCCGGCGTCTCGCCCTTCATTCGCAGCGCGACGAGCAGCGCCGCGATCAGCGAGGCGGGGGCGCTGCCGTCGAGCATCGCATCCACGGCGGCGGCCGCCTGGGCGCGGGACAGATTCCGCCCCTCGATGGCGAACTGGATCGCTTCGCGCAGCGTCACGCCCTCACCTCGAGGAAGTTGCGCAGGAGGGTCTGCCCGTCCGGTGTGAGAATGGACTCGGGGTGGAACTGCACGCCGAACACCGGCAAGGTCCGGTGACGCAGGGCCATCACGATGCCGTCGCGGGTGCGGGCGCTCACCTGGAGGTCGCGCGGCAGCCCGCGCTCGGCAACCACCAGCGAATGATAGCGCCCGGCGAGCAGCGGCCGTGGCATCCCGCGGAAGAGCGTGCTGCGGTCGTGGACGATCTCCTCGGCCTTGCCGTGCACCGGCTCGCGCGCGCGCACCACGCGGCCGCCGAAGGCCTGCCCGATCGACTGGTGGCCGAGGCACACGCCGAGGATGGGCACGCGGCGCGCCGGCGCTCCCTCCAGCCCGCAGAGCTTCCGGATCAGCTCGAGCGAGATGCCGGCCTCGTCGGGCGTGCAGGGTCCCGGCGAGAGCACGAGGCGCTCGGGGAGGCGATCGATCAGCTCGGCCGCGCCCACCGCGTCGTTGCGCACCACCTCGACCTCCGCCCCCAGCTCGCCGATCCGCTGCACCAGGTTGTAGGTGAACGAGTCGTAGTTATCGATGACCAACACGCGCGGAACGCCGTTTCCGCGAGCCGCGCTCCCGCCGCCGTGCCGCGGCTTCCTGCGGGCGGGGCTCATCGCGCCGCTCCCGCCGCCAGCGCGTGCGGCTCGACCGTGCGCCCCGCCACCGCGCCGTAGGCCGCTCCGACGGAAGCCCGGACCTTGGCCAGCACCTCACGCCACTCGTTCTCGGGCTTCGAGTCCGCCACGATCCCGGCGCCGGCCTGGGCGAAGAGGCGGCCCCCGGCGCGGAAGAGGGTCCGGATGGCGATCGCCAGCTGCACGTCCCCGGCAGCCGAGAACCACCCGACCGCCCCGCCGTAGGGGCCGCGTTGTACCGTCTCCAGCTCGTCGATGATCTGCAACGCGCGGATCTTCGGCGCGCCCGAGAGCGTCCCGGCCGGGAACGCCGCCGCGAAGGCTTCGACCGCGCCGAGACCGGGGCGCAGCTGTCCCGTCACCTCGCTGGTCAGGTGCATGACGTGGCTGAACCGCTCCGTCTCCATCAGCCGCGCCACCCGCACCGAGCCGATGCGCGAGACCCGGCCGACGTCGTTGCGGCCCAGGTCGACCAGCATGGTGTGCTCGGCCAGCTCCTTCGGGTCGGCGCGCAGCTCGCGCTCCAGCCGCTCGTCCTCCGCGGCGGTGGCGCCGCGCGGGCGCGTGCCGGCGATGGGCCGGAGGGTCATCTCGCCGCGGTCCACCTGGACGAGCAGCTCCGGAGAGGCGCCGAACAGCTCGCGCCCGCCGAGCCGGAGGTAGAAGTGATAGGGGGCGGGCGAGGCGGCGCGCAGGGTGCGGTAGAGCGAGAACCCGTCGCAGTCCGGCAGCTCGAATCGCTGCGAGAGCACGACCTGGAACACGTCGCCGGCGCGGATGTATTCCAGCGCGCGGCGGACGGCCGCCTTGTACGGCGCCTCGCCGCCGCCGACGGGTCGCGGCTCCGGCAGGCGCTTCAACGGAACGCCCCGGGCGCGGCCGTTGCGGACTCCGTCCCGCTGAACGGGTGTTCCACGTGGAGCACCGCCGACGAGGCGAGTCCCGAGCGACTGCGCCGCCGGGCGGCGCAACGCCTCCGGCCAGCGGACCCCGGCGCGGCGATCCCCGAAGACCGCCAGGACGCGGTCGGCCAGCGCCTGCGCGCGCGATTCCGGCGAATCCGCTCCCGCGCCGGCCCCGCTGGCGATGGCCCAGGCGCGCCCCTGGCGGTGGTCGAACGCCACCAGCTCGGAGGCGTACAGGAGGTCCGCCTCGGGAAAGAGCGGATCCGGTCCGAGGCGCTGGGGGAGCCGCTCGCTCCACGCCGCCGCCGCCCAGCCCAGATAGCCGACGAACCCTCCGCAGAACGGCGGGAGCGCGTCGGACCGGTCGCACGCGATCGACGCGAGTGCTTCTCGAAGCGCTTCTACCGGGTGTCCGGCGAGGCGCGGGAACCCGGGGAGCGCCTCGGGCCGCCCGCCGCGGATGGTCAGCCGCGGCGCCGCCTCGGGCCCGCGCCGGCCGTCGCGACCGCCGCCCACGCCCACGTAGCTGTACCGGCCGAGCGCGCCTTCGAAGAGGAAGGCGTCTCCACCGGGAGGCTGCTGCTGGTCGAGGAGACAGAAGACGCCGAACGGCGTCAGCAGATCACCGGGCAGCTCGACGGCGGCCGTGCGGCACCCAAAGCCGGCTCCGGTGCAGGGTCTTCATGGCCGGGACTCTAGCCGTGGACGCCGGTGGACGCAAACGGACTCGAGGCTGTAGAAGCCCGCGCGTGGCGGTTTCCCCTGCGCGCAGGCTGGCGGCGGAGGTGCTCCTGCGCGTCGAGCAGGGCGGCGCGTTCGCCAACCTGGCCCTGGACGGGGCGCTGCGCTCGGCCGGCGCGCTGGAGCCGCGCGAGGCGGCGCTCTGCACCGAGCTGACGTACGGCGCGCTGCGCTGGCAGCTCGAGTTGGACCGCGCCCTGGGCGCGCACAGCGCGCGGCCTCCCGCCGAGCTGGATGCGCCGCTCCGGGCGGCGCTGCGCGTGTCGGCGTTCGAGCTGCTGCACCACCCCCGCGTGCCGGCGCGCGCGGCGGTCGACCAGGGGGTGGAGCTGGTCCGCGCGCTGGGGCTTTCGCGCGCCGCCGGATACGCGAACGCTGTGCTGCGACGCCTGTCGGAGACGCGCGCCGCGCCGCCGCCTCCCTCGCGCGACGCGGACCCCGTCGGGCACGTCGCCGCCACCACGGCGCACCCGCGCTGGCTCATCGAGCGCTGGGCGAAGTGGCTTGGATTGGACGAAACCGAGAAGCTGGCCGGCGCCAACCAGCGGCAGGCGCCCGCCGTCGTCCGCGTCGCCCGCCGCCGCGCGACCCGTGAACAGGTGCAGGAGGCGCTCCACAAGAGCGGGATCGAATCCACGCCGGGCCGGTACTCGCCCGACGCGCTGGTCCTGGCGCCGGGCGCTCCGCCGGCGCTGGACATCGAAGGCCACGAGCAGGGCCTGTTCCAGGCGCAGGACGAGGCGGCGCAGCTCGTTTCCCTCTACGCGGCGCCGCCGCCGGGGGCGAATGTGCTCGACGCTTGCGCCGCGCCCGGGGGGAAAGGGTGCCACCTGGCGGAGCTCGGAGCGGGGAGCGTGCTCGCGGTGGATCTCCACGCCCGCAAGTCCCGCGACGTCGAGGAGGCCGCCCGCCGGCTCGGGCTGACCGCGGTCCGCGCGCTCGCCGCCGACGCGACGCTCCCGCTGCCGGGCGAAGGGCCCTTCGACCTGGCGCTCGTGGACGCGCCCTGCTCCGGCCTGGGCACCCTGCGCCGCCACCCCGAGGTGAAGCTGCGCCGCACGCCCGAGGACGTGGACCGCCTCGCCGCGCTGCAAGCGCGGCTCCTCGCGCAGGTTTCACTTTCCGTGAAGCCCGGCGGGCTCCTGGTCTACGCCCTGTGCACGCTCACGCCCGAGGAGTGCGACGAGCAGGTGGATCGCTTCCTTTCGGCGCATCCCGGGTTCCATCCGGAGGGCCCGCCACCCGGCTGGGCGCTGCCTGAGGCGGATGCCGATTGCCTCGACGCGCAGGGACGCCTGCGCATCTTCCCTCACCGCACCGGAACCGATGGCTTCTTCGGGGTACGATTGCGGAAGGAGCCCGCATGACCCCCATCCAGATCGCCCCCTCGCTCCTCTCTTGCGACCTGTCGCGCATCGGCGACGAGATCCGCGCGGTCGAGGCGGCCGGCGCGGACCTCATCCACGTCGACGTGATGGACGGGCGCTTCGTGCCCAACCTCACCTGGGGCCCGCCGGTCGTCGCCGCGATGAAGCGCGCCGCCACCCGGCCGCTCGACTGCCACCTGATGATCGTCGAGCCGGAGAAGTACGTGGACGCCTTCGCGCGCGCGGGCGCGGCGAACATCACGGTGCACGAAGAGGCGTCGCCGCACCTGCACCGGACCCTGCAACACATCCGCTCGACGGGGGCCACCGCCGGGGTCAGCCTGAACCCGCACACTCCACCGGACGTGCTCGATTACGTGCTCGAGCTGAGCGACCTGGTGCTGGTCATGACCGTCAATCCCGGCTTCGGCGGGCAGACCTTCATCGAGGCCTGCCTGCCGAAGATCGAGCGCATCGCCGAGGCGGTGCAGCGCCGCGGGCTTGCGACCCTCGTCGAGGTGGACGGCGGCATCACTCCGGACACCGCGCCGCGCGTCGCCTCGGCGGGCGCCACGGTGCTGGTCGCGGGCACCGCCGTGTTCGGCAAGCCGAGCTACGGCGACGCGATCGCGGCTTTGCGCACGGCCGGGGAGAGCGGGCGCCGGCGGTAGCAGCGCCGGGTTGCGTCAGTGCAGCACGCGCTCCGGCTTGTGCGCGAGCAGGACCCAGAATTGCCGCGGGGAGAGGCCCAGGGTGCGCTCGCCGAGAGGCGCCCACTGCAGTCCGTGCACCTCGGACAGGTCGAGCTTGCCGGCGCACAGCTCCTCGATCTCGCTGCGCAGCCAGGCGCGCCGGGTGAGCTCGAGGCCCTGCGCGGCGAAGAGGGCCCGAAGCGCGCCGAACGAGGCGCGGGTGGTGCTCAGGGCCTGCGGGGCGCCGTCGAGCGACAAGAGCTCGCTCAGAGACAGCACCTGGGCGCGCAGGCCCAGCCGCGTCGCCTCGGACTGCAGATCCGCGAACCGGACCGACCAGTCGCCGTGATCGGACCGGACCGGATCCGCTTTGGGGTCGCCGAGCTCGGACAGCACCAGCGTCCCGCCCGGGGCAAGCGCCGCAGCCGCGTCCCGCACCAGCTGCAGCGCGCCCCGGTTGACGATGCGGTCTCCCTCGGCCGCGGTGTCCAGGCCGCCGGCCGTCTCATTCGAGACGACGAGGTCGAGCGACTCGTCCGGCGCAGGGAGCGGCGCATCTGCCCGCGCGACCGGCGCCGAGCGCGAGAGCGCATCGCACAGCGCGGCGGCGAGCTCGCCGGGATCGCCGCCGTCGACGACGAGCACGCGCGCCGGCCTGCCTTTCACGTGCTGGAGCGCGCCGCGCCGCAGGAGGCCCTCGGCGAGCGCCGATCCAAAAGATTGACCCTTGAGCGCCGGATGCGGAGCGCGAAACAGGTGCGCCAGCGTGGTCTCGTGCTCTTCGGGTTCAACAGGGCGATCGGAGCCGCCCGCCCGTGCCAGGTCGCCTGCGGCGTAGGCGCGGGCATCGGCCAGTTCCGGATACGGCATCGTCGACTCGGCCGCCGGGTTGAGGGCGACGCCTCCGTGGGAAACCGCCTTGGCCAGGATCTTCAGCGCCGCCACGTCCGCGCGCGCCAGGCGCAAAAGCGGCGGCAGCGCGGCCGGCCCCGCATCGCCCAGCACCTGCCCCAGCGTGCGCTCCCCGTCGCAGCGCAGGAACAGCGCGGCGGTGCGCGCGTCCAGCTCCATCGGGGTGCCGCGACCGTACACCGTCACGCGATCCCCGCGCCGGTGGAAGACGGCGTTACGCGGAATGCGCGGGTACCCGGCGAGCAGCGGCGAGTACTCGTCCACCGACTGGCCGCGCGGCGCGCTCGCCACCAGGAAGCGCCGAGACCGCAGGATGGGCACGAACTCCTCGACCTGGTCCCTGGCCAGCCCCGCGGGGGGGGCCTCCTTCACCTCTGCTTCGTCCGCGCGCGGATCGAATGCGAGCAGGAGCGCGAGCACGTCCCGGCTCATCTCCGCGACGTCCCCGGTGAGCCCGTGCCAGACGAACGCCGTGTCCCCGCGGGCGTGGAACGAGAGGTGCCTTGACATTGCAAACAGGGCCATGGCCGCCCAGGATGCCCGCCCGGCCCTCCGCCCGGCAAGCGGCAGGGGAGTTCGCTTGACCCCCGCCCGGCTTTACGTTACTTCCGCCCGTCCATTCGTGTCGGGGAGTGGCTCAGTCTGGTAGAGCACCTGGTTCGGGACCAGGGGGTCGCAGGTTCAAATCCTGTCTCCCCGACCAATCATAACATTCGGTTTTTACACGCTCCTCCTGGCAGCCCTGCTCGCCGCCGGTGCCGAGCCGGCCCGTTGTGCCTCGTCGAGGGCGACGCAGGCTCGCCGCCCCGTTGCCGACGATCCGCGACTTCGCGCGCGCACCGCCTACAGCAGCACGCGCGCCGTCAGGAGCGCGTCCAGGAGGAAGCCGGACTCTCCCGGCGCGAACGCGATGGCGGGCGCTATCTCCAGGCCCACTGCGACGGGGGCCCGGCGAAAGATCATCTCCAGCCCGAAGGGCACGCGCCCGCCGAGATAGAGGTCGCCAGCGGCGCACCGGTTGCCGAAGAAGGGCCCGCAGGGCCGCTGGAACGAGCCGATGAAAGGCCCCGCGCCCAGATAGAGAAGGAGCCCCACCGTGCTCGGGTCGGGCGTGAGCTGCCCCAGACCCCAAAGGTAGTCGGCGCCGAACCGCAGGCCGGGTCCGTAGGCGACACCCAAGTCGATGTCGAAGGCGTCGCGACCCATGTAGCGCTTGAGGGTGAGGCCGAAGGGATCGCCGATCGTCAGCCCCGCGCTCCAGCGCTGGGGCTCGGCAACCGCCTGGGTCGAGATGGCGCTTTCGGGGCGTGCGGCTCCGGCCAGAAGCACTGAGCAGACGGCGGCGAACATCCAGGTCCTCGACCGTGCAGACATGGCAGCCTCCTTCCGCAAACCGGCACGAGTTGGGCATCCGGACCCGCCGGATCAACCCCGGGGAAAATGTGGTTTGCGGCGCCAGTTCGATTCTGGACAGCGCAATCGTCGGAGGTAGCTACTTCTCGACGAAGACCTCGTCACCCTCGACGAGCACCTTGTAGACGGGCTCGTTGGGGAGCGACCGCTGGAACCAGACCAGGTTCCCGTTGGTGACGTCCCACTGCGAGCCGTGCCAGGGGCAGGTGACGATCCTTGCGTTCGAGGATTCGGAGCCGTCGTTCCTGGAGCACGCCCCTCACTCTACCGGGCGTAGCTTGGCGAGGCGAAGAAGTCGCCGAAGACGTCTTGCGGCGCGCGCCTGAGCCACGCTCGACGGGCCATGTTCATTGCACCGGGTACGAGACGTTCGCCTCCACCGTCACGCGCAGGCGCGAACCGAACAGGCCGCCGGCAATCGGCACCTCGTTGTAGCGGGCGAGGTTGAGGGACTGGCTGGTTGCCGCCGGGTTGCTCGCTCCCGGGATGGTGTACGTCCCGGTGTCGGCCGCCAGGACCGGGCCGAAGTTGTTCGTCGTGACGGCGGCGGACGCCGCCTGGATCGGCGTGGTCCAGCTGACCGCGACGGGCTGGTTCATGGCGACCGCCACGCCCGCCTTCGGGTAGTTGATCGTGTGCATGCCCGGACCGCCGAGCACGACGCCCTGGATGTTGCCGGTGATCGTCGCGGTCGGCGAGATCTGGGGCAAACCGCAGGGGTTGCAGACGACGGTCAGTCCGAAATCCCCGGAGGGGAACGACGGCTGGGTCTTGCGATAGTCGCCGGAGGCCCCCGGGGTCGTCTCGGT
>DASWGQ010000433.1:0-2640 GCA_036393595.1 Myxococcales bacterium | reverse complement strand
GATGGCCTCCGCGCGGCGCCCGAGGTCCTCCAGGGCGACGCCGAGGTTGAACGCGGCGGTGCTGTCCTCGGGCTGGACCTCGAGGGCGCGCCGGTAGTGCTCCGCCGCGCTGGCCGCCTCGCCCGCCTCGTGCAGCAGCCGCCCCAGGTTGACGTGCGCGCCGCCGTGACCGGGATCCAGCTCCAGCGCGCGCTGGTACGCCGCCCGCGCCGCCGCCGGATCGGCCTCCTCCAGATCGCAGCCGCGCTCGTACGATCCGTCCGCGTCGAGGGAAGGGGACGCCTTGCGCGCCAGCGGAGCGATGCGGCGGGCGATCTCCGCGGTGCCGAAGTCGAAGAGGACCTGCCCATCCTCGGCGCTCCACTCGCGCGCGCCGTCGCCGACCACGATGCGGTCTCCCTCGGCGCGGATGTGCACGTCGCGCAGCGTCCGTCCCTCGGGCAGCTCCGAGCGCAGCTTGCGCAGCGCCGCGCGGACCCGGCGGGAGGCGATGCGCGCGCCGACCAGGCCTTGCGCGGTGCGGAGCAGCACCAGGTCCTGGAAGTTGAAGCGCAGCTCGCCGCGCGGCCCGCGCGCGGGCTTGAGGAATCCGGCGCGCACGTAGGACCGCAGCTGGCCCACCGAAAGGCCGAGCATCCGCGACACCTCGCGCGAGCCGTACCCGGTCATCGCCGGGAGGTTCGCACGCCGGGGCTACTTGCGGGAAGCCTTCGCCGCCTTCTCCGTCCGCGGAGCGCGCTTGGCAGGCCTGCGGTCCTCCGCGACCGGCTCCGCGCCCTTCTCGCCGCGCGCGGCCAGCGACGCCTTGAGCGCTTCCATCAGGTCGATGACCTGGGTCTTCGGCTGCTCCGCCGGCGTCAGGTCGATCTCCTGGCCTTCGACCTTCCGCTGGATCTGCTCCTGGATGCGCTTCTTGACGTCGTCTTCGTACTTCTCGGGCTTGAACTCGTCCTCTGCGATCTGCCCGATGATCTGCTTCGCCAGCTCCAGCTCGGCGGGCTTCACCTCGCCCTGCGGCACCTCGACCTCGGAGAAGGGCCGCACCTCGTCGGAGTACATGAGCTGCTGCATGACCAGGCCGCCGCCTTCGATGGGGCGGAGCTGCACCAGGTACTGCTTGCCGCGCGCGGCGTAGCGGGCGAGCGCCGTGCGCCCCGTGGCGCGCATCGCCTCCGACAGCAATCGGTAAGCGCGGTCGGCGCCCTTCTCCGGTGCCAGGTAGTACGCCTTGTCGAAGAACACCGGATCGATCTTCTCGGTCGGCACGAACTCGCTGATCTCGATCTGCTGCGACGCCTTCTCCTCCAGCGCCTTCAGCTCCTCGGGGGTGAAGGTGACGTACTGGTCCTTGGCGAACTCGTATCCCTTCACCATGTCGTTGCGCTCGACGATCTCGTTCTCGTCGCGCGGGCAGATGTACTGCTGCTTCAACCTGCCCTTGCACTTCGCGTGCAGCAGGTTGAAGGAAATCGCCGCCTGGCTCTGCGTCGCCGAGAACAGCTTGACCGGGATCGAGACCAGGCCGAACGAGATCGTCCCCGAACCAATGGAGCGAGCGCCCATGCGCGCGATGATAACCTCCTCGTGCTCATGCCCAACTTCCTGGACGAGCGGCCGGGCAGGCGGTTCGCCGTCGTGCGGCAGGCGGGGGCGCGTCCCGGATATGCGCTCCACCTGGAAACGGACGGGGTTCTGCGGTCCTGGGCGGTCCCCAAGGGTCCGTCGCCCGACCCGGCGGACCGGCGCTTCGCCGTCGAGATCGACGGCGGCGCCGCGGCCGATGGAGAGCCGTGGGACTGCGGCGGCTGCACGCCCGTGCAGGATTTCTCCAGCGGGATCCGCGAGGGGAAGCTCCTCTTCGAGCTGCGCGGGTACAAGCTGCGTGGCGCCTGGACGCTGGTGCGCACCCGCGGCAAGGAGTGGCTGCTGATCAAGGAGACGAGCGACGCGCACGTGCGCAGGGGCGGCGGCTTCTCCGATGCGCCGGTGCTGCCCACTCCCGCGGGCGTCGCCGCGCTCCGGGAAGAGCTGCGCGCGCTCCACCCACCGCGGCGGCGCGTGCGCGCTTCCGAGGTGCAGCCGATGCTGGCCGAGGTGCAGCCGCGCCCGTTCAGCGATCCGGCCTGGCTCTTCGAGCTGAAATACGACGGGTTCCGCGCCGTCGCGGGGCGCGAGGATGGACGCGCGGTGATCCATTACCGCCGCGGCTCCGAGGCGACGCGCGTGCATCCCGACCTTGCCTCCGCGCTGCGCGCGCTGCCCGCCGAGCAGGTGGTGATGGACGGCGAGATCGTGGTGCTCGACGAATCCGGACGGCCCAGCTTCCAGCGGCTGCAGAAGCGCGCGCTGCTCACCGCCCCGCGCGATCTCGAGCGCGCCGCGCAGGAGCTTCCCGCGACCCTGTTCTGTTTCGACCTGCTCGGGTTCGACGACTTCGACCTGCGGCCGCTTCCGCTCGCCGAGCGCAAGCGTCTCTTGCGCCTGCTGCTCCCCGATCTCGGCCCGCTGCGGTACGTCGATCATGTCGAGGCGCGCGGCGAGGAGATGTTCCGCGGCGTGCGCGAGCTGGGGCTCGAGGGCGTCATGGCCAAGCGCGCGGACTCGCCGTACCGGTCCGGGCGGTCGCGGGACTGGATCAAG
>DASWGQ010000432.1:0-2909 GCA_036393595.1 Myxococcales bacterium | reverse complement strand
GCCCGCTTCATGTTCGGCGTGGGATGGTCGCCCTCGGCCTGCAACGAGAACCCCTCGCTCTTCCGCCCGCTCATCCGCCCCTCGCCGCTGCCCGTGCAGGTCTTCTCCGAGGCGCTGAGCTGCCCGCCCGTCCCGGCCGAGGCGCCGAAGATGGTGCATGCGGCGTACGTCCCCGAGCCCCCGGCCGACCGGGACGGGGACGGCGTCCCCGATTCCGAGGACTCGTGCCCGGATCAGCCGGGGCCGGTCGCGAATTACGGGTGCCCGATCGGCGCGCGCCAGCTGGTCACCGTCACCGCCAGCCGCGTCGAGATCCTCGAGCAGGTGCGGTTCGAGACGAACAAGGCGACCATCAAGCGGCAATCGCACAGGCTGCTCGATCAGGTGGCCGCGGTGCTCCTCAGCCATCCCGACCTGCTCCTGGTGCAGGTGGAAGGGCACACCGACGACCGCGGCAGCGCGCTGCGCAACATCGTCCTGGCGCAGTCGCGCGCCGAGGCGGTGGCGGCCTACCTGGAATCGAAGGGCGTTCCGGCCGAGCGGCTGCGCGCCACAGGCTTCGGGCAGGGACGGCCCATCGCGACCAACGCGAGCACCGCCGGACGCGCGACCAACCGGCGCGTGGCGTTCACCGTCCTGCAGACGCGCTCGCGCGTGATCGAGGCGGGGCGGCCGCCGGATTCGTGAGGGCGCGCCGGCTTCTTCTCTGGTAAGAGGGTCTCCTCCTGCCGGGAGAGACCACCATGCCCCAGCTCCGCGCATTCGCCGTACTGTTGTGCCTGGGCGCGCCGCTCCGACTCGGGGCGGAGGAGCCGGGCGGCACACTCAAGAAGATCAAGGACAGCGGCGTCATCGCGCTGGGCCACCGCGAATCGTCGATCCCGTTCTCCTATTACGACGACAAGCAGCAGGTGGTGGGCTACTCGCAGGACATCGCGCTGCGCATCGTCGACGCGGTGAAGCAGGAGCTGAAGCTCCCCGGCGTGCAGGTGAAGCTCGTGCCGGTGACCTCGCAGAACCGGATCCCGCTGGTGCAGAACGGCACGGTGGACATCGAGTGCGGCTCGACCACCAACAACCTCGAGCGCCAGAAGCAGGTGGCGTTCTCCAACACCCTCTTCATCGTCCGCACCCGACTGCTCACCCGCAAGGACAGCGGCATCAAGGATTTTCCTGACCTGGCGGGCAAGAATGCCGTGGTGACGGCCGGCACCACCTCCGAGCGGCTGCTGCGCAAGCTGAACGAGGAGAAGAAGCTCGGGGTGAAGATCACCAGCGCCAAGGACCACGGGGAGTCCTTCCTCATCCTCGAGAGCGGACGCGCGGCGGCGTTCATGCTCGACGACGTGCTCCTCTCGGGCGAGCTGGCGAAGTCGCGGAAGCCGGCCGACTGGGTCGTCACCGGCACGCCGCAGTCGCGCGAGGCGTATGGCTGCTCGATGCGCAAGGACGACAAGCCTTTCAAGGCGCTGGTCGACGGCACCATCGCCGCGCTCGAGACCTCCGGCGGGATCCTGCCCATCTACGAGAAGTGGCTGCAGAAGCCCATCCCGCCCAAGGGACTCAACCTGGATTTCCCGCTCAGCGACGAGATGAAGGCGCTGTTCAAGAGCCCGAACGACAAGGCGTTGGACTGACCGGACGCGGATGGACTTTCGCATCTTCTTCAGCCCGGTCCCGACCGGCGAGACCACCTACCTGGGGTGGCTGCTCGTGGGGCTGCGCAACACCGTCGCGCTGTCGCTCGCGGCCTGGGTCCTCGCGCTGGCGCTCGGAACCGTGCTGGGGATCCTGCGCACCGTGCCGGGCCGCGGGCTCCGCGCTTTCGCGGGCGCCTACGTCGAGATCTTCCGGAACGTGCCGCTGCTCGCCCAGCTGTTCATCTGGTACTTCGTGGTCCCCGAGATCGTCCCGGGCGGCCACCGCTTCAAGCAGATCGATCCGTTCGCGCAGCAGTTCCTGGCTTCGGCGGCCTGCCTGGGCCTGTTCACCGCGGCGCGCGTCTGCGAGCAGGTGCGCGCCGGGATCGAGTCGCTTCCCCGCGGACAGAAGAATGCCGGGCTCGCGCTCGGGTTGACGCTGCCGCAGACGTATCGCTACGTGCTCCTCCCGATGGCGGCGCGGCTCATCGTCCCCCCGCTCACCTCCGAGACGCTCAACGTCTTCAAGAACTCCGCCGTGTGCTCGACCATCGGCCTCCTGGAGCTCACCGCCCAGGGCAGGCAGCTCGTCGACTACACGGCGCACGCCTACGAGTCGTTCCTCGCCGTCACCGTGCTGTACCTCGTGGTCAACGCCGCCATCCAGCTGCTCATGCGCGCGGTCGAGTCGCGCGCGCGCGTGCCGGGATACCTGGGGAGCCGGAAATAGCCATGTACGAGCTCGACTGGAGCTCCATCCCGGGCGCGCTGCCGTTCCTCTGGCAGGGGATGAAGGTGTCGCTCGCGATCACCGCGGTCGCCGTCGCGGCGGGGATCGCCTGGGGGACGGTCCTTGCGGTACTGCGCCTCTCGCCCGCCCGTCCGGTGTCGCTCTTCGCGGCGGCGTACGTGGGCCTGTTCCGCTCGGTCCCGCTGGTGATGGTGCTGCTCTGGTTCTTCCTCATCGTCCCCTCGCTCCTGCGGGACGTGCTGGGGCTGAGCCACGCCACCGATCTGCGGCTCGCCTCCGCAATGGTCGCCTTCGCCCTGTTCGAGGCCGCCTACTACTCGGAGATCATGCGCGCGGGAATCCAGAGCGTGCCCAAGGGCCAGCGCTCGGCGGCGCTGGCGCTGGGGATGACGCCGCTGCAGGCGATGTGGCACGTGGTGCTGCCGCAGGCGTTCCGCAACATGGTGCCGCTCCTGCTCACGCAGGCGATCATCCTCTTCCAGGACACCTCGCTGGTGTACGTGTCGGCGCTGGCCGAC
>DASWGQ010000431.1:0-1706 GCA_036393595.1 Myxococcales bacterium | reverse complement strand
TCGCTCCACAACTTTCCGGGGACGCAGGCGTACACCAGGTTGCCGTTCTTCGGGTGCACCAGGATGCGGACGATGCGCTCGGCGCTGCGCAGGCCCATGTTGGTCCAGGTCTCGCCTCCGTCGGTCGACTTGTAGATGCCGTCGCCGATCGAGACCGAGTTGCGCGTCCACGATTCGCCGGTGCCCACCCAGACCGTCTGCGGATGGGTGGGATCGATCGCGATGGCCCCGATGGACTGCACCGGCGCCTTGTCGAAGACGGGCCGGAAGGTGGTGCCTCCGTCGCCCGACTTCCACACGCCCCCGCTCGCGGCGCCCACGTAGATGGTGGTCCTGCCCTCTTCGTTGCGCGCGGCGACCGCGGCGATGCGGCCGCTCATCGCCGCCGAGCCGATGTTGCGCGAGTTGAGGCCGGAGATGACGCCCGAATCCAGGCCCTCCGCCCTGCGGGCGGCCGGGGCCGGCGGCGCGGGGGCGGCCGGCTTCTGCGCGGGCGCGGGACCCGCCAGCACGGCGCGGCCGACCGGCCCGGTGGGGAAACGGAAGAGCGCCTCGTCCGCCTCCACGTTCGGCTCGGCGCGCTGGATGGTCAGGCGGAAGTTGCGCGGCTTCCCCTTCTCGCCCGACTCGACGGAGAACGGGAACCAGACTCCCGCCACCTGCTCGTACCCTCCCAGGTCGGTCTCGGTGATGCGCTCGACGCCGCGCACCTTGGTCTCGGTCACGACGCGGATCTCGAGGAAATAGTCCGGGTCGAGGAAGACGTACTGCACGTCGCCGTCCTTGCGCGTGACCCGCAGCTTGTGCGCGGGCGTCCCGTCGAGGTCGTCGGTGCCGAGGTACTCGATGCGGTGCCCCTTCTCGGCGGCGGCGGCGAGCGGGCCGCCGATCTCCGCATTGCGCTGCAGGTCCTTGGCCTCGTCGGCGGAAGTGCGGTGCGCATCGCGCCGGCCCGAGAACGGTTGCACCTCCCAGCCGTCGCGGCCGTCGAAGGCGTCCACGGCGGTGAGCCCTTGCAGAGAGATCTCCGTGCGCACCATCCCGGGACGCTTCTGCAGGGCCGCCCATTCGGCGTCGATCTTGTTGTCGCCGAAGGTGAAGGAAGCGGTCCCCGTGAGCCGCAGCGATCGGACGGCGGTGAGCTTCGCCGCGCCGCCCCGCGCCTCGAGGTTGCGGGCGACCAACTCGTCGCCGGTCAGGGCGCGCGCCGCGCCCGGCTCGAGAAGCATTCCTGCGAGAAGCAGACCGATCCCGTTGCGCATCGTCTCCTCCGGAAAAAAGGCGGGCCATGATGGCCGAAGAGCGGCCCCGCTCCAAGCGCGCGGACAGACCCGCGGCGGGGCAGGGCCCTTACGTCCGGGAAGCGCGACTGTTTCAAGAGAGTGGCATCTGCCCTGCAGGGTCGGGTTTCCATGCCCGCTCCGCTGGCGATGGCGCTCCTCCTCGCGCAGGCGAGCCCTCCGGCGGCGGAGCCGTCCTCCGTCCAGCTCCACGGTTGGCTCGACGCGTTCTACGCGCTCAACTGGAACCGGCCGGCGGACGGGGCCAGCTTCCTGCCCGGAACCGGCACCACCGCGCGACGCGCCAACGAGCTGAACCTGAACGCGGCGGCGGTGGACGTCTCGCTGGATCCGCGCCCGGTCGGGTTCCACCTCACGCTGGGCTTCGGCAGCGGGCTCGAGGTGGTGCACTCCGCCGAGCCGGCC
>DASWGQ010000430.1:0-3227 GCA_036393595.1 Myxococcales bacterium | reverse complement strand
GCCGGATGAGCGCGGTCAGCATCGCGACCAGCCGGTGGGCGAGTTGGCCCACCAGCCGGGCGTCTTCTGGGGAAGCGTCACCACAGAGAGCAGCGACCTCCACGGCAGCTGCCGCTTCGCACGCTTCCCCGCGAGCGATCGTGAACGCCCGAGCCTTGTCGGCCAACGAAACACGGCCTGCCCCCTCCGCACAGTCGAGGCAAGCGCTCTTCGCCGAGCGCAACGCCTCGTCCCGAAGCTTCGCATCCCTCACCTGGGCAGCGCGGACCGCGAGCAGCAGGTCCCTCGCGACCCCGAACGCGATCAGCTTATGGTGTGGCAATTTCGGCATCTCCGTCATCGGCGTTTCTCCTTTCACGACCCTGCGAAGGAGAAACGCCGATGACGGGATGCGAACCGACACGTCACACCGATCGCGGGAGCTGCCCGGAAATGGAGCGTCCCACTCGACCCCGGCCCCGGCCCCGGCCCCGACCCCGACCCCGACCTCCAGCTCGACGCCCGCCGCGCCGCGCAAGACCTTGGGCCGCCGCCGGCCGAAGGGAACCTAGGCTCCGGATGCGCCCTTCGCGCACCGCGCTGCGCCTCGCCGCCGGGGCCGCGGCGCTGATTGCCCTGTGGGTGATCGGGGTCGAGCTGCCCCTCCTGCACTGGATCGCGCTGGCGGCCGGCAGGCTGCGGGGCGCCGGTCTCGCCGGCGCGCTGCTGTGGGGCGCCGGCATGTACGTCGCGACCCTCCTGCTCGTGCCGATCATCCCGCTGATCCTCGCCTCGGGCTGGCTGTTCGGCCCCTGGGGGTTCCCGGTGTCGCTCGCGGCGGCCGTGGCCAGCGCCGCGACCTCCTTCGGCACCGCGCGGGCGCTGGGGCGCGGCGCGTTCGCCCGGTGGCTGCTCGCCCGGCCCCGCGCGCGCGCCCTCGCCGAGCTCGCCGAGGACGGCGGCCTGGCCACCGTCGCGCTGATCCGGATCTCTCCCCTGCTCCCGTTCACCCCCAGCAACGCGGTGCTCGGTCTCACCGGTCTCAAAGCCCGTGACCTCGTCCTCGGCACGGTGCTGGGCATGGCTCCCGGGATCGCGCTGTACGTGTGGGCGGGATCGCTCGTCCCGAGCGCGGCCGCGCTCGAGCGGCACGAGGTCCCCGGACCGCTGGTGTGGATCCTGGTCGGCTGCAGCTTCGCCGCCGCCGCGGTCATCGGCGTGGCGGCCGCCAGGCGGCTCCGCCCGGAGCGCCGCGCCTGATCTAACGGGTCGGTGCGGCCACGCCCGACCCGCGGGCGAGCAACAGATCGTCGATCACGCCGGCCAGCACGGCGAGCACCGCCTCCGGCGAGGGCCCGTCGAGGATGGGCGTGTCGCCAGGATGGATCAGGCACTGCGCCGAGACCGAACCGCGGCCGTTGCGGAAGAGCAGGACGGGGATCCTCCGACCCTCGGATCGGAGGTGCCGGACACCGATGAGTTTTTGGGCGGTCACGGCGCTTCCTAGAGCAAATCGCGCGCCACCGCCCTGGCCAGAAGATTGGCCGTACCGGCCAGGAGATTGGCCGCACCGGCCAGGATTTTGGCCATCGGGGCCAAGTGGTCGCGCCGATTGTGTTTTCTCGATGCGAAAGACCGGGCGCAACCGCCGTTGCGGGCCAGACTTCGGGCCAGATCTGCCCACCCCCGGCAGGGCTCGAATCCTGGCCCGTGGCTCGAATCCTGGCTCGTCGCCGCAGATCCTCTGCGTACGCGCCCCGTTCCTGTCGATCGGTATCCACGCACGGGCCCGCCGCGCGCGCTGGCATCTTCGTTGCGTAACAACGCGCGCATGCAGCTGTCGCGATTCGTCGTCGCCTACCGCGACGTGCGGCCCGGCGAGCACGTGCTCTACAGCGTCCTCGCCGATCACTACATCGGGATCGACTCCGCCACCTCCGACGCGATGGAGCGCTGGGCCCGCGACCGCCGGCCCGCGGACGACGCCGAGCGCGAGACGCAGCAGGTGCTGCTCGAGGAAGGATTCCTGGTGCGCTCGCGCTCGGAGGACGACGCCAACCTGCGCGCGTTCCTCGAGCGCGCCGCCGAGGGGATCCCCGACACGATGCACGTCACGCTCATGCCCACGCTGGCGTGCAACCTGGCCTGCACGTATTGCTTCCAGAAGGAAGCGCCCGCCTTCACCAAGATGCAGGCCCACACCGAGGACTCCACCCTCGAGTGGATCCTGCACACCGTGGACGAGCGCGCGCTGCGCACGCTGCACGTGCACTACTTCGGAGGCGAGCCGCTCACCCGCAAGGACTTCATGCTCCGCACCGCCGAGGTGCTGGGCGCTTCCATGGAGGCGCGCGGCGGTTCTTTCAAGTGGTCGTGCACCACCAACGGCATCGGGCTCACGCCGCACTTCGTGCGCGAGATGTGCCGCTTCGGCGCCGGGTCCTTCAAGGTGACCCTCGACGGCGACCGCGAGACGCACGACCAGATGCGCGTCTACCGCAACGGGCGCGGCAGCTTCGACGAGATCTTCGACAACGTCGTCGACTGCGCGGGCCTGGTGAAGATCTTCGTGGGCGGGAACTTCCTGCCGGAGCAGAAAGAGAGCTTCGAGCGCCTCCTCGACCGCATCGAGTCGGCCGGCCTGCGCGGCAAGCTCGAAGGAGTGCACTTCAAGCCCATCGTCGACACGCAGAAGAGCAAGCCGAGCTGCACCGGCTGCGGCGACAAGGAGGAGTCGCAGGTCCTGGTGCAGCTCAACAAGAGCATCGAGAGGCGCGGCCTGGGCCTCAAGGCGCTGGGGGGCAGCGACACGCTGGAAGCGCTGCTCGGCCCGTGCGAGCTGCACTGGAAGAACAACTACACGATCGACCCGGAGGGGCGCGTCTACAAGTGCCCGGCTGTTGCGGGCATCCCCGGCCTGGAGGTCACGCACGTCGCGGCCGCCGGCCCGGAGAAGGTCGCGCCCCTGGTCGCGCTGCGCCCCTGGCAGAAGTGCGGCGACTGCCCATACCTGCCGGTCTGCGTGGGCGGATGCCTGGGAGGCAAGTACCTCAAGACCGGCCGCATGGATGAAGTCGCCTGCAAGAAGGAGCAGTTCGAGCTGAGCTTCCGCGAGTCGATCGTGCGCCGTTACCTCGCGGAATTCCCCGCCGTCGAAGTGTCGTCAACCGCAACCGCGGCATAGCGCCGCACATGGAGAATCAGATGAAGATCAAGCGCAGCGTCCGGAAGAGCATCCGCAAGGCGTA
>DASWGQ010000429.1:0-10021 GCA_036393595.1 Myxococcales bacterium | reverse complement strand
CCGGTCTCCACCTGGGTCCAGGAGATCTTGGACGCCCTGCCCCTGGCCGCGCCGCGCTTGGTCACGAAGTTGTAGATGCCGCCCCTGCCCTGCGCGTCGCCCGGGTACCAGTTCTGCACCGTCGAGTACTTGATCTGCGCGTTGCCCTCCGCGACCAGCTCGACCACCGCGGCGTGGAGCTGGTTCTTGTCGCGCATCGGCGCGGTGCAGCCCTCGAGGTAGCTGACGTAGCTGCCCTCCTCGGCGACGATCAGCGTGCGCTCGAACTGGCCGGTGTTCTCCGCGTTGATGCGGAAGTAGGTCGACAGCTCCATCGGACAGCGCACGCCCTTGGGGACGTAGACGAAGGAGCCGTCGCTGAAGACCGCGGAGTTGAGCGTGGCGAAGAAGTTGTCCGAATAGGGGACCACCGACCCGAGGTACTTCTTGACCAGCTCCGGATGCTTCTGCACCGCCTCGGAGAACGAGCAGAAGATGACGCCCGCCTTGGCCAGCTTCTCCTTGAAGGTGGTGGCCACCGAGACGCTGTCGAAGACGGCGTCCACCGCGACCCCGGAGAGCCGCTTCTGCTCTTCGAGCGGGATGCCGAGCTTGCCGAAGGCCTTGAGCAGCTCGGGATCGACTTCGTCGAGGCTCTTCGGTCCCTCCCCCTTCGGCTTGGGCGCCGAGTAGTAGACGATGTCCTGGTAGTCGATGGGCGGGTAGCGCACGTTCTGCCAGCGCGGCTCCTTCATGGTGAGCCAGTGGCGGTACGCCTTGAGGCGCCACTCGAGCATGAACTCCGGCTCGTTCTTCTTCGCGGAGATGAGCCGGATGACGTCTTCGTTCAGACCGCGCGGGACGGCGTCCGCCTCGATGTCGGTGACGAACCCGTACTTGTACTGCCGGTTGGTCAGGTCCTGGAGAGTCTTCGCGGAGGTGCTCACGATAACGTCCTCAAGGGGAAGGTCTCGGGTTGGGATCGCATCCAGACGTCCATCTCCGGCTCGCTGCGGAGCAGGTCGCTGAGCTTGGTGCTCTGCAGGGCGCGCTGCACGGCCCGGTCGACGGCGATCCAAAGCGACCGGATGGAGCAGTCGTCGTTGCGCACGCAGGTGCGCTCGACGCCTCTGTGCTGGCCGCAGAACTCGGTCGAGTAGAGGGTGTCCCCCAGGGAGGCGAGCACCGCGCCGACGTTGATCTCCTCAGCCGGCCGGGCGAGTTGGTAGCCGCCCTTCCGGCCGCGGACGCTCTTCACCAGTCCCCCGCGCCGCAGGAGGCGCATCAGCTTGTGCACGTGGGCATTGCTCAGCCCTTCCCGCTCGGCGATCTCGGGGGTCGTCGTGGCCATCTCTGCCTGCCTGGCGACCTGGAGCAGGCACCGAAGCCCGTATTCTTCCTGCGCTGTGAGCCTCATCGTCTGCCCCCGGCCGGGCCCTCTGCGGGCCCGAGGGTGGCCTAACGAAACCATACGCTTAAGTCAAGTTTATCCGGTGGTTGATGACGCGATGAGACGAGTCGAGCCCCCTGACCCGCTCCGGGGCCTGCGCTGAAGCGTGGTCGCGCGCAGCTTCCCCCGGAATCTGCCCCTCGTAGAACGGGTATAATTTCTTCAACCAGTCGAGCGCCTATTTCGTCGACGCGGCCGGCAACCCCCACGTCCTGATCCTGGGGGGCGCGGACGTCAACACCGGCGCCCCTCGCGCGGAGGTCTGGTACCAGCACTGACCGCGCGGCGCGGCCCCGTGTTCATCTTCCGCGGGGTCGCGCCACGCAGGAGTCGAACTTGAACGCGCCGATCCGAGTCGTCCAGGCGAAGCTGCCGGTCGTCTTGTAGTACTCCTGGGTGTACCAGAACTTGCAGTCGTCGCTCGGGTCGACCGCCATGCTGCTGTAGTCGCCCCAGCGGTTGAACGACTGCTGCTGGACGCCGCCTCCGGCGACGAGGACGAGCGGTCCGGACATGGTGCCCAAGGCATCGCTCGGCGCTCATCCCACTACGAAGACGCTCGGTTTCAGCTTCTGGCCCGAGGCGCTGAAGCCGAGCGCCACGTTGCCGGCCTTGTCCATGGCGATGCTGCCCATCCAGAAATTCACGTCCGGGTCCACCACGGTGCCTTGCTGGAACAGGAACGGCGCCCTGGGATTGCGGATCTCGTACCAGCGAACCCCGGCCAGCGCGCCGCCCTTGATGGTGTGGTTGACGACCAGCGATTCGTGATCGCCGAGGTTGCGATACGCCAGGCGGAACATCAGGCGGTCGCCGAGCCCGTCGACCCTCTCCCCAGGCGGGGGCTCCGGGATGCAGGCGAGGTTGATGGCACGCGCGCAGATCTGGCTGAACGGCGCCACCGCGACGGCCACGGGCCCGGTGAACGTGGAGCTGGCGGGATTGCCGAAGTCGACGTGGAACTGGAACATCTCGAGATGGCTCGAGTCGGCGATGTCCATGAAGAAATTGGGCTGGCCGGCCGGCGGCAACACGCTTCCGTCGAGATCGGAGGGCAGCAGGCTGGCCGCGGTCGGGTTCTGGAAACAGATCGCCCGGGCTGGCGCGCCGACCAGCATGGCGGCGCGCTCGAAGGCGCAGGCCTGCGCTCCCGCGAAGCTGAAGGTGCCTCCGAACGGCACGAAGGTGTTCGACGACATGTAGTAGGCGTCCGGCCACACTCCGAACTTCGGGTAGTCGGGGAACTGATCGCCGAAGTCGAACTCGTACCGGTTGTAGCTGCCGGTCGCGTCCGAGCTGGTGGAGATGGCCACGCATTCCTGGTCGCTGGTGAAAGAGCTGTTGAACTGGAACTGGCTCACCAGCCAGCGGCCGGCGATCTGGTCGTAGAGCACGATGGGATCGCCGCCGTCCCCGTTCTCGCAAGGCCCTCCGAAGCCCCTCCAGACGCTGCTGATGAGCGCCGGACCGAGCACGAGCGCTCCCGTGCCCTTGTCATAGACGGCGATGGTCACGTTGACGATCTGCACGAACTGCGTCGCGCCCACCGCGCCGTTGGTGTCGGGCGGGACGAAGGCCACCCCGAGCAGGTTGCGCGTGTCGTTCGCGCTCTGGCCGTCGAAATTGGGGCCGACGCGCACGCCCGTGAGCGTCGAGGTGAGCGGCGCGGCGACGGGATCCGGCTGCGAGGTCGTGACCAGGGCCCCCGTGGGCAGCGCCACGGGCGCCTGCTCCTGCTGCGCGCCATTGCTCGCCTGCGCGGCGGCGGCCATGTCTCGCAGCGGAAACGAGACGTCGTTCTTGACCTGCTGGACCACCGTGGGCCGGGCGGCAGCCGCCCGCGCCGGCGCGAGGAGCACCGAGCAGAAAGCGATGCAAAGCGGACCCAGCACCTTGGGTGCGATGCGCGCGCTCGTCATGGAATTCCCCCTGCTGATTCGGTAAGGCGACCCCTATACGCCTCGGAGATCCGATACCGCAAGGGACGTGAGGAACGCTGCGCCTGCTGCGGCGCATGTAGGGGCGGCCGACCGTACCGAGGCGTACGCGGCGAGCGCACGTGCCGGTGCACCTGCAGGCGCGCAAGACCGCGGTTCGAAGGGTTTTCTCTCGGCACGCAGCTTGCTCTCTCAGGCGACGCCGCATCGGTGCGGCAAAAGGAGGCATGCATGAAGCGGAACTCGCTGTTGCTGATGACGGGCCTGCTCGCTGCCGCCCCTGCCTTTGCGGCGGGCACGCTCCCGGAGAAGGCCAACGCGAAGGCGGCCGCTCACGCGGCGCTGAGCGACGACGCGGGCGAGCCGGCCGTGAAGGCGACGCCGCCGACGCTGCCGAGCACCGCGTCGGACCACGCGCAGAACGCCTTGTCGAACATCGCGTTCGGTCTGAAGGGCGCGAAGGAGCGCGCAGCCCTCAGCCGCGCGGGCCAGCACGCTGACGACCAGGCGGGCGACGAGGGCGCCAGCCGATCCGCGCAGGGTGCGGCGGCGAGCGCGGCGCGGAGCGCCAACGCCGACAGCCGCGCGGCGGCGGGCATGGCTCGCGCCGCCTCGGCGGGCACTCCCGCGGGGACGCCGCCGAGCCGCGGCCGCTAGCCCGGAGTGGCGGTCTTCGGGTCGGCGCGCGCCGCGAGGCGCCGCCGGCCCTCGTTTCATCCGGCGTCGGGATCGTCCTCGCCCGTCCGGGCCGAGAGGCTCTGCAGAGTGGAGTACAAGCGCCGCCGGGTGATACCGAGCTGGCGCGCGGCGGCCGCCTTGTTCCCGCCCGCGCGCTCGATGGCTGCCTCGATCAGCTCCCGCTCGAACTCGTCCAGGTTGAAGCCCTCCCGCAGGAGGTCCGCCGCGCGCAGGCCTCCCGCCTCGACCTGCCCCGGCGCACGTCCCAGCCTGCCGAGATGTTCGGCGCCCATCTCCTCGTCGCCGGCGAGGATCAAGGCGCGCTCCAGCGCGTTCTCCAGCTCGCGGACGTTCCCCGGCCAGGCATGCTCGTGCAGCCGCTCGCGCGCCGCCGTGGACACCTTGGAGCCCGGCACGCCCCGCGACGCCAGGAAACGCTCGGCGAGCGGCAGGATGTCCTCGCGGCGGTCCCGCAGCGGCGGTACGTGGATCGCGAACACGTTGAGCCGGTAGTAGAAGTCCTCGCGGAAGGTGCCGGCCTTCACCGCGGCCTCGAGATCGCGGTTGGTCGCCGCCACCACGCGCACGTCCACCTTGCGCGTCCGCGTCGATCCCACCGGCACGAACTCACGCTCCTGGAGAAACCGGAGCAGCTTGACCTGGGTGGCCGGCGTCACCTCGCCGATCTCGTCGAGGAACAGCGTGCCCGTATCTGCGGCGGCGAGGTGGCCGATCTTGCGCTCGTGCGCTCCCGTGAATGCGCCCTTCTCGTGCCCGAACAGCTCGGACTCCAAGAGAGCCTCGGGAAGGGCCGCGCAGTGCACTTCCACGAGGGGGGCCGCAGCGCGCTTGCTGGAATAATGGACGAGCCGCGCCAGCTGGTTCTTCCCCGTCCCGCTTTCGCCGAGCAGCAAGACGCTGGCGTCGGTCGAGGCGACCTGCCGCGCCGCGGAGAGCACTTCCTTCATCGCGGCGCTCTCTGCCACCAGGCCGGGCGTCAGGCTCTCCACCAGCCGGTCCGCCTTCCGCTGCGCGGCGCGCTGGTCCACGAGCCGCTGGACGCGCAAGCGCAGCTCGTCGACGGCGAACGGCTTGATGAGGTAGTCGGCCGCGCCCGCCTTCATCGCCGCCACGGCGCTCTCGGCGGACGCGTGGGCGGTCATGAGGATCACCTCGGCCGGCGGGACCCGGGCGCGCGCCGCCTGCAACACGCCGAGCCCATCCACGTCCGGCATGCGCAGGTCGGTGACCACGATCTCGAACGGGTCCTTCTGCAGCTCGACCAGCGCCGCGGGACCGCCGCCGGCCCGCGTCACCGCGTGACCGTCCAGCGCCAACGCCTCGGAGACGACCTTGCCGAGCTTCGGCTCGTCGTCGACCACCAGGATGCGGGCCATGGCCTTCCTTCAAGAGGCGACGGGGAGCCGGACTTCGAACGTGGCGCCCGGCCGCCCGTCGCGGACCAGCTCGAGCATGCCACCGTGCCGCTCGACGAAGCGGCGGGAAAGGGCGAGCCCCAGCCCGGTGCCCCCCGGCCTGCCGCTCACGAACGGCTCGAACAGCCGCGGACGGATGTCCGGCCGGACGCCCGGTCCGGAGTCGTGCACGACGATGCGCACCTCGCCGTCCACGGCCGCGGCAGTCAGCTCGATCTCGCCCTCCCGCTGCGCCTGGGCGGCATTGGAGAGCAGGTTGGCGAATACCTGCCGCAGCCTGCCGCCGTCGCCCTCGACGGGCGGCAGCTCTCCGAACGAGCGGCGCACCCGGACCGGCGGGAACGACGCCTCCGCGCCCCGGGCGGCGTCCTCGAGCACGTCACGGAGGTCCAGCCGCGCCCGGACGATGGGGCGGTCGCTGGCGACGTCGAGGAAGTCCTCCGTCAGCCGGCGCAGACGCTCCACCTCTCCGAGCACGTCCTGCAGGTCGGACGCGCCGCGCTCCCCCAGCGCGGCGCCGGACCGCTCGCGCAGCAGATCGATCGTGCCGCGGATCACCCCGAGCGGATTCCGGATCTCGTGCGCCGCCATGGCGGCCATGCGGGACATGGCCTCGCCTCGTGCCGCGCGCTCGGCGGTCTCCGTGCGCGCCCGCTCGGCCTGCGTCCACCGCCAGGCGACCAGCGCGAGCGCCACGGCGCCGGCAGCAGCGAGCCCCCCTCCCAGCGCGAGCGCGGATCGCAACCCTCGCCGCGCGCCGGCGAACGCCTGACCGGCCTCGAGGGCCAGCACGGAGCGCACCGTGCCGTCGGGGCCGCGGACGGGGAAGTAGCCGGTGGCCACGCCCTGCTCGCCCAGCGCGAAGCCGGCGCCGATCCCGGATTCGCCGTCGAACGCGCGGCGGACCCGGGCTGGATCGATGCGCAACAGGTCGACCCTGCGGCCGGCAGGACCGGTCGCGTCGGCGAGCACGGTCAGGTCGCGATCGAGGAGGAAGGCGCCCTCGAGCTGGTTCGCCTGCATCAAGCGCTGGAGCTGCCCCGCGGACGGCGCCGCGCCTTGCAGGAGCCCGGCGGCCGCCTCTCCCGCGCCTCGAAGGCGCTCGTCGAGAACCTGGTCGAGGGCCCGGGCCGCGGAGGCGTGAAGGAAGGCCGTCGCGGCGAGCGAGCCCAGAAGCCCCAGCGCCGCGGCGGCGATGGGGACCAGCGCGGACCGTCTGCTCACAGAAGCCCCACGACGAACGTCAGGGTGACGCCTCCGGAAAGCTCGGTGTACGCGAAGTCGGGCACGTTGGAAAACGACCTGCGCCACGCCCCCCAGAAGCGGCCGGTCCAGCGATCGGCGAGGTCCAGCTCTGCGGCGGCCGCGCCGTCGAGATACGTGTCCGCGCGGGTGGCGGCGAAGGCCGGATCCAGCGCATCGTATTTCCTGCGCGAGACGCCCGCGTCGAAGGCGAACCGCAGGTTCTGGCCCGCGGAAAACCGCGCGTAGGCGCGCGGCCCGTGCTCCAGGTACTCCAGGTAGGTGAGGGTCGCGTCGTCGGTCAGGTCGCGCACGGCCCCGTACGCGAGCCCGACCGCGGAGCCGCCCGCGAACCTCCACTCTCCCGACAGCTCGGCGAGGTGCCGCGTCCCCGAGTAGGGCGCCGCGGCGCCGGTCAGGAAGGACTCGAACCTGGCGGCGTAGCTCCCGGCGAGCGAGAGGTGACGGAACGTCCAGCGTCCCTCCACGAGCACCCGGTGCGCGGAAAGGTAGCCGTCGCCGCCGAGGCCGAGGAAGTCGTACGCGTACTCGGCGGACGCGTGCCGCGGCTCGCGTCCGAGCTGCCACCCCGCCGCCGCTTCCGCGGCGCCGAGATCGAACTGCGTGAACCGCATGAGCTTGCGGTAGCTGCCGCTGGCGCGCGCGAACGGTCCGCTCTCGCCGGAAGGACGTACCAGCAAGCTCGCCGCCACCGTGCCCGCGGCATCCTCGCTTCCACCGGCCGTCGGCGAGCCGTCGGGGGCGAGGTCCACGTTCGAGTCCGCCGACGGTCCGGCCAGCAGCGAGAAGACGATTCGCCCCTCCCGCCGCGCGAGGCGGAGCAGACTGGTGGCGGCGGGCGCGATGGCGGGGTCTCTGGCGGCGGCCGTCTCGAAGCTTCTCGCCGCCTCCTCGCCTCCGCCCTGCCTCAGCGAGACGAGCCCGAGGAAGAGCTGGGCGGACGGCGCGAGCGTCGGATCCCGTTCCGCCTCGCGGAGGAGCGGCACTGCCTCTTGATCCTCCTGCAGCTCGTACCGGCAGATCCCCTCCAGCAACGCGGAGGGGGGGTCCGGGCCTGCTGCGCGGATCCGCTCGAAGAGCGCGATCGCGCCGCGCCGGTCGCCGCTCTCCATCCGGCGCAAGGCTTCGCCGAACTGCTCGCCGGCAGTGGTGCGGCGGCAGAGCGCCGCGAGGGCCGCGCGGGCGCTCGGGTTCTGCGGATCGGCGCGCAGGGCGCTGCGGTACGCAGCCGCCGCGGTATCGAGCGCGCCGCCGCGCTGTTCCTGCTCCGCGACCTCGAGGTAGGCCTGGGCGGCGCCGGCATCCCGCTTCTCCGCCGGCTCCACCGGCGCGCAGGGATCGATGCCTGCCGCGACCGCCAGGACCACGGAGGCGATCACGGCGCGATCTCCTTGCGCAGCTCCGCGAGCGAGGCGCGCGCCTCGGCCTCGCGGTGGCGATCCTGGCGGCGGCGGGAGAGCGCCGCTGCCTCCGTGTAATAGAGCGCCGCCAGCGAGTGGCGGCCTTCCTTTCGCGCCGCGGCCCCGTGCGCGTGGTACCAGTCGATCGAATCCGCCGACGGCTCGGTGGCGAGAAGAGCGGCGATGTCCGCGCGCATCTTGCGCGCCTGCGCGCCGATGCGCGGCCCGGTCCGATCGCCGACGCTTTCCAGCAGCCGATCGGCGCAGAGGAAGAGCCGCGCCTCGTAGCACGCCAGCGCGCGGTAGTAGTCGAGCAGCGGATCCGCGATGGAAGGAGCGGCGCGCTCGGCGGCGGCGAAGGCTTCCAGCGCGTCCTCGGGTCGCTCCAGCTTCACGAGCGTCGCGGCCGCGTACCAGGCTGCGTCGTCGCCGGCGCCCAGCCGCGCGGCCACCGTGAACTCGACGTACGCCTCCTGGAAGCGCCGGTCGCGGAAGAGCTGCGCTCCAGCGAGCAGATGATCCTCGCCGGCGGCGAGCGCGCCGGCCGCGAGGCACACGACGGCGAGGAACGCAGCGATCCTCACCGAGGGCTACCTGGAGTCTGCCGGCGGACCCGCGGGGACCTTGCCCGGACCGTGCGGCTTCTTGCGGGCGGAGTTGGCGCGCGCCTGTCCCGCGGCCGCGTGAGCGTCGGCGTTGGCGCTCTTCGCCGCGCTCGCCGCGGTCCCCTGGGCTGCCCGGGAGGCAGCATCGGACCGGGCAGCCGCCGCCGCATCGTTCGCGCGCGCCTCCGCCTGTTCCCCCGCCACCCGGCCGGCGTCGGGTCGTCTGGCGGGGAGTGCCTCGCCGCGCTTTCCGGCGAGCTCGGCGGCGAGGCTCGGCAAGACGGGAGGACGGGACGGCGCGGTGGCTTCCTGCTCGAGGGCCGCGCGCACGGCGGCGCGCGCCTCCTCGGCCCGGGCTGCGCCGGCGGAGCTGCCCGCCAGCAGCAGGACGGCAATCCATCGAGAAGAGAAGGATCCCACGAGCCACCTATCGAGCAAGATGTGTGCCTCTACCGAGCAAGATGTGTGCCTCACCGATTTCTAGCGGCGCGACTCCCGGCGGCCCGCGCGCAGCGGACCGGAGGGTACACCTGCCTGTACCAGCCGGTACAGCCGCGGCTCGCGACCGCCGCTTTCTCCGAGGGAGGACGGTTGGCGGAGATCTTGCTCAGGCACGGGCCGACCCACCTACGGAGACAATCATGCGCACATCCTCGACGATCCTGTTCGCTTCCCTGCTCGCCGCCGCCTGCGGCGGATCCAGCACCGGCCAGCTGAAGATCTCGCTGACCGATGCCCCGAGCGACCTCGCCAACGTCAGCCAGGTCAACGTCACGTTCGACGAGATCCGCGTTCACGACGACGCGTCCACCTCGCTGCCCGGCGCCGGCGCGCCCGATGCCGGGGCCGCCGGGGATGGAAGCGACGGCAGCGGCTGGATCGTGCTGTGCACGGACACGAAGACCATCGACCTGCTCTCGCTGACCGGGGGACGGTTCGCGCCGCTCTGCTCGCGGACTGCCGCGGACGGCGGGATCGAGGAGCTCCCGATCGAGGTGCCGGCGGGCAACATCTCGCAGGTCCGACTCCACCTCCTGAACGCGCAGCTCGTGTTCAACGACGGAACTCCAACCGCGGACGTGAAGGTCCCCAGCGGCTCGACCAGCGGGCTGAAGATCGACGTGAACCAGTCGGTCCCCAAGGGCGGAACGCTGGAGATCAAGCTGGACTTCGATGCCGCCCAGTCCATCCACAAGCTGGGGAACGGCACCTACCTCATGCAGCCGGTCATCCGGGTCCTGCCCTGACCCTTTCGACGCCTCCCCTGCCATCG
>DASWGQ010000428.1:0-8617 GCA_036393595.1 Myxococcales bacterium | reverse complement strand
GGCCGCGGCGAGCGAGATCCCCACCAGCTCCAGGTGCTCGACGGTGCGCGCGGCGATGCGGCGGGCGCGTCCCTCGATGCGCGCCGCGCCGCGCACCCCGAGAGCGCCGGCGAGGAAATCGGCGGCGACGGCGGCCTCCGGCTCGTGGCGCAGCTTCACGCGCGCGTTCAGGTCGATCATCTCGCGCGCGGAGATGCGCCCCTCGAGTCTCCGGAGCGCCGCGGCGGCGCCTTCGGGCAGGTCCTTGCGCCACAAGAGCACCGCCTCGTAGTCGGGGAAGAAGCGGCGCACGTCCTCGAGGACCACCAGGTCGTAGGCGGCGATCTCGGCATCGGTCGTGTAGAGATCGGTCGCGTCGATCGCGCCGCCGGCGAGGGCGCGCAGCGCGAGGTCGTGCTCGATGCCGCGGACGTCCTTCTGCGGCAGCCGGTAGGCGGCGCGCAGGGCGGGCCAGCCGTCCTTCCGGTCCATGAACTCGTTGCTGAAGCCGAGCCGCAGCCCGGGGTGGCGCGCGAGGTCTTCCAGCGTCCGGATCCCCAGCCGCTCCGCCGCGCGCCGCTGCATGCCGATCGCGTAGCTGTCCGAGAACCCGAGCGAGCGGGACATCACCAGGCCCTTTGCGGCGACGCGGTCGCGCAGATCGCCCTGGCCGGGCAGCAGCTCCTGCGCGATGGTGCCCGTGTACTCTGGATAGGCGTCGATGTCGCCGCCGAGGAGCGCATCCCAGAGGATGCGCGAGCCGCCCAGCTCGCGCCGGTGCACGGTCTCGATGCCCGCGCTCCGGGCGATCTGCGTGGCCAACTCCGCCACGATCACCGACTCGGTGAACGCCTTGGAGCCGATCTGCACCACGGCGAGCAGCGCGAGGATCATCGCAGCCGCTCCAGCGGAGCGCGCTGCGCGTGGATGAAGCGCGCCACGTACGGGTCCGCCGGAGCGCGCGCCAGCTCGTCGAAGGTGCCCTCCTGCGCGATGCGGCCCTCGTGGAGCAGGGCGATCCGGTGGGCGAAGAAGGCGGCCTCCCCGAGGTCATGGGTGACCAGCACCACCGTCTTGCGCAGCTTCTCGAAGGCGGTCCGCAGGTCGGCCTGCAGGTCGAACCGGGTCACCGGGTCGAGCGCGCCGAGCGGCTCGTCCAGAAGGAGCACTTCCGGGTCGAGCATCAGCGCGCGCAAGAGGCCGACCCGCTGCGCCTGCCCGCCGGAGAGCTGCGCCGGGTACTGCCGCAACGCGGCCTCCGGGAGCCGCGCCAGGTGCAGCAGATCGTCCAGCCGGCCGGCGATGCGCTCCTCGGGCCACTTCAAGAAGCGCGCGACCAGCGTCACGTTCCCCTCGGCGGTGAGATGCGGGAACAGCCCTCCCCCCTGCACGACGTAGCCGATGCGGCGGCGCAGCGCAGCCGGATCGAGCGCGCGAACGTCCTCGCCGCGGAAGCGCACCGTGCCCTGGTCCGGCGCGAGCAGCCCGAGCAGGAGGCGCAAGAGCGTCGTCTTCCCAGCGCCGCTCGGACCCAGCACGGCGAGCGTCTCCCCCTCGGAGACGCGCAGGTCCAGCGGCCCCAGCCGTCCGAAGCGGTGCGCCACTCCTTGGAGCTCCAACACGGCGGGCACGGCTCCTTGTACTGCACGGAGAGCGGGCGTGCAGGTTTGCAAACCGCGCGGTGGCGCGGGATCGTGCGCCGCCCGGAGGTGTTGCAGATGAAGCGACTGGTGCCGCTGCTCTTCGTGCTGGGGTGCGCCACCGAGCGTGGAACGCCCGCGCCCCCCGCCCCGCAGGCGGGTCCCAGCGCCAACCCGACGGCCGCGGCGAGCACCACGGCGCCGGGATCCGACGCTCCCGAGGCGCAGCCGCCCGCGCTGCGTCTCCCGGACACCGTCCGCCCCGTCCGTTACCGGCCGACCCTCACCGTGGTGCCGGACCGGGACGGGTTCACCGGCGTCATGGAAATCGACCTCGACGTGTTGGCCGCCACGCCCGTGGTGTGGCTGAACGCGCAGGACCTGCAGCTCTCGCGCGCGGAAGCGCGGGCGGGCGGAGCGATCTTGCCAGGGCGCGTGCTCGCGCGGCCAAAGGACATCGTTGGAATTGCGTTCGAGAGGCCCCTCCCTCCGGGCGACGCGACGCTGCGCCTGACGTACTCGGGCGGGGTCTCCCGCCGTGACAGCGCCGGCATCTTCCAGACGGAGGAGGGCGGCCGATGGTACGCGTCGACGCACTTCGAGCCGATCGACGCGCGGCGCGCGTATCCCTGCTTCGACGAGCCGTCGTTCAAGGTGCCCTGGCAGCTCACCCTCCGCGTCCAGACGGGAAAGCGCGCGTTCGCCAACACCCCGGTCGAGTCGCAACAGGACGGCGCGGACGGCTTCACCACGGTGCGCTTCGCCCCGACGCGTCCGCTGCCCAGCTATCTCACCGCGTTCGCGGTCGGCCCCTGGGAACGCATCGACGCGGGGAAAACGGGCGAGGGTGGCACGGCGGTCGGCGTGATCGTGCCGCAGGGGCTGGTCCCGCAGGCCGGCTGGGCGAAGGAGATCACGCCGCAGATCGTGCCGCGCCTGGAGGACTGGTTCGGCATCGCGTACCCCTTCGAGAAGCTCGACCTGATCGCGGTGCCCCTCGCGCGCGGCGCGATGGAGAACGTCGGGCTCGTCACCTACGGGTCGACGCTCCTGCTCGCGCCCCCCGGCGAGGACACCCCCGCATTCCGCCGCGCGCAGGCGAGCGTCTCCACGCACGAGCTCGCCCACATGTGGTTCGGCGACCTGGTCACCAACGCCTGGTGGGACGACCTGTGGCTCAACGAGGCGTTCGCCACCTGGATGACCTACAAGACGCTCGAGTCGTGGCACCCGGAATGGGGCGCGGCCCTGGATCGCGTCGGAGCTCGCGGGCGCGCGCTCGCGGCGGACAGCCTGCTCACCGCGCGCCGGATCCGCCAGCCGATCGAGTCGGACGACGACATGCTCAACGCATTCGACGCGATCACCTACCAGAAAGGCGCGTCCGTCATCCACATGTTCGAGCAGTTCGTCGGCCCGGAAAAGTTCCGCCGCGGCGTCCAGCGCTACCTGAAGGCGCACGCGTACTCGACCGCGACCGCGAGCGACTTCCTCGCCGACGTCTCGGCCGAGGCCGGCGTGGACATCCAGCCCGCCTTCTCCAGCTTCCTCGATCAGGCCGGCGTCCCGCTCGTCACCGCGCAGGTGCGCTGCGAACCGGGAAAACGGCCCCGGCTCGAGCTGTCGCAGGAGCGGTACGTGGCGCTCGGCGCGGAGCCGACGCCGGAGCAGCGGCAGCAGGTCTGGCAGGTCCCGATCTGCGCGCGCTGGAGCGGCGGCCGGACTTGCGCGCTCCTGGCGGCGCAGTCCGGATCCACCGAGCTGCCAGCGAGGGGCTGCCCCAAGGATCTCGTCGCCAACCCGGGCGCGGCCGGGTACTACCACCTCTCCGCGCACCAGGAGCGCGTGCTGGCGGACGGCGGGCGGCGGCTGGTCCCGGCGGAACGCGTTGCCGCCCTGCAGGACCTGATCGCGCTCTCGCGCGCTGGAAAGCTGGACCACGGCGAGCTGCTGCGGGTGGTTCCGCCGCTCGCGCGCGATCGGGATCGGCACGTCGTGGAAGCGACCATCGCGGTGGCGAGCGGGCTCCGCGACGAGAACCTCCTCCGCGAAGCGGAGCTGCCGCAGTACCGCCGCTGGATCCGCGATCTGTACGCGCCGCGCGCGCGCCAGCTTGGCTGGACGCCACGGCGCGGGGAGGCCGACGAGCTCAAGCTGCTCCGCTCGTCGCTGCTCGAGGTGCTGGGGCACGCGGCCGACGACCCGGAGGTGGTCTCGGAGGCGCGCGCGCGGGCGCAGGCGTGGCTGGCGGACCCCCGCGCGGTCGATCCCACCGTGGTCCCCGTCGCGCTGACGGTCGCCGCCGAGCACGGGGACCGGGCGTTCTTCGACGAGCTCCACGCAGCCGCCCGGAAGGAAGGCGACCGGCACCACCGGCTCCTGCTCCTCGAGGCAATGGGCAGCTTCCGCGATCCGGCGATCGCTCGCGACGCGATGCGCATCACGCTCTCCAGCGAGTTCCCCGCGCGCGAGGCGATCACGCTGGTCTACGGCGCCACGCATTCCGTCGAGGCCCGCGCGGCCGCGTACGACTTCGTCCGCGAGAGCTTCGGGGAGCTCGCGGGCAGGTTGCCGGCACGCGAGGCGGCCGGGCTGGTCGCCGCCGGGTCCGCGCTCTGCGACGAGGGCAAGCGCGCCGAAGTGGAGGCCTTCTTCCGGGAACGGATGGCGGGGTTGCCCGGCGGCCCGCGCCGCTACGCGCAGGCCGTCGAGAAGCTGCGCACCTGCGCCGCCTTCCGGGCCGCGCAGGGGCCGGCCGTGTCACGGTTCTTCTCCACGGCGCACGCATCGCGGTAGATTGGGGACGTGCCGACCAGCAAGGAAAAGAGAAGGTACACGCGCGTGAGGCCCCGCGGGGTCGTCGCGCACGTCCGCGGGCCCTCGGCGGCGTTCGCCTGCCAGGTGGAGAACCTCTCCGCCGGAGGGCTGTTCCTGCGCACCGAGCAGCAGCTCCCGCAAGGGACCGCGCTGCAGATCGACCTGGTCAAGCCGGGCGGGCGCAAGCCGCTGCACCTGGCCGGCCTGGTCGCGGGCGTAATCACTGCCGAGGAGGCGGCCACCGCGCGCTTCATCGCCGGGCTCGGCGTGCAATTCACCGAGATCGAGGCGGACGAGGCGGACCGCCTCGAGGAGCTGCTCACGGCGCTCGGCATCGATCGCATGCACGCGGTGGTCGCGCCCGAGCTGCGCCGCACCAACCCGGGCGGGGCCGAGCAGGTCCCGTGGGCGCTGGCCGCTCCCGCGGCGCGCGCACCGGCGCAGGGGGCGGGCCGGGCGGCTCGCGGCCAGGGGCCGGCCGGCGACCCCGAGGCGATCCTGCGGGACATCAGCGAGGCGCTCGAGGCGGACGAAGCGCCGCTCGCCACCTCCAAGCCGGCGCTGCCCCCGCAGCCCGCCGCGCCGCCGCCGCCCAACGCCGAGCCGCAGCAATCCGAGGCCGCACGGCTGATGACCCAGATCCGCGGGCTCCTCTTCCAGCTGACCGACGTGCAGGGCCGTCTGCGCCAGCGCGAGTCCGAGGTCCAGGACCTGCGCGCGCAGCTGGACGACGCGCGGGAGCAGATCGAGCAGCTCGAGCAGGCCGCCGAACCGCGCCGCCCGAACTGACATCTGAGCGACCGTGGCCGAAGTTCCCCTGCCCACAGAGCCGCGGCCCCGCCCGGCCCTGGGAGTCGCCGTAGCCATCCTCTATGTGTTCCTCTGGGCGAGCGCGTTCGTCCCGAGCAGGGTCCTCGCGCTCGGCGCCCCTCCGCTGACCATCCTGTGGATGCGGTTCCTCCTCGCCGGCGGGCTGCTCTTCGCGGTCGCGCGGATCGCCAGGCTCCCCGTGCCCCGCGGCGGCGGGACCTGGCTCCGGCTGTTCGCGCTGGGGTTGGGCGGCAACGCTCTGTACCTCGGGCTCAGCTACGAGGCGTTGCGCCACATGTCGGCCGGGATGGGCTCCATCGTCGCCAGCACGAACCCTTTGATCCTGGCGCTGGTGGCGCCGTGGCTGCTCCGGGAGCCGCTGACGTTCCGCAAGGCGAGCGGGCTGGTCCTGGGTTTCGCGGGAGTGGTCCTCGCGATGCACACGCGAGCGGGATCGAGCGCGGCGCGCCCCATCGACGTCTTGCTCTCGCTGGCCGGCGTCCTCTCGTTCGTCTTCTCGAACGTGCTCTACAAGCGCATGCGCGCGCGGCCGCACCCGGTGGTGCTGAACGCCGCCCAGCTGCTCTGCGCCGGTCTCGCGCTCGTCCCCGCGGCGCTGCTGATCGAGGGCCCGCCCCACATCCAGTGGACCGCGCCGATCGGGGCCAGCCTGGCCTACCTGGTGGTCGTCCTCAGCGTCGGCGCGTCGATGCTGTGGTTCTGGATCCTGCAGCACGGAGAAGCGAGCCGCGTCAGCGCATACTTCTTCCTCACTCCGGTGTTCGGGTTGCTGCTCGGCGCGCTGCTGCTGGGCGAGCCCCTCACGGCCATGGACGGCTTGGCGCTGGTCGTCATCGCGACGGGGCTGTGGCTGGTCTAGAACGTGTACTCTGGCGGCGTGACCGCCGCCGACGCCCGGCATCCTGACGTGGCTTACGTCGTGCTTCCGTCGAAGGGGCAGGGCCAAGATCGTGTTGCGGTCATCCGTACTCCGGAGGCCCTCGTGCTCGCCGTCGCTGACGGCTCCGGCGGTATGCGCGGCGGCGCAGAAGCCGCCGAGCACGCAGTGCGCATGATCTCAGACGCTGCCCACCAGGCGAAGGCACAGTGCCCGGAGGCGTGGACTTCCCTGGTCGCTCGCATCGACGCCACGCCTGCGGTAGGCCGCGGCCAATGCGCGCTTGTCGTCGTCGCCATAGTCGACAACTCGATCGTGGGCGCGAGTGCCGGTGACTGCGGCGCCTGGCTCGTCACCGAGGGCATCGATGAGCTGACCGAAATGCAAGTGCGCAAGCCACTCGTGGGGAGCGGTTCGGCCGTCCCCGTGTCATTCAAGGCCGAACTGGGCAAGGGCACGCTCCTGCTGGCCTCGGACGGATTGCTGAAGTACGCGCCGCGTGATCGCATCGCGGCGCTCGTGCGTGGACCCGACCTCGATCCGGCAGCACACCATCTGGCCGAGTTGCCGCGATTGCGTTCGGGCGCGTTGCCAGACGATGTGAGCGTGGTGCTCTGCCGCGAGCGCGCCCGCTGATTCAAATCCACTCTCGTCTCCGGCAAGCGCGAGGACGAATGCCAGCCGACGATGTAACGCGCTGCGTCCCGCCCCGGGGCGGATACAGCACCACGGCGGCGTCGTCCGTATCGGACAAGTTACGTATGCGGGTCGTTTGCGATTGACAGGTTTGGAGCCTTCGCTTCGCAAACGGCTGCGAGCGATCGCAACAACGCCCCGTGTAGCTGCTGCAGATGCGTGGAGAGCGGCGCTTTGCCCCACGTTCTGCTCGGAGGACGCCCTGCCGCACAGCGCTCGCGTGCGGCCTCCGGAGGGCTCCGAAAAACATCATGGTACGACCGTGTACATGATGAACTCACCAATCGTTGTCGAATCGCTCAGCTCCTCGGACCTCCGTTCCGCTACGCATGAGTTGGTGTGGAGATCACACGGCCTCGATGTGGCGCTCCTCGTCCATCTCGGCGAGATCGACGAACGGAAGCTGTACCTCGACTGGTCGTTCTCTTCGATGTTCGCCTTCTGCGTCGGCGAGCTCAGGTTTTCGGAGGACGTCGCCTGCAACCGGATCGATCTCGCCCGCGCCGCTCGACGCATGCCGGTGATCCTGGAGGCGCTCCGCTCGGGGCGGGTGCACCTGGCCGGGCTGCGCTTGCTCGCGCCGCACTTGACCCCCGAGAACCAGGAGAAGGTCTTGGCGGAGGCAACCGGCAAGTCGAAGCGCCAGATCGAAGAGTTGGTCGCGCGTCTTTGGCCGCAGCCGCCGGTTCCCACTGTGGTGCGAAAGCTTCCCGGCGGCCCCAACCCCCGGCCCGAAGCGTCACCCGCATACTCGTTCGCAGCCGCAACGCCGGTGGCGCAATCCGAGTCGCCCGCTGCTCTCGCGTTCTCACCACCAGCGGCGCCGGTGCCGCGACGCGATGAGCGGGCTGTCATTGCGCCGCTCTCCGAGGAGACCTTCAAGATCCAGTTCACCGCGAGCCGCGCGTGTCATGACAAGTTCCGCGAGGCCCGGGATCTGCTCCGCCACCGCGTCCCAGACGGAGATCTCGCGACGATTGTCGAGAAGGCCCTCGACGTGCTGATCGAGCAGGTCAAGAAGGAGCGGTTCGCCACTGGACGGAAGGCGCGACAGGCTCCAACCGAAGACGCGGACGCGGGGACTTCGCGTCACATCCCGGACGCCGTCAAGCGCGAGGTCTACGAACGCGACGGCGGCCGGTGCACGTTCGAGGACGAAGGCGGGCGTAGGTGCGCCGAGACGGGCGCCCTGGAATTCGATCACCGCGATGGCTTCGCGCGAACGCGTCTCCACCGGGCCGACCGGATCCGTTTGCTCTGCCGTGCGCACAATCAGCACGCCGCTGACAAGATGTACGGTCGCGCGTTCATGGAACGCGCGCGCGCACCCGTCATCCGGTCTGCAGACGGTCCCGGGACTCCGTCAGGATGAGTCCAGGACTCTCCGCGTCACGGCGGGACATGCTGTTTGGACAGGCGCTGCACGGGGGGCCTAAAACCACTCGGGCCGCATGGTCGCGTACGAATCGTCCGCTGAGCGGCACAGCGCGCAGAGCTGATCGATGCGCGGCACCTCGGTGGCGAACCAGTAGCGGGCCGCCGCGAGCTTGCCCCGGTAGAAGTCGGAAGATGCGGGATCGCGGCGCAGCCCCTCGCGCGCCGCGGATGCCTGGAGCAGCCACTGCCAGGCGACGATCGCGATCGAGAACAGCTCCATGTAGTCGGACGAGTTCCGCATCATCGCGTCGCGATCGCCGAGCGAGCCGAGGTGGATGGTGGTCTCGCCGATGGTCGCCAGCGCGCGCTGGAGCAGCGCGCTCTCCTCCGGGTCGACGCC
>DASWGQ010000427.1:0-6776 GCA_036393595.1 Myxococcales bacterium | reverse complement strand
CCTGGGACGAGCAGATCGTCCCGGCCATGCTGGCCTGGTGCGGCGCCCTGTGCGAGCGGCTCTCCGACGCGATGCCGCGCCTGGTCTTCGTGCCGCGGGTGGGCGGCAGCCTCTACCGGCTGAACCGCGACATCCGCTTCTCGCGCGACAAGAGCCCCTACAAGACGCACGTCGCCGCGCTCCTGTGGGAAGGCGGCGACAAGCACGACGCCCCCGGCGTGTACCTCCACGTCTCGCCCGGCGAGGTGATCCTGGGCGGCGGCATCTGGATCTTCGAGGAGGAGGGACGGCTCGACCGCTACCGCAAGCTGCTCCAGGACCACCGCAGCGCGGACCGCCTCGAGGCAGCCCTGGCCCGGGCGCGCAGGTCGGGCCTCGAGGTCGAGGCGGCGGAGCAACTGCAGCGCCCGCCCCGCCCGTTCACGCCGGAGCATCCGCGCGCCGAGCTGTCCCGCTACAAGGGGCTCACGGTGGGCAAGCGGATCGCTCCGGGCGCCTGGCTCCACTCGCGCGAGGCGCTCCGCCGCAGCGAGGCCGCCGCCCGCGCGTATGCGCCGCTGCACGCGTGGCTGCGGGACGAGCTGTGCCGGTAGAGGTCAGCTTAGACGAACAGAAGGTAGCTGTTCATCACCATCGCCAGCCCGAGCAAGCCGCAAAGGATGGCGAACAGCCACAGCTCCCTGCGCCGCGCGCTCGCCGCGATGGTCGAAAGCACCACCCCGGCCTGCAGCACCACGAAGGCGTACTGGAAGCGGTCGCCTTGCTTCTGGTGCCGCGCCTTCGCCGCGTCGAGCGTCTCCGCGCGCCCCTTGATCTCCGCCAGCTCGGCGTCGTAGCGCTTCGCCGCCGCCGCGGCGCCCGCCTCGAGCTGCGCCAGCGCGAGCGCGAGGTCCGGCCGTCCGGCGGCCAGCGCGCGCTCCATCTCCAGCTGCCCGGTGTTGATGTGCTTCTTGATCGATTTGGCCTGGTAGTAGCTCCACTGATCGCTGGCTTCCGTCTGGGCGAGGATGGTGTGCGAGAACTGGTTCGCGTACGCGCCGGAGGCCACGGCCGCCAGCACCGCCAGCACCGCGGTCGTGCGCGCGACGTGGTCCGTCCACCTCCGGCCCGCCGACTCGGACTCCGCCGCCGCCGCTTCCGCGCCAACCTTGTCTGCAGGGATCGCCATGGAGGCGATGCTACTGCTGCGCCGCGCCCCGGCGGAAGCGCTTGGTCGGCCGCCAGACCCGGTGCTAGCGTACCTTTCCGCACCTCTGGCGCTGCAACCATGCAGGAAAAGTTCGGCCGCTACGAGCTCCTCAAGCGTCTCGCCGGCGGCGGCATGGGCGAGGTGTACCTGGCCCGCCAGCGCGGCCTGGCCGGGTTCCAGAAGCTGCTCGTCATCAAGACGCTGCTCCCCCACCTCTGCGAGGACGAGGAGTTCATCGCCATGTTCAAGGACGAGGCGCGCCTCTGCGCGCACCTCGTGCACCCGAACATCTGCCAGGTGTTCGAGTTCGACGAGATCGGGGGCACCTACTACCTGGCGATGGAATACCTGCGCGGCGAGGACCTCCGCCGACTCGAGCGCGCGTGCGAGCAGCGGGGGAGCCCGCTCCCGGTGCCGCTCATCTGCCGCATCGTCGCGGACGCGGCGGCGGGGCTCTCTTTCGCGCACTCGCTTCGTGACGCGAGCGGCCGCCCGTACGGGATCGTGCACCGCGACATCTCGCCCCAGAACATCCTGGTGACCCTCGACGGCGGCGTGAAGATCATCGACTTCGGCATCGCCAAGGCGGCGGGCCGCTCGCAGCACACGCGCTCCGGCGCGCTCAAGGGGAAGTGCAGCTACATGAGCCCGGAGCAGGCCTCGGGCGAGGCCGTCGACGGGCGCGCGGACATCTTCGCGCTGGGCATCGTGCTGCACGAGCTGCTCACCGGGAGGCGGCTGTTCAAGGCCGAGGACGACGTGCAGACGCTGGCGCGCGTGCGCGAGTGCCGCGTGCCGCCTCCCTCGCAGCTCGAGCCGGAGCTTCCGCCCGGGCTGGATCCGATCGTGCTCAAGGCGCTGGCGAAGGACCCGGCCGCGCGCTACGCCGGTGCGCAGGAGCTGCGGCTCGCGCTCGAGGAATGGCTGATCGAGGGACGCCGCAGCGCCTCCGCGGCGCACCTGTCGGAGTTCCTCAAGGTGATCTACGCGGACCGGCTCGAGAGGGAAGCGGGCGAGGCGACCGCCGAGCTCCCCACTCCCGTCACGCGCCGCACCCCGAGCCGACCCGCGCGCACGGACGGCGCGGACTCGCTCGCCCGCACCGGGAGCAGCTCCCGTCCCGCCAGCCGGCGCTCCGCGACCGTCGCCGTCGCGATCGCGGCGGCGCTCGCCGCGGTGGCCCTCGTCGCATTCCTCGCGGCGCGCACGCCGGTGGGGCCGCCTCCCGCCGCGGAGCTCGCCGTGCACCCGGATCCGGAGCCCGCCCCCGAGAAGGCCCCGGCGCAACGGGTCATGGTGATCCTCAAGAGCGACCCAGCGGGAGCGACCATCGCCGAAGGCTCGACGCCCGTCGGCACCTCGCCCCACGTGTGGAGCGCGACGCGCGGCGAGCACCGGCTCACCTTCCATCTCGCGGGATACCAGGGCGTGACCCAGGACGTGATCGCGGCGAGCGACGGGCAGGAAGTCCTGGTGCGGCTGCCCCCCTCGCGATCCGCGCGGCGGCCCGTGAAGGACCCGGCGATCAAGGCGGAACGGTGATGGGGGTGTGGGGGGCGCTGATCGCGGCCCTCGTGTGCGCTCTCTTCGCCTCGCCCGCGGCGCGGGCGGACTCGGTCGCCGACGAGGCGGACTTCCGCTTCCACCGCGGGGTCAAGCTCTACGCCCAGGGGCGCACGGAGGACGCGCTTTCCGAGTTCCTCGCCTCCAACCGGCTGGTGCGCAACCGCAACGTCATCCAGAACGTCGCGCGCTGCTTCGAGCGGCTGCGCATGTTCAACGAGGCCTGGCGCTGGTACTCCGAGCTGCTCGCGGAGCCCTTGCCGGAGAGCGAACGGCGGGACCTCGCGGCGGCGCTGCAGCGGCTGCAGCCGTCGCTCGCGCTCTTGCGCGTGTTCAGCGATCCGCCCGGCGCCACGGTGTACGTCGATCGAAGGGACCTGGGCGCCCGCGGGCAGACGCCGGTCACCCTGCCGCTGCCGCCCGGCTCCGTGACCGCCATCGTCGAGCTGCCCGGCCACAGGCCGGCCGAAGCGAGGGCCGAGCTCGCGACCGGGAAGCTTTCGCTGCTGCAGCTGACGCTCCCGCGCATCCAGGGCGAGATCGAGGTCGAAGGCTCGCCCCGCTCGTTCGAGCTGCGCCTCGATCGGCCCGACGGTCCCGTGCAGCTCGCCGCGAGCGGCCGCGCGCGCGTGCCTCCCGGCCCCCACGTCCTCTACGTCAGCGCGCCCGGCCACGCCGCCCAGCAGCTCGCCGTGGACGTGCCGGCGGAGGAGACGGCCAGGGTCTCCTTCAAGCTCCTCCAGCTGCCGCCCCCGTCCGGCACGCTGATCGTGCGCGCCAACGTCGACGGCGCGCTGGTGCGCATCGACGGCAAGGAGATGGGCTTCACGCCCGGCGTCATCGACAACGTCCCCGCGGGCTCCCACGAGATCCAGGTCCTCGCCGATGGGCGCGAGCCGGCGGTGGAACGCCTGGAGCTCGAGGCGAACGACCGCAGGTCCGTGGACGTCAAGCTGCGCTACGCCGTGCCGCGGGTCGTCGCGGCCGAGAAATCGCTCACGCGCGCCCAGGATGCGCCGGCGTCGATCACGGTCATCTCCGGCGAGGAGATCCGCGGCTTCGGCTACACCACCCTGTCCGAAGCGCTGCGCTCGGTGCGCGGCTTCTACACCAGCTCCGACCGCGACTACGACTCGACCGGCGTGCGCGGCTTCTCCACGCCGGGCACGTACAACAACCGCATCCTGGTGCTCTCCGACGGCCACGCGACCAACGACGTCTCGGTGGGCCAGGGCGCGGTGGGGCGGGACTTCGACGCCGACCTCTCGGGGGTGGAGCGCATCGAGATCGTGCGCGGGCCCGGATCGGTGCTGTACGGCAGCGCCGCGTTCTTCGCGGTGGTGAACGTGGTGCATGCAACTCCTCCCGAAGGGCGTCGCGCCGAGCTCGGGGCGCAGGTCGGCACGCTGGGCGAGAACACCGGCCACGCCATCGCTTCCTGGGCAGGCCCGGGCGGGTCCGTGTGGGCGCGAGCGGGCGGCGCCGACCTGACCGGAGAGCCGGTGTTCGCCTCGCCCGCGGCGGAGGGGCCCGCGGCGGGCTTCGCCAGCGGGCTCGACGGGGAGCGCGCCGGCCACCTCGACTTGCGGGCGCGCGCCGGCGAGGTGACGCTGTCGGGCTCGTACAACTGGCGGCGCAAGGCGCTGCCCACCGCCGCCTTCGACACGGTCTTCGGCGCCCCGGGGACGCAGACCACCGATCAGCGCGGGTTCCTCGAGGCGCAGGTCGCGCACACGTTCGCGAACGGCCTGGGGATCGATGCTCGCGCGGCCTTCGACGCCGAGCGCTACCGCGGCGACTGGCAGTACCGCGGCGCGGGACCCGGATACGACTCGAGCTTGGAGAACTGGGGCACCGGCGAGCTGCGCTTCCGCCTGCCGGCGACCGCGGGGCACCGGCTGTTCCTCGGCGGCGAGATCCAGGACCGGTTCCGGGTCCAGGTGCGGGCGGTCACTCCCGGCAAGCCGACGTTCGACAACGGTCCGGGCAATCCCGCCGGCGCTCCCGACAGCGAGGTGATCTACAGCGCGTACGCCGGCGACGACTGGCGCATCTCGCCGCGGCTCTTGCTCGACGCCGCCGTGCGCATCGACGACTACGCCGATTCGTTCGGCGCGGTGGTGAACCCCCGCGTCGCCCTGATCGCGCAGCCCTATGTCGCCGGCACCACCAAGCTGATCTTCGGCCGCGCCTTCCGCGCGCCGGGCATCTACGAACGCTTCTTCAACGACGGCGGCGCTTCGCAGATCGCCGCCGAGGACCTGCGCCCCGAGCGGGTGACCACGTTCGAGGTCGAGCACACGCACCAGTTGAACGACGAGGTGTCGCTGCTCCTGGCGGGCTACTTCAGCCGCATCGAGAAGCTCATCCGCGCGGCCCCGGTGGGGACGCTGCCGGACGGCACGGTGCTCAGCCAGTTCCAGAACCGGGAGGGGTTCGTGCACGGCGCCGGGGGTGAGGCCGAGGTGCGCTGGACGGCCGGCCCGGGCGTCCTGTTTTCCGCCTGGTACGCCTGGAGCCTGGTGCGGGACGACACCGGGACCGGGCGGTTCCAGGGCGCGCCGATCCCCAACTCGCCGCAGCACAGCGGCGCCGTGCGGCTCCTGTACCCCGTCGTGCCGCAGGTGCTCTCCGTCTCGACGGAGGCCGTCTACGGCGGCCCGCGACACACCGTCGCCGACTCGAGCGAGCCCGACCGGCTGGTCGGCGAGTCGCTGCAGTGGAACGCCGGCCTCTCGGGCGAGTACGCCCGCTGGAACCTCCGCTACGGAGCCTTCGT
This sequence comes from Myxococcales bacterium, assembly GCA_036393595.1. Taxonomy (GTDB): domain Bacteria; phylum Myxococcota; class Myxococcia; order Myxococcales; family 40CM-4-68-19; genus VBKO01. The sequence goes on along the minus strand of DASWGQ010000427.1, from coordinate 1,245 downwards.
CTACGACCTGCTCGACCAGCGCGTCCTGTTGCCCGGCGGTCCGGAGATCCCCTTCCCCGGCCACGCGGTGCCGCAGATCGGGCGCACGCTGCGCGTGCAACTGGCGGCCTCCTTCTGATGCTCTTCCTGGGCGCCAAGGAGGTGGAGGACGTCGGGCTGGGCATGCCGGAGGTGGTGGAGATCGTGGAGGCGGCGCTCCTGGACAAGGCGGCCGGGCGCGTCGAGCTGCCGCCCAAGCTAGGCCTCTCGCCACGCCCCGGCGCCGTGCTGCACGCCATGCCCGCGCGCGTGGGCGACGCGCTCGGCATGAAGTGGATCGCGTCGTTCCCGGAGAACCGCGCGCACGGGCTCCCGCCCACCGCCGGCCTGATCGTGCTGAACGACGGGCGAACCGGCGCCCCGCGAGCGGTGCTGGACGCGGACCGGATCACCACGCTCCGGACCGGGGCGGTGGCGGCCGTCGCTGCCCGGATGCTGGCGCGACCCGGGGCCGAGGTCGCCGCCATCCTCGGTCCGGGCCAGGTGGGCGCGGCGGCGCTGCAGGCGCTCCGGCACACCTTGCCGGGGCTTCGGACCGTCCGGGCCTGGGCGCCGCGGGGCGAGACCACCCGGCGGTTCGCGAAGGAACACGGGGCGCACGCCGCGGTCACCGCCGAGGAGGCGCTCCGAGGCGCGGACGTGATCGTGAGCGCCGCGCCCTGGCCGGGCGGTCCGCCCCACCTGGAGCCCGGCTGGATCAGCCCGGGCGCGTTCGCCTGCTCGCTCGACTACGACGCGACCTTCACACCCGCGGCCGCGGCGGCTTTCGACGTCCGCGTGGCGGACGACGTTCCGCAGATGGACGTCGCCCGCGCGAAAGGCTCCTTCGCCGGCTGGCCGCGCTTCTCCGAGCTGTGCACCGCCCGCCGCAAGGACCCCGATCAGCGAATCCTCTGCGCCGCCTTGGGCCTGGCCCTCTTCGACGTCGCCGTCGCCACCCGCATCCTGCAACTCGCGACCGAGCGTCGCGCCGGACGCGAGATGGACCAGGCTTAGGCTACTCCTCGCTAGCGGCTACCCGGTCCGACTCACTCCTCTGACTGTTCTTGCTCCTGCTCCTGGAGTTTGGCGCGGAGGAGATCGCCGAGGGTGCCGAAGCCCTTGCCGGGGGGTGGGGCCTTGCGGCGGTAGGCCTCGTACTCGGAGCGCCCTTCGGAGCGTTCCGCGGAGGTGCGGGAGAGGCGATACCGGCCGCGCTCGTCCAGG
>DASWGQ010000426.1:0-5000 GCA_036393595.1 Myxococcales bacterium | reverse complement strand
GGCCTGCCGCATCACGTCCCGGCGCTGACGGTGAACCGGCTGTGCGGGTCGGGGTTCCAGGCGGTGGTGGACGCCGCGCTGGAGATGCTCGCCGGCCACTCCCAGTGCGCGCTGGTCGGCGGCACCGAGTCGATGTCGCAGGCGCCGCACGTCGCTCGCGGCCTGCGCTTCGGCGTGGGACTGGGCAAGTCGCCCAAGCTCGAGGACGCCCTCTGGGAGGCGCTGACCGACAGCTACAACGGCCTGCCCATGGCCATGACGGCGGAGAACCTGGCCACCAAGTACGGCATCTCGCAGCGCGAGGTGGACCAGTACAGCGTGCTCTCCCAGAAGCGGTTCGCGGCCGCGCAGGAGGGCGGGCGGTTCGCGGACGAGATCGCTCCGATGGATCTGCCGGGCAAGAAGGGGACCGTGGTGCAGTTCGCCCGCGACGAGCACAACCGTCCGGAGACCACGGTGGAGGGGCTCGCCAAGCTCCCCAAGGTATTCAAGAAGGACGGCGTCATCCACGCCGGCGCGGCGAGCGGCATCTGCGACGGCGCCGGCGCGCTGGTGCTGGCCACCGGGCAGTTCGCCGAGAAGCGGGGTCTGAAGCCGATCGGCCGGCTCGTCGGCTGGGGCATCAGCGGATGCGATCCGTCCATCATGGGCATCGGCCCGGCCCCGGCGATCCGCCGCGCTTTCGAGCGGCACGAAGCGAAGCTCTCCGACTTCGATCTGTTCGAGGTCAACGAGGCCTTCGCGCCGCAATACCTCGCGGTGGAGAAGGAATTGGGCCTGCCCCGCGACCGCACCAACGTGGACGGCGGGGCCATCGCGGTGGGCCACCCGCTGGCCGCCTCGGGCGCGCGCATCACCGCCCATCTAATATACGAGCTGAAGCGGCGGGGAGCGAGGCGCGGCGTCGGCTCCGCCTGCATCGGTGGCGGGCAAGGGATCGCGCTGCTCCTGGAGTCGGCGTAGGATCCGGGCCCATGGGCGCGGAGCGGGACCTCTTCTTCGACTGGAACGCCGCGCGCGCGGCGCCGGACCGGCTCGGAGAGGCGCTGGTCCTCGACGAGACGCTGCGCGACGGGATCCAGAGCCCGAGCGCCGTCGATCCGCGTATCGAGGAGAAGATCGAGATTCTGCACCTCCTCGACGAGCTGGGCGTGGCGCAGCTCGACCTCGGCCTGCCGGGCGCGGGTCCGCACCAGCGCGCGGCGGTGAAGCGGCTGGTGGAGGAGATCCGCGACGCGCGGCTGAAGATCCGCGCCAACGTGGCCTGCCGCACGGTGGTCAGCGACATCGCGCCCGCCGCCGAGGTCCAGCAGGAGACCGGCTTTCCCCTGGAAGTCTATGCGTTCATCGGCTCCTCGCCGATCCGGCAGTACGCCGAGGAATGGGACCTCGCCTTCATCGAGAAGCAGTCGGTGGAGGCCATCCGCTTCGCCGCCCGGCAGAACCTCGCGGTCACCTACGTGACGGAGGACACCACGCGGAGCAAGCCGGACGACCTGCGCCGGCTGTTCCTCTCCGCGATCGAGGCGGGCGCGCGCCGCCTGTGTCTGTGCGACACGGTGGGCCACGCCACGCCGGAGGGCGCGGCGGCGCTGGTGAGGTTTGCGCTGGAAGTGGTGCGCGAGTCGGGCGTTACGGTGGGGCTCGACTGGCACGGCCACAACGACCGCGGGCTCGCGCTGGCCAACGCGCTGGCGGCCGGCGCCGCGGGCGCGACGCGCTTGCACGGCTGCGCCGCGGGGATCGGCGAGCGGGTGGGGAACACGGCCGTCGACCAGTTGCTGGTCAATCTGAAGCTGCTCGGGCACCCCGTGTACGGCGCCCGGGACATGAGCAAGCTGGTGCGCTTCGTCGAGCTCGCGGCGCGCGTCACCGGGCACTCGCTGCCGGTGAACTATCCGGTGGCCGGCGCCGACGCCTTCCGCACCGCCACCGGAGTGCACGCGGCGGCGATCGTCAAGGCGCAGCGCAAAGGCGATCGGTGGCTGGCGGACCGCATCTACTCCGGCGTGCCGGCCGGCGAGTTCGGCAAGGAGCAGCAGATCGACATCGGCCCCATGAGCGGGCTGTCCAACGTGAAGCACTGGCTCGCCCGCCACGAGATCCCCGCCGACGAGCCGCTCGCCAAGGCAATCCTCCAGCGCGCGAAGGCTTCCTCGCGCACCCTCACCGAAGCGGAGCTGCTGCAGCTCGTGCGCGAGCTGCGCCCAGAGGCCAGGTCATGATCCCATTCACCGGCATGAAGATCTTCTCCACCACGCTGGCCCGCGACCGCGAGCAGATGGGCGAAACCATCACCCGCTGGCTCAACGACAACGCCGCCTTCGAGGTGGTCGACAAGATCGTCACCCAGAGCTCGGACAAGGAGTTCCACTGCCTGACGATCACGCTCTTCTATCGCGAGCGCCCGCGAGGCTGAGGACCTAGGTTCTGCCCATGTCGCCCCGATCCTCCATGCCGATGGGGAACTTCGCCTTGCCGCCCTTCACCCGCGGCGTGAAGTGGCTCCTGATCGCCACCGTCGCCGTGTCCATCCTGGTCCCCATCACCGGCGCATTCGGGGACAAGCTGAGGCTCCTGCTCGCCTTCATCCCGGCGGCGTTCTGGCACGGATACGTCTGGCAGCCGTTCACGTACACGTTCCTCAATCCGGACCCGCTGGGGCTCGTCTTCGCGGGCTTGGGCCTGTGGCTGATGGGGGGCTCGCTCGAGGCGATGTGGGGGACGCGGCGGTTCGTCACCTTCTATTTCGCCAGTTCCGTGCTGGCGGCCCTGGCGACCGCCGTGATCGGGATCTTCGCGGGGAGCGTGGCGCGCTTTCCTTATTTCGGGAACTGGGTGGTCATCGAGGCGCTGGCGGCCGCTTTCGCCGTCTCGCTCCCCAGCGCGCGCATCTTCCTCTACTTCTTCCCCATCGAGGCGCGCCTCCTGCTGCCGATCTCGGCGGGCATCACCCTCCTGTTCATGATCTTCTACGGAGCGGTGCCCTACCTGCCGCAGATGTTCGCGCTCGGCGCCGGCGTCCTGTTCGCCGGGGGGATCCGCACTCCGCGGGGGCTGCTGCTCCGGCTCCGCGTGTGGTGGATCGACCGCCGCATGCGCAGCCGCCGCCTCCGGGTCGTGCGCCGCGAGGACGACGTGCCCGGCCGTGGGCGCAGCGGGTCGGACAAATACCTGCACTGACGTTTACAGATCTGTCAGGCGCGCGACCGCGGCCCTTGCCACGTAGATGCGCTTGGTGTTGGTCTTCTGCGCGTCCACCGGCACCAGGAAGAACCCCTGCGGACCGTCGCCTCCGTCGCGGTGCCCTTCGATGCTGCGGCCGTCGGAGAAGGTGACGCGGAGCTTGCCGCCGTCCGGCGCGACCGGCGGCTCGCCGGGCGCGAGCATGAAGAAGATGGCCTTCACCTCGGCGTGCGGCACGATCTCGGTCGAGCCGCCGCCCTGCGGCTGCAGCGCGAACTCGGGCCTGCCCAGGTCCAGATCGGTGACGCTCCCGCGCCGCGTCCGCCCGGCGCGAGTCTGGATCGCGACGCGGTGCTCGCCGGCCACCACGGTCCTCGCGCGCGCGGGCCCGCCCGACGCCATCGGCGGCGCGTCCTCGTCCACCGGCACGAGCAGGTCGGGATGGTCGTAGGGATTGAGCATCACCACTGACTCGCCGTCGGTCATGGGCTGGAGGGTGGGATCCATCACCGGCTGCAGCGCGGGATCGAGATCGCCGGGGGGATACAGCAAGGAGACGGGCTCGCCGGCGGGCGCGTCGTTCGCGGCCTCCTCGGCCGGCCGCAGGAAGCTGGCCGCCTCGCCGTCCTCGACCGGCTGGAGCAGCATGGCCGCCTCGTCGTCGGCGAGCGCGCGCGGACCGTCCTCCGGAGCGGCCGGCCATTCCTGGGTCGCCGGCGCGTCGGCCGGGGCTGACCACTGCTCCTCGGCGGCGGCGGTCGCGTCCCAGTCTCCAGTCGCTTCCGCGGGCGCGGTCCAGGGAGAAGGTTCCTTCGCTTCCTGCCACCCTTCCGGTTCGCCTCGCTCCGCGGTCGGGGCTTCCGGCGCCTGAACGGTCACCGGCGCGAAGCCGGCGTCGTGCGCGTGGGCGGTCCAGGCCGGTTCGGCCGGTGGCTCGGTGGCCGGAGGCGCCATCGCCCAGCCCGCCTCGCGCTGCTCGCCGATGCGCGCCGGCTGCGGCAGCCCGTGCGCGCGGACCGGACCGGGCAGCCCCTCCGACCAATCGCCCGCCAACGGGTCCGGCCTGGAAGCGTCGGCTGGCGAGTCGGGGGAGGGCGACGGTTGCTCGGGCAGCGACCCTGCTCGGACATCGGACATGCGTGTACGCGCTCCCGGTGGCTGTCCAGCATAGCAGAGAGCCTCGGGGCCCCCGCAGAAACCGGCCGCGCCTGGCTGCGGGATTTACATACATCCACCCAGGCGTTAGACCCTCCGCGATGCCCTCGCTCGTCCAGATCGGCGGAAAGCGCTCCGGCGCGTGGTCCGGCGCGGAAGCGTTCCTGCCCACCACGCTGGCCGAGGCGCGCGCCCGCGGATGGGACGAGCTCGACGTGGTGCTGGTGAACGGCGACGCCTACGTCGATCACCCCACTTTCGGCGTGCCGCTCATCGGCCGGGTGCTGGCGGCGCGCGGATTCAAGGTGGCGATCGTCTCGCAGCCGCGGTGGGACGAGGCGAGCTTCGCCCAGGACTTCGCCGCCGGCGGCCGGCCGCGCCTCTTCTTCGGCGTGTCGAGCGGCAACATGGACTCGATGGTCAACCACTACACGGCCGCGAAGAAGCGGCGTGCCAGCGACGCGTACACGCCAGGCGCCGCGCCCGGCCATCGTCCCGACTACGCCACCGCCGTCTATGCGCGGCGCCTGAAGAAGCTGTTCCCCGGCGTGCCGGTGGTGATCGGCGGCGTCGAGGCCTCGCTCCGGCGGCTCGCGCACTACGATTACTGGAGCGACCGCGTCCGGCGCTCGATCCTGGCCGACTGCCCGGCCGATCTC
>DASWGQ010000425.1:0-9154 GCA_036393595.1 Myxococcales bacterium | reverse complement strand
GCGGCGAAGGCGAAGGAGTTCGAGGCGGAGGCCCGCAAGGTCCTCGAGGCCCTCGGCGACCGCGCCCAGGCCGAGCTGAAGGTCCTCATCTCGGCCGCCAAGAGCGATACGCGGGACCGCATCGCGGACCTCGGCGCGGAGCTGGAGAAGCTGGGCCGCAAGGTCCAGGAGCTCGCACGTACCCCGGTGCCGCCCAAGGATGGCGCGGCCGCCGAGTCGGGGCCGAACGGCGCGCAGCCGCCGATCAACTGAGGGTCGTACACGGGCGGAGCGCTGCCCACAGCGGTCCTTGTCCACCTTCACGGGCAACCGCTAGCTTGCCCGGGTGCTCGGGGCGTGTCGCCCCGGGTCTTCCGGCGGGGTGCAGCATGGGCAACTTGCGCGCAGCCGTTCAGGATTCCCAGTTCCCGGGGCATCTGGAGAACCCGATCGGATGATCGGCCGCCCCCGCGTCCGGACAACGCTGCTCGTCTGTCTCGGCCTGGTGCTCGCCGGCGCCGCCGCGGACGTGTGGGTGCTGGAGCGACCCACTCTCACCGCGGACCGCCAGCTCAAGGACCAGCCCGCGAACGTGATGACGCAGGCGCAGCTGGAGGGCCTGCTGGTGCGCGTCGCGCCCTCGCTCCCGGCCGACATCCGCGTCAAGCTCGCCGAGGCGGTCCTCGCCGAGTCGGCGCGCGCCGGGTACGATCCGCTCTTCATCCTCGCCCTGGTCAGCGTGGAGAGCCGGTTCCGTCTCAAGGTGGCCAGCGAGCGCGGGGCCTACGGGCTCGTCCAGCTCAAGCCCAGCACCTTCGCGTGGATCAGTGCACGGGAGCCCGACCTGGGCGGCGAGGACCTCGACGTGGCCGACGACCCGGTGGTCGACGTGCGGCTGGCGATCCGGTACTTCCGCTGGATCGAGCGTCGCTTCCGGACGCGCGACGAGGCGCTGATGGCCTACAACGCCGGCCCGAAGCGCATCAAGCAGTACCGCGGGCGGCTGAAGGACATCCCGGACACCTACAAGGAGTACCCGCGGCGTATCAAACGGGAGCACGCGCGGTTCGTCCGCCTGGTGGGCGGCCATCCCGATACGCCCGATTCCGAGGTCCTGCTGGCTCGCGTGCAGCGCTAGCCCGTCTTCCTCCCGCGGCGCGACCGGGGTCGGGTAGACTGCCGCGCGCATGTCGACCGCGTATGTCCTGAAGATCGCGGAGCCCGAGGCGCGCCGCGCGGGGATCTCCCTCGAGGCCGACACCCGCGGCGCCGCGTCGATGGAAGCGCGGCTGCCGGTGTGGACCCCGGGCAGCTACCTGGTGCGGGAGCACCAGCGCCACGTGGACGGGCTGCGCGCGGTGGACCAGGACGGGCGGCCGCTCCCGGTCGAGAAGGTGGACAAGCACACCTGGCGGGTGGCCTCCGCCGGAGCACGGCGGGTGCGGGTGGAGTACCGGCTGGGCTGCTTCGAGCTCACCGTGCGCACCAACCACGTCGACCCGACCCACGCCTTCCTCAATCCCGCGGCAGCGTGCGCCTTCTTCGCCGGCCGCGAAGGCGAGCCGTGCACGGTGCGGACCGAGGCGCCGGCCGAGTGGGGGACCTGGGTGGCGCTCCCGCAGCGCGGCGGCGCTTTCCACGCGGAGGACTACGACGAGCTGGCGGACAGCCCGTTCGAGATGGGACCGCTCACTTCGCACGCGGTCCACTCCTTCGCCGTGCAGGGCGTCCCGCACGAGCTGGTGCTGTGGGGCCGGGGCGATTTCGAGGCGCGCCGGGTGGTCCCGGACGTCGCGAAGATCGGCGAGGCGCTCGCCGCCGTCTTCGGGGGACTGCCGTTCAAGGACCGCTACCTTCTCCTCGTGCACCTCAACGACAAGGGCCGCGGCGGCTTGGAGCACCGGCGCTCGGCCGCGCTGCTCGTGCCGCGCTTCGCGTTCGTGCAGAAGAGCGCGTACGAGGATTTCCTGCTGCTCGTCACGCACGAGTACTTCCACCTCTGGAACGTGAAGCGCGTGCGGCCGGCGGCGTTCACGCCCTACGACTGGACCCGCGAGAACCACACCCGGCTGCTGTGGGCGATGGAGGGGCTCACCAGCACGTACGAGGTGCTCGCGCTGCGCCGGGCAGGGCTGATCACGCCGCAGCGGTTCCTGGAGATCTGGGGCGAGCGCCTGACCACCCTGCAGCGCACGCCCGGCAGGCTGCGGACGCCGCTGGCGCAAGCCTCGTATGATTCCTGGATCAAGCATTACCGGCCTGACGAGAGCACCGCGAACACGACCGTTTCCTACTACCTGAAGGGCAGCGTGGTCGGGTTCCTGCTGGATCTCGAGCTGCGGCGGCGCAGCGGAGGCAAGCGATCGCTGGACGATCTGGTGCGGCTCCTGTTCGAGCGCCACGGCCGCCCGCCGGGCCTGCCGGAGGACGGCGTGGAGAAGGCGGCGCTGGACCTGGTCCCCGGCCTGGAGGGGTGGTTCGACCGCGCTCTGCGCAGCGCCGAGGAGCTGGATGTGGACGCGGCGCTCGGAGGTGTGGGCCTGCGCCCGGTGGTCCGGCCGGCGTCGGGGCCCGAGGACAAGGGCGGCGCGGAGCAGAGCGCCAAGGAGCCCGCGCAGAACGGGGCGGCGCGCTCCTGGTTCGGCGCGCAGGCCAAGGAGCGGGGCGGGGTGCTCGAGGTGCAGTCGGTGGTGGAGGGTTCGCCCGCGCAGCAGGCCGGCATCGGAGCGGGAGACGAGATCGTCGCGCTGGACGGCTTCCGCACCGATCTGAAGCAGCGGCTGGGCCGGGTTGCTCCGGGCCAGCAGGTCCGGCTCACCGTGTTCCGGATGGACGAGCTGCTCGACGTCCGCGTCCAGCTCGCCCCGGCCCCCCGCGACACGGTGGTGCTGACCCCCGATCCCCGCGCCTCCGACCAGCAAGCCCGCCTCCGCACTTCCTGGCTCGGCTCCCCCTGGCCCGATCAACCAGCCACATGACGCGCCAAAGGAACGCACCACGGAGGACACGGAGAGCAGGGACTTTTTTGTGAAGCCAACTCCGTGTGCTCTGTGCTCTCCGTGGTGCAATCGGTTTGCCGCTGCAATTGCTTTGTCCCGACGTGCCGGATAGATCGCCGGGCGTGCGGGTGACGGAGATTTTCGAGAGCATCCAGGGGGAATCGACGCATGCGGGGAAGCCCTGCGTGTTCGTCCGGTTCACCGGCTGCGACCTGCGCTGCCAGTACTGCGACACCGCCTACGCGTTCCACGGCGGCACCGAGATGACCCGGGCCGAGATCCTGGAGCGGGTCGCCGGGCACTCCGCGCGGTTCGTCTGCCTCACCGGCGGCGAGCCGTCGCTGCAGAAGGAGCTGCCGCAGCTGGCGCAGGAGCTGCTCGATCGCGGGTACGAGGTTTCGATGGAGACGCACGGGCAGAGGCCGCTCGACCTCATCCCGCCCGGCGTGAAGAAGATCGTCGACCTGAAGACGCCCGGGTCGCGCGAGCCGCACACCGACTTCCGCGAGCTCGAGCGCCTGGGGCCGGGCGACGAGCTGAAGGTGGTGGTCTGCGACGAGGCCGACTTCCACTGGGCAGTGCGCGTGATCGACCAGCTGGGGCTCTGGACCCGCGTGCCGGTGCTCTTCTCGCCCAGCTTCGGCCAGGTGGCGCCGCGGGAGCTCGCCCGCTGGCTGCTGGAGAGCGGGCGGCCCGCGCGGCTGCAGCTGCAGCTGCACAAGCTGATCTGGGGCGCCGAGGCGCGCGGTGTCTGATCGGGAGCGCCGGTGAAGCGGCCCTGCTACGTCGTGGACGCGTTCTCCGGGCGCCCGCTCGCCGGCAATTCGGCGGGCGTGGTGCTCGACGCGAGCGACCTCGCCACGGCGGAGCTGCAGCGCATCGCCGAGGAGCTGAAGCACGCCGAGACCGTCTTCCCGCTTCCCGCGCGCGAGCCCCGGGCCGCCTTCCACCTGCGCTGGTTCACCCCGTTCTCCGAGGTGCGCTTCTGCGGGCACGCGACGCTCGCCGCATTGCACGTGCTCGCCCTCGAGGCGCAGCGCATCCGCGTCCCCGCGCACGGCACCACGCGCGTATCGTTCACCTGCAAGGCGGGCCTGCTCCGCGCCGAGCTGTCCCGGGAGGACGGCAAGCTGCGCGCGCTTTTCGAGACGCCGCCGGCCCGATTCGAGCAGCTGCTGGTGGACGGCGCGCTGCTCGCGGCGTTGAACCTGGTCCCGGAGATGCTCGATCCGAAGCTTTTGCCGCACCGCGCGCTCTCCGAGGAGGGGAACCTCTACCTGTGCCTGCGCGACCGCGAGGCCCTGGCCCGGGTGCGCGGCGACCCGGGCGCGTTGCCTGCCCTCGCCGAGCGGCTGGGCGTGGTCGGGTTCGTTCCGTTCGCGCTGTCGCCGAAGCCCGGAGTGGATGCCGCGCTGCGCGCCGTCTTCGCGGACCACGGCGTGTCCGAGGATGCAGTCACCGGCAGCGCCTCGGGCCACCTCGCGCTTCTCCTGCAGCAGCTCGTCCCCGCCGAGGTCCCGCGCAAGCTGGTCTTCACCCAGGGCGACGAGCTGGGCCGCCCCGGCCGGATCGAGATCGAGCTCCGTCCCGAATCCGGCCCCTCCGACCTCCGCGCCTGGATCACCGGCTCCGCCACCGTGATCCTCCGCGGCGAACTGGATCTATAGATGACCAAAGGCGTTTCACGCGGAGCGCGCAGAGGTGAAAAGAGAGCGCGCGGAGGTTTGGTTTTGAAAACGAAAACTCGGCGCGCTCCCCTTCCTCCGCGCCCTCCGCGTGAAACGCTCGTGGTCTTTCGCGCGCCAGCTTCGGCTCTGCTGCGGGAGCTGCGGGACGTTCACAGCGAGAAGGATGGGAGGAAGCTGGACCTCGAGAGAACCGGGGTGAAGGGCCTGCGGTACCCGATCTGCGTGCTGGATCGGGTGAACGGGAAGCAGCACACGGTGGCGGAGATCGACATGAGCGTGTCGCTCCCGCACCGGCGGCGCGGGGCGCACATGAGCCGCTTCGTCGAGCTGCTCAACCGGCACCGCCGCGAGATCGACATCCGCCGCTTCCGCGCGCTCTGCGCCGAGCTGCGCCGCGACCATGACGCCACCGCTGCCCACGTCACCGTGCGCTTCCCCTACTTCATCGAGAAGCGCGCCCCGGTGAGCGGCGCCAAGGGCCTGGTCGACTACTCCTGCACCTACGGCGCCAGCGTGACCGCGGGCGCCGACGAGCTGTGGGTGGCGGTGGAAGTGCCGGTGACCAGCCTCTGCCCGTGCAGCAAGGCGATCAGCCGCCACGGGGCGCACAACCAGCGCAGCCTGGTGCGCGTCAAGGTCTGGTTCGCGCGCTTTTTCTGGCTGGAGGACCTCATCGCCTTGATCGAGGAGAGCGCGTCCTGCGACCTCTACGCGCTGCTCAAGCGCCCGGACGAGAAGTGGGTCACCGAGCGCGCCTACCAGCGGCCCCGGTTCGTGGAGGACCTGGTCCGGGAGGTGGGCACCCGCCTGCGCCGCGACCGGAACTTCCCCCGCTGGGAGGTCGAGGCCGAGAGCTTCGAGTCCATCCACGCGCACAGCGCGTATGCGCGCTTGTCCCACCCCGGCCCGACGCGCGGCGCAAACGCCGGAGAATCTTGACCGGGCGGGCGTTTGCAGCGACCCTCCAGGCATGATGCCGACCTGGCTGCTCGCCGCGTCCGTCTTCCTGAACGGCGTCAACATCGATGGCGTGCGCGGGCAGAATTTCGAGAAGTGCCGCGCTGTGCGCATCGACGACAAGGGCAACCTCCACCTCGACTGCCCGGGGTACCAGGTGGAAAACGCCGGCGGGTCGGCCGCGGCCCCGGTGGTGCTCCCCACCATCCCGGTGGCGGGCGCGAGCGTGGTTCCGCCCAGCCTGGCCAAGCACTACTTCCTCGTCACCGAGCAGAGCGACGGCGCGGCCGCCCAGTACGACGTCGACGTCTACGTGAACTCCAAGTGGGTGAGGAAGGTCCGCAGCGGAGACGAGCAGATCGTGCTGGACATCACCCGGTTCCTCTCGCCGGGGCCCAACAGGCTCCTCTTCGCGGCCACCAAGCGGGCGCCCAAGGCGGGGGCGGCGACGAGCTTCGTGCGGTTCATCGTCGGCGAGGGCGAGTCTTCCGGGGCGCAGGTCCTGATCGACAACCCTCTGCTCGAGTGCAAGCGCACCGCGGCGGAGACCGACAACGTGAACGAGGAGTTCACGGTGCAGGCGCGCTGATGCTCCGGGAGGATCCCGAGCGGACGCACGTCCAGGCCCGGCGGGAAGAGATCGTCACCATCTACGAGTCCGCCAACCAACCGCTGGTCCAGACGCCCGGACGCACGGCGCAGGCGGCGCAAGCGGCCATCATCGCCCTGCGCGCGGGCCGCGCGTTCGAGGTCCTGGTGGTGCTCACCTTCGCCGAGTCTCGGGAGAACGTGGTCTATGCGCCCGACGCGCCGGTGCCGCAGGCGCAGCTGCAGCAGGCCGTCGACGAGGCGCTCAACTTCGCCGAGAGCATGGGGTTCATCCTGGAGAGCGGCTGGGCGGGGCTCGACCCGCGGCAGAAGGACGAGATCATGAGGCGCATGAGCGCGTTCCAGCCGCCGCAGCCCAAGCAGATCGAGCCTCTTCCCGAGCGGCCGAAGGCGGCCGACGCCCTCTCCGCGGTGGCGCGCCTCTTCGCCGCCTTCGCGCTGCTCTTCGCCGCCGGCTCCCTGGCCTGCAGCGGTGTGAGCGCCGAGCAGCGCCGCCGGAGCGCCGAGATCCACTACGACCTGGGGACCAACCTGCTCCAGAACGGCGACGTGCAGGGTGCCCTGAAGGAGTACCTGGACGCGGAGAAGGAGGACGACGACCTGCCGCAGACGCACAATGCGCTGGGGCTCCTCAACGCCTACTCCCTGGCCCGCCCGCAGCAGGCGGAGGAGCACTTCAGGAAGGCGATCGCGCTGGACAAGGACTTCTCCGAGGCGCGCAACAACCTGGGAACCTTCTACGTGGCGCGGGGGCGATTCGCCGAGGCCGTCCCGCAGTTCGAGCGGGCGCTGGGCAATCCGCTCTACCGCGACCGGATGATCGCCGAGACCAACCTGGGCTGGGCGCTGTACAAGACCGGCCAGCCGGAGAAAGGGATGCGGCGCATCGAGGCCGCCCTGGCGCTCGCGCCCAAATACTGCCTGGGATGGCGGCAGCTCGGCACCATCCACGCCGAGCGCGGCGAGCTGCAGGCCGCCGGCGACGCCTTCGCGAAATACGCGGCGTCCTGCCCCGACACCGCCGACGCGCACCTCCAGTCCGGGAAGATCCTCGCCCGCCAGACGCGGGCCGCCGAGGCCCGGGTCGCCTTCCAGCGCTGCGCGGTCTCGAAGGACGAGCGCGAATCGAACGTGGCCAAGGAGTGCCAGCGCCTGCTGCGCGAGCTCACGCCCTAGAGCGCCGCCTCCAGTCGCCGCCCTTGGGGCGGCGCTGTGCTTTTCACACCGTGGACGTTCTGGCATGGGTCGCGGCCCCCATTGGCCGGTCTTGCGACTACATTGGGCGCGTGGACACCCGGGCGGAGCGCCTGGCCGCGATCGTGCTGCGCACGGTCGCTTACGGCGAGAGCGATGTCATCGCGCACCTCCTCGTCCGCGGGCGGGGCAGGGTGTCGGCCTTCGCGCGGGGCGCCCGGTCCAGCCGGCGGCGGTTCGGGGGCGCGCTCGAGCCGTTCCAGCTGGTCGAGGTGCTGCTCGTGGAACGCAGCGGACAAGATCTGTGGATGCTGCGTGAGGCCGCGGTGGCCGAGGCGTACCCGGGACTGCGCGAGGATCTGCACCGCATCGCGCACGCGGGCTACGCCGCCGAGCTCGCGCACGAGCTGTCGCGCCCGGCGGAGCCCGCCGACGAGCTGTTCGCGCTGCTCGCCGAATTCCTGCACCGGCTGGCCACCGGGCCCGCCACCAGCGCGCGCCTGCGCGCCCTGGAGCTGCGCGCGCTGTCCGCCGCGGGGCTCTCACCCGAGCTGTCCGCCTGCGCGCGGTGCGGCGCGGCCGTGCCGTGGGGCAAGGCGGCCTTCGATGCCGGCGCGGGCGGTCTCGCCTGCGGGCGGTGCGCTCATCCCGGCGCGCTGCTCCTCACCGCGGGAGCCCGCGCGGCGCTGGCCCAGCTGCAGCGCGCGGGGCTCTCCGCCGCCGACGCGCCCTTGTCCGCCGACGGCAGCGGCCGCCCGGCGGATCCGCGCGCCTTCGAGGACGCCTGCGCCCAGGCCGCCCGGCCGATGTCCGCTTTCCTGCTCCACCACCTCGGGCGCACGCCGCGCAGCGCGGCCTTCGCGCAACAGGTGGGAGCGCCGCCTTGAAGCACCCACCTCCGTCCACCGCGAGCCCTCAAGTCAGGGGGCCGCGGCCTCAAGCAGCCCGCGGGCGCGCCGATACCTGCCCTGGGAGGTCTGCCATGTCGCGGGTCAGCAATGTCGTGCTGCTCAATCAGCACCCGGTCGAGCAGGCGCTGCTGCGCTATTTCCTCACCAGCGAAGGCGTGCCCTCGAGCTCGCTCAGCCCGCGCGCCGGCCTGGACGCCCTCGCGGCGATGGCGCCGGACCTGGTGATCGCCGACGCGGCCGGGGCGCACGGCTGCGCCCAGCTGCGCCAGCGGCTTCCCGACGCGCGCATCGTGGCGCTCGCGGAAGCCGGTGACGTGGAAGGCGCGCACGCCGTGCTCCGCAGGCCGCTCGACTTCCACCGGCTGAACCGGGACCTGCGGCCGCTGCTCGAGGCGGGCGCCCAGGCGACCTCGCAAGTCCGGCGGCGCGTCTTGCTGGTGGACGACGACCCCGACGTGCTGGAGGTGACGCGCAAGGCGCTGGAGGCGGTTGGGTGCTCGGTCACCTGCATCGCCGATTCCAGCGAGGTGCTGCGCGCTCCGCCGGGCGACGGCTACGACCTGGTGCTGCTGGATCTCTTGATGCCCGACGTGGACGGTCTGCAGCTCTGCTACCTCCTCCGGCAGCACTACGGCGAGGACCTGCGCATCTGCATGATCACCGCCGCCAACGACCCGGAGGCGATCAAGCGCGCCGCGCAGGTCGGCGCCGACGGCTGGCTGACCAAGCCGATCCGCAAGGCGGAGCTGCTCGCCCTGGTCGGGCTGGGCGAGCGCGGCGGGCCGCACGAAGACCGCGGGCCCATCGCCGTGCCGGC
>DASWGQ010000424.1:0-12693 GCA_036393595.1 Myxococcales bacterium | reverse complement strand
CGCCGGGAGGGGTGGGCTCGGTGCCGGTGGTGGCGGCGGCGAGCTTCTCGGTCATCATGCCGATCGTCCAGCCGGGCGAGCTGTCGCGGATGGTGTCCAGGCCCTTCATCGCGCGGGCATACTTCGCCTTGTCGTCCGCGTCGAAGAAGATCACCGGCGGTCCCTGCGTGGCCTCCTTCGACTTGGCCGCGCGGTACCAGACCTTGAGCCGGTCCACCGCGTTCTCGTCGGTGAGCGTCTCGTTGTTCACGTGGAAGACGCCCGCCTCGTCCACCTTGAAGAGGATCTGCAGCAGGTCCGGAGGAGGCGGCTCGACCGGCTGCGTCTGGTCCGGCTCCTCCGGCACGCGGACCGCGATCTCCTTCTCCATCAGCGGCGTGAGCACCATGAAGATGATGAGCAGCACCAGCACCACGTCGACCAGCGGCGTGATGTTGATGTCCGAGCGCGGACCCTTCTTGGCGCCGACGTCCATTCCCATGCGCTACTTCCCCTTCAATTCTTCGGCGGCGAGCTGGACGCCCTTCAGCTTCGCCTTGGAGGCCCGGTCGAGCACGGGCCGCACCGCACCGTACTCGGTGTTCACGTCGGCCTTGAGCATGACCCGCTTGCCTTCCGCGACGGCCGCCTTCATCGCGTCGATGATCTGCTCGGGCGAGGCCGGCTGCTTGTCGCTCTCGATGTAGACCTTCCCGTCGGCGGTGACGCTGACGAAGAGGGGGTCCGCCCCCTGCGCCTTGTTCTGGACCGCGTTCCTGGCCTTGGGCAGCTCGACGCTCTTGCCCTTCTGGAGCATGGGCGTGATCACCATGAAGATGATCAGCAGCACCAGCACGACGTCGACCAGCGGCGTGATGTTGATGTCGGAGCGGACCCCGCTTTTCGCTCCGATGTCCATCGCCATGTGTCTTGCTCCTTACGCCTTCGGGGGCGGGGGACGGGCGGCGGCGGCCGCCGCCGCGGGCTGCTTGTTCGCGCCCGGGTTCGTCAGCGGCTCGTCGAACCGGCCTTCCTTGAGGAAGAAGTCGACCAGCTCGTTGGAGGCGTCGGCGATGTCCACCGTCATCTCCTCCACGCGGTTCGTCAGGTAGTTGAACATCATCAGCGCCGGGATGGCCACCAGCAGGCCGAACGCCGTGGTCACCAGCGCCTCGGAGATGCCCGCCGACACCGAGGCGAGGCCGCCCGAGCCGGAGGTCGCCATCAGCTGGAAGGCGGTGATGATGCCGAGCACCGTGCCCAGCAGGCCCACGAAGGGGGCGGACGAGGCGACGGTCGCCAGGCCGGACAGTCCGCGGCGCAGGTCAGCGGTGACGCGCAAGGTGGCTCGTTCGATGGATCTGTTGATGGCCTCGACCAGGTCGAATTCGCCGACGTCGTGCGGCCCCTTGTGCGACAGGGCCTCGCGGCCCCGGTTGTACTCGGCGATCCCGCTGCCTAGCACCCGGGGGATGTGGCCGTACTTGAGCAGGTTGGCCACGCTGGCCGCCTCGACCAGCTGGTGGCTGGGGAGCAGGTCGCGCAGCTTCTCCGCGTAGCGCCGGCTCTGCTCCTTGGCGCGCGAGAACGAGAAGAGCCGCTCGGCCATCACGCTCAGCGAATAGATGGACATGATCCCAAGGACGATCACGACCATGCGGGCGGGAATGCCCATGGACTTCCACATCCCGAGGAGACTGAAATCTGCGCCACCCATAATGGAAACTTCCTCCTGAAACCCGAGACTGCGGCTTGAAGCGCGCACCCGCCCGGAGCGAAAAGGCGGCGGAGCCTACACACGCGCATATTGGCTGTCAACGCCGTCGGACGTTTCCCGGTCTGCTTCCGTGCTCCGGTGCGGCGATCGATCGCAGCCAGCCGCCGTTTCAGCGCAGCGCCTCGAGCACCGAGGCGAGGTCTTCCGGCAGCGGGCTGTCGAATCGAGGCCGGCTGCCGTCGGGGTGCGCGAAGGCCAGCCGCGCCGCGTGCAGGAAATGGCGCGACAGGCCGGGCAGATCGGGGCCGCCGTAGAGCGTGTCTCCGGCCAGCGGATGCCCGATGAAGGCCAGGTGGGCCCGGATCTGGTGGAGCACGCCGGTGGCGATCTCCACGTCCACCAGGGTGAAGCCGGCCCGGCGGAGGGCCGGCGTGAAGCGCGTCCAGGCCGGGCGCGCTCCGTGCAACTCCGCCCACTCCGGATCGCTGGCCGCCCGGACCTTGCGCGCGTCGTGCGGATCGTGCGCCAGCGGCACGTCGATCTCTCCGCCCGCGTGCAGCTCGCCGGCGACGAGCGCCAGATATCCCTTCTCCACCGTCCTCGCGGCGAACTGGACCCGCAGCAGCGCGTGCGCCGCGTCCGTGCGCGCCGCCAGCAAGAGGCCCGAGGTGTCGGTGTCGAGCCGGTGGACCAGGCCGCCTTCGCGGGGCGCCGGGCCAACCGAGGCGAGCTCGGGGAAGCGGCCCACCAGCGCGTTCGCCGCCGTGCCGGTCTCACCCGGCTTGAGCGGGTGCGACGGCATGCCGGCCGGCTTGTCCGCCACCACCACCTGCCCGTCGGCGTGCACGATGCGCAGGGGGAGCTCGGGCTGCGGCGCCGGCGCGTCCGGCGGCGGCCTGCGCAGCGAGACGCGCGCGCCCGGTCCCACCTGCGCGCCCTTGGCCGCCCGCCGGCCGTCGACGCGGACCCGGTCCTCGGCAATCCACTCCATCGCGCGCCCGCGGCTCACGCCGAACAGGCGCGCCAGGGCTCGGTCCAACCGGTCGCGCGGCGCGCCGCCGGGGACCGTGCGCTCGTCCATCTCCTCGCTCACGCCTTGGCCAGCGCCGAGCGGACGTGCTGCGCGGCCCAGGAGCTCACCGCGTAGATCGACTCCATCGGGTTCACGCCCAGGCCGGTGGGGAACACGCTTCCGTCGGCGACGAACAGGTTCTCGACGAAGTGGTGCCGCAGCTCGGGGTTCACCACCGACCGCGACGGGTCGCTGCCCATCCTGCAGCCGCCCATCTGGTGCGCCGTGAACACGCCGCAGCGGTTCGGCCCCAGCTGCGCTGCTTCCAGCGCCGCCAGGTCCTTCTCGGAGGAGACGGTGACGGCCGGGACGTGCAGGCTGGAGAGACGCAGCGCGCCGTTGGCGAGGTGGGCCTGGGCGAGCGCCTTCATGGAGGCGCGGAAGCACTCGAAGTGGCGCTCGCCCTGCGGATAGGTCAGCTTCGGGCCGCCGTCGGGCCGCAACGTCACCGTGCCGCCTTCCTCGCCCTCTCCGAACCCGTCGATCATGAGGGCGATGCTCACCGACACGTGCGGGAGCAGGCCCATCTGGCCGGTCACCTGGGCGCCGAATCCCGGCAGCGCCAGGCCGGCCAGCATCGGGTGCACCGGCGCGGCCTCGAGGAAGAAGCCCGCGTCCGTTCCGCGGTGCGCGAAGTGGTGCGAGGCGACGCTCTGAGGCGCGCCGTAGAAGCCCTCGATGGGCTCGCGATACAGCGCCACCATCGCGACCGTCGGATGCAGCCAGGTCTTCTTGCCCACCGGCCCCTGGCCGAGTCCGGAGCGCAGGAGCAGCGCGGGCGAGTTCAGCGCGCCGGCACTCACCACCACGATGCGTGGCTCGACGCGGACCGTCCGCCCGGTCTGTTCCTGGGTCCCCGGGTGCAGGACCTCGCCGACCACCGCGCGCGCCTGCTTGCCGGTCCATTCGATGCGCCGCACGCGGCAGTTCGCATAGACCGTCGCGCCGCGAGACACCGCGTCGGGCAGGTAGGTGAGGGCGGCGCTCTGCTTGGCGTCCACCGGGCAGCCCATCCCGCAGTAGCCGGTGCGCAGGCAGCCGCGCACGTTCCGACGCGTGGTGTCCACGGCCCAGCCGAGCTTCTTGCAGCCGTCGTAGAGGGCCCGGTTGTTGGCGTTCACGTCCTCGACGTCGACCTTGCGGATGCCGAGCCGCTCCTCGATCTCCTCGAAATGCGGACGCAGCCCCTCCTGTGTTACCGCCGCGCCTTCCTTCTCGCGCCAGTAGGCGAGGACGTCGTCGGGGGTGCGGAAGCTGGTCGTCCAGTTCACCACCGTGCCGCCGCCGACCGCGCGGCCCTGCAGGACGGAGATGGAGAGATCGGCGGTCGCCCGGTTGCCGCGGTCCTGGTAGAGCCGCGGATAAGCGGTCGCCTCCTGCATGTCGAAGTCTTCCTTCGAGTGGTGTCCGCCCTCCTCGAGCACCACCACCCGCGCGCCGGCCTCGCTGAGCCGCGAGGCGAGCATCGCGCCGCCGGGGCCGCTGCCCACGATGCAGACGTCGGGCGTGAGCAGCAGGTCCTTGGCGACCTGGTCGCCGCGCACGATCCCGCTCACGGCCGACCCCTCGACGCGTTGACGGTGCGCACCAGCTCGTCCGGCGGACCGGGATACCCGACCGAGGCGTAGGTCTCCGGCGAGCCGTAGTAGACCGCCGCCGAGAGCCGCTTCAGCGCCTGGAATCCGGTGCGCCGCACCGCCATGCGCGAGGTGGCCCAGCGCTCGAGGTGCGCGTCCTGCTCCGCGGGGTCCATCCGCGTGAACGGCCGCGGCGGTCCTCCGGTCAGCACGCTGAAGAGCGCGTTGTCGAACAGGGCGAGCAGCTGCTTCAGGTCCTTCGCGCTGGCCGCGTCGAGCGGCGCGAGGAACGCATCCGCCTTGCCCGCGACGTCCAGCGCCGCGGGAGCGGGAGCGCGGGGCCGCGCGCGCAGCACGCCCGCGAGCTCCTGGGGAACGTCGGCTGCGCCGCGCGCCAGAACGCGCTCGGCCACCGCCGCGAACACGGAGTACTCGGCGGGCGTGAAGAACCGGAGCGGCTGCCGCGGGGAGCGCAGCTGCGTCTTGCGGAGCGCCAGCGGGACCGCCCCCGCGGCGGCGAGCAGCGCCGCCCCGCCCAGCGTTTTCCTCAGAAAACCGCGCCGCGTCTCCACCTGAGCGGACATCCTACTACCCCAAGACCCCACCGGGTCCGGTTCCTCTCGTACTGCCGTACCGGTCCGCGAACGCCGCCCTGGCCTGCAACTTGCACACTTGCACGGCAGTCGTGCAAGCACTAGCGTTCGAGGCGGTGATCGTCAGCTTTGGCGACAAGGCGACCCGCGACGTGTTCGACGGGACGGACTCGAAGGAGGCGCGGTCGATTCCGAAGCAACTGTGGAAGGTGGCGCTCCGGAAACTGGACATGCTGAACGCGGCACGGGACTTGATGGATCTGACGGCGGCTCCGTCTAACCGTCTAGAGAAGTTGAAGGGCAATCTGGCTGGATGTTGGAGCGTCCGCGTGAACGACCAGTACCGAGTGATTTTCAAGTTCGCGGACGGCAACGCGGAGCAAGTTCAGATCGTGGACTACCACTAGGAGGATTCGCATGCTGCCAAAGAACCGGCCGCCCAGCCACCCAGGCGAGATCCTGCTAGAGGAGTTCCTCAAGCCGCGCGAGATGACGCAGTCCGAACTGTCCGAGAGGCTCGAGATCCCACTCCAGCGCGTCAACTCGATCGTCAACGGAAAGCGCGGCGTGACGCCAGAAACGGCCATCCTGCTCGCGCGCTTCTTTGAGACAACGGCTGAGTTCTGGATGAACCTCCAGACTCAGTACGATCTCTGGTTCGCCGAGCGTGCCCTGAGCAAGGCGTAACCCAGCGCAGCACGCCGCAGCCGTCGCGAGACTACCCGAAGAACACCTCGGCGACGGCGTAGAGCGTGGGGTCGACCGTCTTGAGCTGCGCGGTGGCTTCCTGCAGGGGGACGCTGACGATCTGGTTCCCGCGCAGGGCGGCCATCTTGCCGAACTCCCCGCGCGCGACCATGTCGGCCGCGTGCACCCCGAAGCGCGTGGCCAGCACGCGATCGAACGCGGTCGGGGTGCCGCCGCGCTGGATGTGGCCGAGGACCGTGACCCGCGTCTCGTAGCCGGTGCGCTGCTCGATCATGTCGGCGATCTGCTGTCCGATCCCGCCCAGCCGCACGTGGCCGAACTCGTCGAGCTTCTCGTTCAGCGTGCTCTCCTTCTGGGCGAGCTTGGCGCCTTCAGCGACCACCACGATGGAGAAGTTCTTCCCCTGCGTCCGGTGCCGGTTGCGGATGTGCTCGCAGACGTTCTCGATGTCGATGGGCCGCTCGGGGATGAGGATCACGTCCGCGCCCCCGGCCATCCCGGAGTGGGTGGCGATCCAGCCGGCGTGCCGGCCCATGACCTCGCACACGATCACGCGCTTGTGCGCCTCGGCCGTCGAGTGCAGGCGGTCGATCGCCTCGGTGGCGATGCCCACCGCGGTGTCGAAACCAAAAGTCAGGTCGGTGCCGGAGAGGTCGTTGTCGATGGTCTTCGGCACGCCGACGATCTTCACGCCCATGGTGGAGAACTTGGTGGCGACGCCGAGGGTGTCCTCGCCGCCGATGGCCACCACCGCGCCGACGTTCAGCGCCTTGAGGTTCTTGAGCACCATCTCGGGGCCGTTGGCGGGCTTCTTGAATGGATTGGTGCGCGAGGTGCCGAGGATGGTGCCGCCCAGGTGGAGGATCCCGCTGGTGGCCTCGCGCGTGAGCCGATCGTGCAGGGGCGGATCGAGCAGGCCCCGCCAGCCCTCCCGAATCCCCATCACCTCGAGGCCGTGCTGCTCGCCCCGCCGGACGACCGCGCGGATGACCGCATTGAGACCCGGGCAGTCGCCTCCGCCCGTCAAGACCGCGATCTTCATCGAAAAGGCCTCCTGGGAACCGAAGACGCTCCATCCATCGCGCCGATTCCAGCGGCTCGCAAGAACCTCGCGCGCCGCAAGCCGCAATCCGTCAGGAGTGCAGCTTCCTGCGCGTCACCATCACCAGCGGCCCCAGGAACAGGTGCTTCTCGGTGTAGAGCTGGCCGGCGCTGCTGCGCCCGGTCGGCCGCTCGAGCCACTGGCGCGCGACCACTTCCCCGTGGTGCGACAGGCCGCCGATCAGGGATGGGTCCCCGCCGGCGAGGTAGCGCTTGAGAAGCGGCCGGAGCAGTGCCTCGAACTGTTCCTGGCCGAGGCGCGAGTGGCGGCGCTCGGGATGAAGCCCGCCGTCGAAGCGCGGGCTGATGTGCAACAGCTCGTGAAGGAGGGTCGCGACGCGCTGCTCGGGCGTCGAGGCGCGGAAGAACTTCGGACGCAGGGTGACGCAGTAGAGCGCCCGCCGTCCCTTGACCGCGACATGGGCGCGCCCCTTGCCTCCGAGCGGGCGGATGGTCGCGCGCGACCCCCGCCGCGCCTCTCCGGCGACGAAGAGGATGCGCAAGGCCCGGATGTAGGAGAGCTCCGGCAGCGTGCGCACCATGTCCGCCACCACGCGGCGGCACAGCAGGGTGGCGTTGGGACGCTCGGCGCGTCTCGCGCGCACCTTGGCGATGGCCACCTCGGGCGCCTCCGCGCTTACTTCTCCCTCCATGGTAGCACGCGCGACGGTGTCCACCGCCGCAGCGCATTCGGTAGATTGGCAGGATGCCTCCCGGCGGCAGGCAGTACTGGATCCGGACCGAGCAGGGGCGCGTCTGGGGGCCGTACCCGATCGACGCGCTCGAACGGCTGCGCGGGCAGCTCACCGAGAAGGCGCAGGCCTCGCTCGACGGGAAGGAATTCCGCTCCGGGATGGACTTCCCCGAGCTGCGGTCCTTGCTCACCGAGCGGAAGGCCACCCCCGCGCCGCCCTCCGCCCCGCCGCCGCCGAGGGCGCACCCGACCCCCGCGGCGGGCATGTACGTAGGGCCGGCGCTGCGCGCGATGATCGAGGGCACGGCGGCGCGCAAGCAACCGGAGGAGCCGGTGGCGGCGCCGCCGCCCGAGAAGCCCGCCCCGCCCGCTCCCAAGCCGTCCGGTCCGCCGGTGATGCGGCCCGCCGCGGTGATGCAGTCGGAGAACCTGGAGCTGGCCGAGCAGGGCAACCTCGCCGAAGTCTCCCCCGTCCGGCTGTACGCGCTCGCCGCGCTGGCCGGCGCGAATGGCTGGCTGGAAATCCAGCTCGAGTCGGGCCGCATGATCACCATCAGCTTCCGCCGCGGCACGCCCGACCACGTCTCCAGCGACGATCCGGAGCTGTCGCTGCTGCGCTTCCTGCAGGGTCGCAAGGTCGTCACCGCCGAGCAGGCCGCGCAGGCCGAGCAGCACGCAACCAAGGGCGGCGTGGACGTGGTCTCCGCGCTGTTCCAGCTGCGGTTCATCCCGCCGGCGGACGCGCACAAGCTGCTCGGCGAGCACGCCGTGTTCCTGCTCGATCGGGCCATCGAGACCTCGCGGGGCACCTTCACCTTCGAGAAGGATGCGCCGTCGCCGCCGGGCGCGTTCGCGCTCGGGCACAAGTGGACGCTGCTCGCGGAGGCGGTGCGCCGGCTCGATCCGGTCCCGCTGCGGGCGCGCCTGGGGAAGCAGCTCGGGCACCACGTGCAGCGCTCCGGCGGGTCGAGCATCGGGAAGCTGGAGGAGCTGGCGCTGACGGCGCAGGAAGCCCGCCTGTACGCCTCGATCGACGGCACCCGGCGCGGCGAGCAGCTGGTCGAGCAGCACGGCGCGCCGGTGGCGCTGCGCCTCCTGCACCTCCTCACGGAGCTGAAGCACCTCTCCTTCGGCGAGGCGGCGGAGGAGCCGCGTCCCGCCAGCGCTCCCCAGCCCGCGCCACCTGCGCCCGCCGCCGCGCCGGAGCCTGCGGCCCAAGCGGCGCCTCCGCCCGCTCCGAAACCCCCGCCGGTGGCGGCTCCCAGGCCGGCGGCCGCCGCCCGGCCGACTCCAGCACGCGGATCCACGCCCGTCGCGAAGCCGGCACCGCCGCCGCCGAAGCCTGCGGCGCCCAGCCGCACCTACGCGACGCCGCCTTTGGACGAGACGCCGGAGGCGCAGCTCGCGCGCCTGCGCGGCATCGTGGCGCGATTGGAGAAGGGCACGCACTTCGAGGCCCTCGGCCTGGACCGGAAGGCGCCGCCCGCCGAGGTGAAGAAGGCCTTCGTGTTGCTCGCGCGCGACCTGCATCCAGACACGGTGACCGATCCCTCGCAGGCCGAGCTGCGCGGGGTGAAGGAAAGCCTGTTCGCGCGCGTGAACGAGGCGGCGCAGGTGCTGGGCGACGACGCGCGGCGCAAGGAGTACGAGGCGGAGCTGACCGGCGACAAGAAGGACGTCGACGTCGGCCGCATCTTCGACGCCGAGGAGAAGTTCCAGAAGGCGGAAATCTTCATCAAGGCGCGCAAGTACAAGGAAGGGCTGGCGCTGCTCGACGAGGCCATCCAGCTCAACGACCAGGAAGCGGAGTTCTACGCCTGGCGCGGGTACGCGCGCTTCCTCCTCGCGAGCGATCGCAAGCAGGCCTTCGACGATTGCGCCGGCGAGGTGAAGAAGGCCTTGAAGCTGGTCGAGCGCTGCCTCCCCGCCCACCTCTTCCTCGGCCACATGCACAAGGTGGTCGGGAATCTCAAAGCCGCCACCTCCTCCTTCCAGCGAGTCCTGGACCTGGACGACAAGCACGTCGAGGCCCAACGCGAGCTCCGCCTCATGGGCAAGAAAGCCTGACCCCCGTCAAAACAATTGCACCACGGAGAACACGGAGCTCACGGAGATCGGCTGCTGCTCCGATCGGGCGCGAGTGCACGATCCGCGCTGAAAAAGAATCTCCGTGCCCTCCGTGTGCTCCGTGGTGCAATCAGTTTGCCTACTGCGGCAGTGAGATGTGCGGATTTGTCGGGTGGGGTTTGTAGAGGAGGAAGGTGCGGCCGAGGACCTGGGCCAACTCGGAGTGCGTTGCGGAGGCGAGTTGTTCCGCGGCTTCGTGGCGGGGGAGGGGGGAGGATTCGGAGACCTTCACCTTGATCAGCTCGTGTGCGTCCAGCTGCGCGTTCGCCTGGGCCACCACTGCGTCGGTGAGGCCTTCGTGGCCGATGAGGAGGACGGGGGAGAGGTGGTGACCCAGCGCCCGGAGGTGGCGGCGCTGCTTTCCGGTCAGCTCAGCCAACCCGCGGCCCGGGTTTCCCGAACAGCTCCTGCTGCTCGGGGATGAGCCCCAGCGCCTTCGCCACCGGCGCGAAGCTGCGCCGGTGGATGGCGCAGGCGCCCATCCTCTCGAGCGCGTCGAGGTGGTCCGGGGTGGGGTACCCCTTGTGGTGCGCGAACCCGTATCCCGGATGCTCGCGGTCCAGCTCGCACATCAGCCGGTCGCGGTGCACCTTGGCGACGATGCTCGCCGCCCCGATGGTGATGCTCTTCGCGTCCCCCTTCACGATCGGCTGCTGCGGGATGTCCAGGTCCCGCAGCCGGCGCGCGTCGACGAGGAGGTGCTCGGGACGGGGCAAGAGCGCGAGCACGGCGCGGCGGAGCGCCAGAAGGCCCGCATGGTAGATGTTCAACGAGTCGATCTCCGCGACCTCCGCGCGGCCCATCCCCACCGAGACGCAAACGGCGCGGATCTCCGGCTCCAGGGAATCGCGCTCTTCCGGCGTCAGCTGCTTGGAGTCGTTCACCCCCTGGATCCGCGTCCCGGGAGGGAGGATCACCGCCGCGGCGATCACCGGGCCGGCGAGCGGGGCCATCCCCACCTCATCGACTCCCGCGACCAGGGTGAAGCCCTGCTCCCAGAGCGGCTGCTCGAAGGCGCACAGCCGCGAGAGCCTGCGTCCCTCGGCCTGCGCCGCGTGGATGCGCTTCAAGATGCGCTCCGCGACGGCGCGCGCGCCCGAGCGCGGGTCCTCGCGCAACGCGGTCAGGCCGCCCCGGGGAAGCTCCTCGTCGCCGTCCGCGTAGCGCCTGCGCAGCTCGTCCACGGACATGAGGCGCAGCTCGTCGAGCCGCGGCATCACGCTTTCCCGGGATTCTGGGACTCGATGCGCTTCTTGAAGTTCGCCAGGAGGCCGGGCAACGACTGCTCGGCCAGCAAGCGCTCGACCATCGAGGGCACCAGCGCGCCCAGCTTCAGGTCGATCTTGTAGGTCGCCTCGGTGCCCTCCGGGACGGCCTTCAAGATCCAGGCGCCGTCGTTCCCCTTCATCATCTCGCCGCGCACCATGGTCCAGGCCAGCTCGTCCGGAGGGCGCGCGGTGTGCTTGAGCGTGTAGGTGATGACCTTCGCCTTGATGTCGACCGTGTAGGTGACTTCCTTCACGTTGCCGGAGCCGAACTCCACCTTGGCCTTCTTCACCTCGGGAAGGAACTCCGGGTACTTCTCGTAGTCCGTGATCACCGCGAAGACCTTCTCGGGAGGCGCGTGGATCACGATGCTCCGCTCGGCCTTGGCCATTCCGCGGCTCCTCCAGTCGCCGCCTATAGGGCGGGGCTGCGCTCTGAGGCACTTCGATGGGCCCGTTGCTCCATACCACGGTGGAGGAGGAGCAAGAGAGGCGGCTGGAGCAGTCGAGGCAGCAGTGCCAGGACCAGCATCCCGCCGATGACCACGATGGCCAGCGGTTTCTGCGTCTCGCTCCCGATCCCCCGCGACAGGGCGGCGGGCAAGAGGCCGATCAGCGCCACCGAGGCGGTCATCAGCGCCGGGCGCAGGCCTCGCTCCGCCGCCAGCCGCGCGCCTTCCTCCAGGGAACGCCCCTCGCGCCACATCTTCTGCGCGTAGGTGACCACGATGATGGCGTCCTGCACCGCGATGCCGAAGATGGAGATGAACCCCATCGCGGCGGAGATGGAGAGGTGGGTGCGCGTGGCGAGCAGCGCGAACACGCCGCCGGCGCAGGCCGCCGGGATGCTGAGCAGCACCAGGAGCGTGTCCTTGACCGTGCCGACCGCGCTGTACACCAGGAAGGCGATGAGCAACAGGTTCTCGATGACGGTGTGGGTGGTCAGGTGCACGAGCCGCTCGCGGTCGTAGTACGGCTCCAGCGTCATGCCCGGCGGGAGCAGGTGGTACTTCCGGATCTGCTCCACCTTCTCGTGTACGCCCTGCAGGGTCTTGAGCGAGTCGCCGCCGTAGCGCATCAGCACGATGCCCTGCACGACGTCGGGCTCCAGGTCCTTCCCGACGATCCCCAGGCGCGGCGCGGCGCCCTCGGCGACGTCCGCCACGTCCCGCACCCGCACCGGCACGCCCTTCTGCTCGGCGACCACGACCTGCTGCACGTCGCGCAGCGAGCGGATGAGGCCCAGCCCGCGCACGTTGAAGGACTGCTCGCCGAGCGTGAGCCGCTGACCTCCCACGTTCTGGTTCGCGTTGCCGATGGCCGACGAAAGCTGCTGGAGCGTGAGCCCGTGCCCCTTGAGGCGGTAAGGGTCGACGTCGACGTGCACCTGGCGCATCTCGCCGCCGAATCCGACCACGTCGACCACGCCGGGCACTTGCCGGAACTGCCGCTCGAGCGTCCAGTCCTGCGCCGCCTTTAACTCGGCGAGCGAATATCCGCGGCCGCGCAAGACGTACCGGTAGATCTCGCCGACGGCGCTCCAGGGCGAGAGCTGCGGCTGCGCTCCGGCGGGCAGCTGGATGAACTGCAGCCGGTTGATGACCCGCTGCTGCGCCTCCACGTAGCTGGGGTTCCAGTTGAAATAGCACTTCACGTCGGAGAGGCCGAACAGGGACTGCGACCGGACGTGCTCCAGGTCGAGCATGCCGGCGAGCCCGGTCTCCAGCGGGATGGTGACATACCGCTCCACCTCCTCTGCGGAGAGCCCCTGCGGCTGGGTGATGACCTCGATCATCGGGGCGACGGGGTTGGGGTACGCCTCGACGTCGAGCTGCGTGTAGCAATAGAGGCCGATGCCCA
>DASWGQ010000423.1:0-2936 GCA_036393595.1 Myxococcales bacterium | reverse complement strand
CTCTCGAACCGCAGCGCTGGGGTGGAGACCTACCCGGCCGGCTCCAACGGCATCGGCGTCGACCTGTTCAAGGGCTACGTCGCGATCGCCTACCAGCAGAGCGCGTGCGCCGGCGTCGGCATCCCGGACGCGGCGACCTGGGCCGACACGGCCGGCGCTCCGCAGTGGACCGTGTTCGCGGTCGGCAACGTTGACGGCGACCTCGACCTGGATCACTGGTCGATCTCGACCGGGTCGCGCAGCTTCCCCGCGGCGGCCACCGCCACCTGCATGCAGACCGGACCGATCGCGGGCGGCGAGCCGGCGAACGACCACAACGACGTGTAATGAATTCGATCGGTGTAGTGACTTCGATCGGTTCCGGAGGGGCGGCCTCGAGCCGCCCCTCCACCCTTTTCGGAACGAGCCCATGGCGACGGTTGGTGACGCAAGGTTGAACGCAGCATCCGCCCGGGTCCGATCCCTCGCGCCCTTCGTGGCGCTGGCCGCCCTCGCCGCTTGCTGCGCGCTGTTCCGCGCGCGCGCCGAGCGCCTCGCGCCCGCCGCGGTCGAGGCCGGCTTCGACATCCCCGCCTTCCCCGCCGAGGTGGTGCGGCCGTTCTCCTTCGGGCTGCGGTCGGCCGTGTCCGACCTGATGTTCCTGCAAGCCATCCAGGTCCACGGCGGGCGCGGCACCAAGATGATCACGGCCCAGGAGGGCGCGCGCGACGACCGCGCGTTGAACCGGCTGCTCACCTACGCGACCGATCTCGACCCGCAGTTCGCCGGCGCGTACCGCTTCGCCGGAAACGCGATGCCGCGGCAGACGCTCGACGGCAAGGTGACCAACGTGCTCCAGACGGAGGCCCTGCTGGCGAAGGGCGTGCGCGAGCGCGGTGACGATTGGCACATCTCCTTCGCCCTCGGCTTCCTCCAGTCCTACTACCTCGCCCGCTTCGAGGAGGCGGGCCGGAGCTTCGCTACCGCCGCCCGGCTCCCGGGTGCGCCGGCGTACGTCGGCCTGCTCGCGACGCGCACCTTGAGCGAGGGCGGCGATCTGGCCCTGGCCGAGCAGCTCGCCGCGGCGATGGCCGACCAGGCCACCGAGGAATCGGCGCAACGCGAATGGGAGGAGCGCCTGCTCGACTTGCGGATGGAGCGCGACCTGCGCGAGATCGAGACCGCGGCGGTGCGCTACGCGGCCCGCACGGGCCAGCACGCTCCCTCGGTCGCCGCGCTGGTCAGGGCGGGCGAGCTGCCCGGATTACCGCGAGAGCCACACGGCGGCCACTACCTGCTCGACGAGGGCGGCCAGGCCCGGTCGACCGCGAAAGCGCGCCTGCGCATCCGCGGCCGACGGGGGACCCTCGCCTCCCTGGAGCTGCAATGATCGGTTTTCTGCGGATCCCTTGGCTGA
Organism: Myxococcales bacterium; assembly: GCA_036393595.1. Classification (GTDB taxonomy): domain Bacteria; phylum Myxococcota; class Myxococcia; order Myxococcales; family 40CM-4-68-19; genus VBKO01. The sequence goes on along the minus strand of DASWGQ010000423.1, from coordinate 1,540 downwards.
TCGCCGGGAACACGGTGCGCGAGCTGGTGCGGAGCAAGCTGCTCCACAACCTGCTGCTCTTCGCGGTGCTCCTCATCGCCGGGTCGATGTTCGTGGCCCAGCTCACCATCGGCCAGTGGGACCGCGTCATCCTCGACATCGGCCTCGCGGCCATCGAGCTGTCGGGGGTGCTGGTGGCGGTGCTGATCGGCGTCGGCCTGGTGGCGGGCGAGATCGAGCGGCGAACCGTCTATCCCACCCTGGCCCGACCGGTGACCCGCGGCGCGTTCCTGCTCGGCCGCTTCCTCGGCCTGTGCGCGATGCTCGCCGTGAGCGTGGTCCTGATGCTGGGCGTCCTGGCCGGCGTCCTGCGCCTGGCCGGCTACGGGGTCAGCTCCTCGGCGGTGATCGCCGCCCTGCTGATCCTGCTGGAGCTCTCGCTGATGGCCGCCGCCGCGCTCCTCTTCGGCAGCTTCACCAAGCCGATCCTGGCGAGCGCGTTCTCGCTCTCGCTGTTCCTCATCGGACATCTCTTGACCGACCTGAAGGCGTTCCAGCAGCGCAGCCACAGCGGGCTGGCGAAGGCGCTGACCGGCGCCGCGTACCGGCTGCTGCCCGACCTCGAGCTGCTCAACGTGAAGTCGCTCGCCTCGAACGAGCTGCCCATCCCGCACGGGCTCGCCCCGGCGGCGGCCCTGTACGGCGCCGCCTATGCAACCGCGTTGCTCCTGGTCGCGGTGTCGATCTTCTCCCGGCGCGACCTCAAGTAGGCTCGAATTCCTCGCCCTCCGGGTCGTTCCCGTTCTCCTCGCCGGAGAGCTTCTTCAAGCGGTGCCGGAACTGGCGGAAGGTGAGGCCCAGCTTCGCCGCCGCGTCCTTCTTGACGCCGCGCGCCTCGGCCAGGGCGCGGTCGATCAGCTCGCGCTCGATGCCGGCGAGGTGCGCCTCGAGCGAGAAGCCCGGCGGCAAGGGTCCGTCGGGAGCCAGCGAGGGCGCGCCGCGCAGCGGCGCGGGGAGCGCGTCCAGCGTCACCTCGTCGCCGTCGGAGAGCGCAACCGCGCGCTCGATGAGGTTCTCCAGCTCGCGCACGTTGCCGGGAAAGCCGTATTCGTCCAGCCGGCGCCGCGCCTCCCGCGAGAGCCGCAGCTCCGGACGACGGTGCTCGGCGCCGAAGCGGCGCAGGAAGTGGTCGGCCAAGAGCAGGATGTCCTCGCGGCGGTCGCGCAGCGGAGGCACCCGGATCTGCACCACGTTGAGCCGGTAGTAGAGGTCCTCGCGGAACCGGCCGGCGCGCACCTCGGCGGGAAGGTCGCGGTTGGTGGCGGCCACGATGCGCACGTCGGCCTCGACGTCCTCGGTGCCGCCGACCTGGCGGATCCGGCGGTCCTGGATGGCGCGCAGGAGCTTGACTTGAAGGGGGGTGGGCAGCTCGGCGATCTCGTCGAGGAACAGGGTGCCGCCCTCGGCGGTCTGGAAGAGGCCCGCCTTGTCGGACTGCGCGCCGGTGAAGGCGCCCTTGACGTGGCCGAACAGCTCGCTCTCGATCAGCCCTTCCGGGATG
>DASWGQ010000422.1:0-1504 GCA_036393595.1 Myxococcales bacterium | reverse complement strand
GAGCGCGTGCCGACCGACGGCTTCCCCGGCGTGTTCGCCACGCTCGACGCGGGAGCGCCGAAGACCGTGGGCCTCTACTTCATGTACGACGTGAAGCAGGTCGATCCGCGCGAATGGTCCTCGCCGCCTTGGGAGGCGCGGCTGGTCGACAAGCCGGGGTTCGGGAAGGTGGTGGTCGGCCGCGGCGCCGTGAACCAGAAGGGGCCCGAGGCGACCTTCCTGGCCGCGCTCCACGCGCTGCGCGGAGCGGGGCGGAAGGCGCCGGTGAATCTAATATTGGTCGGGGAGGGCGAGGAGGAGATCGGCTCGGTGCACTTCGCGCAGGTGGTGCGCAAGCCGGAGATCGCCGCGGCGCTGTCGAAGACGGTCGGCATCTACATGCCGTTCGCCGCCCAGGATCCGGACGGGAACGTGACCATCAACCTGGGCGCCAAGGGCGTGATCGAGCTGGAGATGATCGCGAGCGGCGAGAAGTGGGGGCGCGGACCCTCCCACGACATCCACTCTTCGCTGCGCGCCGCGGTCGACAGCCCCGCGTTCCACCTGGTGCAGGCGCTCGCCACCATGGTGTCGCCGGACGGCGTCGATCCCGCCGTCGACGGGTACTTCGAGAAGGTGCGCCCGCTCTCCCCGGAGGAGGAGCGGTTGATCGAGATCGCCGCGCGCCGGCGGGACGAGGCGCGAGAGAAGAAGCAGCTCAGCATCCAGCGCTGGGTCCGCGACGTCCCGTACCGCGAGGCGCTGCAGCGGATGGCCGGCCGGCCCACGGTGAACATCGAGGGCCTGGTGGGCGGCTACACGGGGCCGGGCGGCAAGACCGTCCTGCCCCATCGCGCGGTCGCCAAGCTCGACCTCAGGCTGGTCCCCGACATGACCGTCGAGGACACGCTGCAGAAGCTGAAGGCGCACCTGGCCAAGCGCGGATTCGGAGACATCGAGATCAAGGTGGGCGGCGCGTATCCGCCCAACACCACCCGCGCCGACTCGGCGATGATCCGCGCCGAACAGGCCACTTATCGCGGCGTCGGCATCGATCCCATCCTGTGGCCGCGCCTGGGCGGCTCGTGGCCCGGGTACCTGTTCACCGAGCCGCCGCTCGAGCTGGCTGCCGGGCACTTCGGGCTCGGCCACGGCTCCGGCGCGCACGCGCCCGACGAGTACTACGTGATCGAGTCGAGCAACCCCAAGGTGCAGGGCATCGACGGCGCGACGCTCTCGCACGTGCACTACCTCTACGCGCTGGCGGAGCAACAGGCCTGATCCGCTTCGGGCCCGCCGGATGGGACTATCCCGACTGGGCGGGGACCGTGTACCCGAAACCGAAGCCGAAGAAGTTCGATCCGCTGCGTTATCTCGCCGGGTACTTCGATACGGTGGAGGTCAACTCGACCTTCTACCGGCCCGCCGCGCCCGAGGCGGCGCGCAAGTGGGCGGAGCGGGTGAAGGAGAACGAAAGGTTCCGCTTCGCGCTCAAGCTGTGGCGCCGGTTCACCCACGAGCGCGA
>DASWGQ010000421.1:0-1627 GCA_036393595.1 Myxococcales bacterium | reverse complement strand
GCGGCGCGAGGGCAGGAGCGCGCGGGGATCGTTGAATTCGCGCTCGCGCAGGCGCAGGAACCGCACCACCGCCCAGTTCAGCCCCGCCTCGTACGAGCCGAGGCTCACGCCGCCGCTGATGGTGAGCGCGAACTGGTCCTCACCGGGATCGTCGGCGCGCGCTCCCGCCGCCGGCGCGGCGACGAGCGCGAGCGCGATCAGGAAAGGACACGGCACCTGCTTACCCCCGAGTCGAGCTGCGGACGATAAGTGGCGCCCCCGTCGGGGGCAAATGCGGCAGACCCGCGCACCCAGGGGGATCCTCGGGTCCAGCCACTACGGCGCCCGCCTGGCGGCCGCGCTCGGCCTCCCGTACGCTTTCGCTTCCCACTTCGCGCCCGCGCAGCTCATGCAGGCAATCGAGCTGTATCGGGCGGAGTTCCGGCCTTCTCCGCAGCTCGCGCGTCCTTACGTGATGGTGGCAGGGGCGGCCATTCCCGGCTGGCAGGGAGCGCGCCCACCTGACCTCCGCCCTGCGCCGCTGCAGGCGGGGGCGTCAAGGCAAACGTCGGTTTTCAGGCCCTCTCTCCAGCGACGATTCGAGGACGCGCGCCACGTGCACCGCGCGCCGCCCGGCGCCGTCCTCGATCTGGTGCCGGCAGCTGGTGCCGTCGGCGACAATCCACGCGTCGGCCGGAGCGCCGCGGACGGCGGGCAGGAGGCTGCGCTCGGCCATGCGCATCGAGACGTCGTAGTGGTCCTTCTCGTAACCGAATGCGCCTGCCATGCCGCAGCAGCTCGATTCGATCACCTGGACCGAGAGGCCGGGCAAGAGTTGCAGCGCGGCGACCACGTCCGGCATGGTCCCCATCGCCTTCTGGTGGCAGTGCCCGTGGAGATAGGCCTGCTGCTTTCCGTCCTTGCGGAGCGGCAGCCGGAGCTCGCCCCGGCGCGCCTCGCCCGCGAGGAATTCCTCGAACAGGAGCGATCGCTCCGCCACCGACTTCGCCCGAGGGCCCTTCACCACCGCGCCGAGCTCATCGCGGAGCGTCAGCAGGCAGGAAGGCTCGATTCCGACGATCGGCGCGTCTCTGCCCGCCAGGGCGTCGAGGAGGCGCGACATCTCCTCCCGCGCCTGGTCCACCAGGCCGGCGCTGAGGAAGGTGCGCCCGCAGCAGAGCGGGCGCGACGAGGTTTCCTCGAGGACGGTGTACCCGCCCACCTCGAGCACCGTTCGCGCCGCGCGAGCGTTCTCCGGCTCGAAGTACCGCGAGAAGCAATCGACGAAGAGGAGGACTTCCTTCCCGGCCTTCTTCACGGGCGCGGGCCGGTAGAAGTCGCTGCGCCAGGCGGGCAGCTTGCGTTTCGCGCTCAGGCCGGTGAGCTTCTCGCCGAGGACGGCGAGCGCGCGCACCCTGTTGCGCAGGTTGATCAGGGGAGCCAGCCGGCTCGCGACCGGTGCATAGCGAGGCAGATAGGCGGTGAGCCTCTCCGCCCTGGGGACGCCGTGCCGCGCGTTCCAGTGGTGGAGGAACTCGATCTTCATCCGCGCCATGTCCACGCCGGTGGGACACTCACGGCGGCAGGCCTTGCAGCCGACGCAGAGGTCCATCGTCTCCTTCATCTCGTCGGAGACCAGGGCGTCCGG
>DASWGQ010000420.1:0-13841 GCA_036393595.1 Myxococcales bacterium | reverse complement strand
AGCGCAGTCGCGATCGCTTGCGGCGGGAACAGTCCCGCCACGAGTCACAACAACCCTGGCACGGGTAGCTCGACGCTGAAGGTGACGGGCGACATCGACGGCTCGATCAGCAGCGGCAACCCGCTAACGAGTTTCACGGTCACCGTGAAGGACGGGGCGGGCAACAACGTGTCAGGTGCCACCGTCGTCGTGCTGAACCCGTCGCTGTCCAACGGCGGCCTGCCGCTCGTCGAAGCAACGCCTGCGAGCGGGCGCTACACGAACTCGGTGGCGCAGTTCCCCTCGGGTGATTTCGAGCTTTCGGTCACGCACCCGAGCGGCAACGTGCAAGGCGTGGTGGTGGGCGGACCGGGCATGCATACCATCAACGCTCCGACGGTCAACTCGACGATGCCGGCGAACCAGCCACTGGCGGTGAGCTGGACCACACCGACGCAGGCGAAGCAGGCGACGGTCTGGACGCGCGACCTGAACGCCGTGAGCGCGCCGGACACCGGCGCCTTCACGATCGCGGCTACACAGAATCCGCCGAACGCCAACCAGCGCGTGTTCGTGGAGCGCTTCAACGAGGTGGACGCGGCGGGCGGACTCGCTGGCTCGCGTCTGCGTGTCACGTTCACTGCGTCGGTCGACCCATTCGTCGTGCAGTGACGCCGGTAGCCGGCCCGTGACGTTTCGCGGGCCGGCCTACCAACGGATCATCGCTTCGGACGGAAGGCCGAAAACAGGGCGTTCCAGGCGGCGTGAGCCAACCTCCGAGACGAGGAGGAGCCATGGTCGAGAGATCGCGGAAGACTCTGGCGCTGCTGATCACCGGCTTGGGACAGACCTCCACCAACCGAACCGCCACACTCCCGGGCAGCACGCGTCGCAATCCCCCGCGCCCTCGGTGACCGACCACCACCAAGTCCACCTCGGCGGCCCGCGCCTCTTCGCACAGCGCCTCTGCGGGCGGCCCGGAAAGAACCAGCGTCTCGACAGCCGCTCCGCGGCGCCGCAATACGCCGGCCATCTTGCCGAGCACCTTGGCGCTGCGCTCGTTCTCTTCCTCCTCCCAGGCCGCGACCTGCGCTTCCAGCTCAGGCGCGCCGAGCGCTTTGTGGAAGTACACCGCCATCGCGAGAATGAGCCGGCTGCCGGTCGACTTCGCCAGATCGGCTGCGTAGCGGACTGCTTCGCGCGATCCCCACGATATCTACGCCGACCAGGATGCACTCCATGAACTGGCTCTACTAGACGCGGTCCGGTGGGCGCAAGCCTGACGGGTGCCGAAATGGCAGGGCACTATTGCCTGGCATGCAGGATCGGCATAGATGTCGAATCGTGCTGCGCAACCGCACATGGGGTGGGGGCCGCAGGTGCGTCGTCGTCGCGCCGCGCGCTGCGCGGGTCGAGGTCGTCTCGTCCGTGCTCGCCTCCGTGGGATTCCGAATCGACAGGACCACGACCGAGGCAGCAGCACTCTCCACGCTCGAACGAGGGCCCGTCGCCGCCGCGTTCGTCGCCCAGGCGATGGGCCCGCTCGCGCTCGGAACCATCGTGGCGCGCGCGGCCCAACTCGATCCGGAGATCCCCGTCATCGTGCTCGGATCCTCGTCCGCAGTTCAGGACGTGGTGGACGCCATGCAGCACGGCGCGGCCGACTACCTGCCGTTGCCCGTCGATCGCGATCTCCTCCTCTCCCGGGCCCGCGCGCTGCTCGATCGTGCGGCGGCCGCCGCAGGCGCCGCGCCTTCGCTGCAGCCGGGCTTCATGGGCATCGTCGGCAGCTCGCCCGCCATCCGGCGCGTACTCGAGAGCGTCGAGAAGATCTCGCGCTACAAGACCAACGTTCTCATCCTCGGCGAATCGGGGACCGGCAAGGAGATCATCGCCCGGGCGCTGCACGCCAAAGGCCCCCGGCGCCAGCACCTGTTCGTGCCGCTCAACTGCGCCACCCTCGGCAAGGAGATCCTCGAGAACGAGCTGTTCGGGCACGAGAAGGGCGCCTTCACCGGCGCCAACGAGCGCAAGAAAGGGCTGTTCGAGCTGGCTGACGGCGGCACGCTGTTCCTCGACGAGATCGCCGAGATGGATCCCGGGACCCAGGCGAAGCTCTTGCGCGTGCTCGAGCGCAACGAGTTCCGCCGCGTCGGCGGGACGGCCAAGGTCAAGGTCGATCTCAGCGTGATCGCCGCGACCAACCGCGATCTCCCGGACGCGCTCAGCGCCGGGAAGCTCCGCGAGGACCTCTACTACCGGCTCAAGGTCGTGACCATCGCGCTGCCGCCGCTGCGGGAGCGCAAGGAGGACATCCCTGCGCTGATCGAGGCGTTCATCGCCGACTTCAACCGGCGCCACGGCGGCAAGATCCACGGCATTTCGCCGCAGGCGCTCAAGCTGATCATGGAATACCCCTGGCCGGGCAACGTGCGCGAGCTGAAGAACGCGATCGAGAGCGCCGCCATCCTCGCCGGCCGCGAGACCATCGGCCCCGAGGCGTTCGCAGAGCTGGCGGCGGCCAGGCATGGCACGGAGACGCGCACTGTGCCCCAGGGCGACGCGGTGCTGCTGGCCGTCGGCAGCACCATCGCCGATGCGGAGCGGGAGCTGATCCTCGCGACGCTGCGGCGCCGTCCGACCCGGGCGGAGGCTGCGCGCGTGCTGGGCCTCGGCTTGCGCACGCTCTACACCAAGCTGCTCGGATATGGTGCCGAAACGGCACGTGCTTTGCCGGAATTGCCGGCACGCCGACGTGCCTGAGGCCTTTGCACCCTCTGAGGGCCGTGTTGGCCCGTTTTCTGCTTTGCGCGAGCGCATGGCAAAGGGAACGCCGCGCCGGTCACCGTTGCTGCTCGTGCTGGGGCCGGCGGCCGACCTCGACGAGGTCCGGCGCGAGCTGGCGTCGTTCGAGCTGGTCACCGCGCCCTCGACGGCGGCAGCCGCGTCCGCCTTGCGCGCCTCGCCGATCGAAGCGGCGGTCGTCTCCGCGGAGGCGCCGACCGCCTGGATCGTCGAGTTGCTCGCCGCCATCGATCGGATCCGGCCCGGCATCCCCGTGCTGGCCGTGCGGCACCGGAATGCGGAGGAATCCCCGGGGTGGCGGGCTCGCGGCGTGGGCGTGCTGCGCCAGCCGCTGTTGCCCGACGCGCTGGCGCGATCGGTGAGCGCGGTGCTGGGACTACGCAGCTGACTTCGGAAAGGCGGCCATGCAACTCACGGTGAAGGAGGCAGCCAGGTTCCTCGAAGTGCCCGAGCGGCGGATCCATGCCTGGATCGACGAGGGCGAGATCCCTTTCTCCCGCGAGCAGGGGCGCATCCGCTTCAACCAGGCTGAGCTGCTCGAGTGGGCGACGGCGCGCGGCCTGCGCGCCTCTCACGAGCTGCGCGCAGAGGGAGCCGCGCAGGCGCCGAGTCTCGCCGACGCGCTCTCCCTGGGCGGGGTGCACGAGGGACTTGCCGCGACCGATCGCGCGGCGGCCATCCGCGCGGCGGTTTCGCTCCTTCCGCTGGGCCCCGGCGCGGACCCCGAGATGCTGGTCGAAGTGATGCTCGCGCGCGAGGCCGCCGGATCCACCGCCGTCGGCGACGGCATCGCCATACCCCACGTGCGCGCGCCTATCGTCCAGCACGGCGTGCAGCCGGCCATCGCGCTCTGCACGCTTTTGCAGCCGATCGACTTCGGCGCGCGCGACGGGAAGCCGGTCCACACTCTGTTTCTGCTCGCGACGCCGACGGTCAATGCGCACCTGACGATGCTGGCGCGGCTCGCGGCGGCGTTGCACGACCCGGAATTCAAGAGCTCCGTCCTGCGCCGCGCGCCGGCCAGCGAGATCCTCGCGCACGCGCGCCGCGTCGACGACGCCGCGACGAAGGCCGGGCGATGAGCGCCGCGCCCTTGCTTGCTTCGCTGGCGGTGCTGGTTGCCACCGGCCTTCTCGCCGCGGCGCTGTCGCGCTGGCCACGCTGGGCCACGGGCGTGGGCGCGGCCGGCGCGGTGGCGGGCTGCGCGCTGGGGCTTTGGCCTTCGGTCGCGGCGCTCTCGAGCGGCGAGCTGCAGGCGCGCTGGCCGTGGACCCCTCCCTACGGCGATCTTGTAGTCGGCCTCGATCGGCTGAGCGCGTTCTTCCTCGTGCCGCTCTTCGCGCTGGCGGCTGTCGCCGCGGTGTACGGCCGCGCATATCTCCTCGGCGGAAAGCGGCGCCCGCTGGGGCCGCCCGCGCTCTTCTTCAACCTGCTCGTCGCCAGCATGGCGCTGGTCGTGCTGGCCCGTGATGCGATCGTGCTGCTCCTCGGCTGGGAGGCGATCGGCCTCACCTCGTTTCTCCTCGTCACTTTCGAGCACGAGGAGGCCGGCGTCCGCCGCGCCGGCTGGATCTATCTCGTCGCGAGCCAGCTCGGCGCCGCGGCCTTCACCGCCCTCCTCGTCCTCCTCATCCGCCAGGCGGGCGGAACCGATTTCTCCTCGTTCCACCGCATGGCTCGGCCGGGCCCCTGGCTAGCGGCGGGCCTGGCCGCGCTGGCGGTGGTCGCTTGTGGCGTCAAGGCCGGGTTCGTCCCGCTGCACGTCTGGCTGCCCGAGGCCCACGCCGCCGCGCCCTCGCACATCTCGGCGATGATGTCGGGCGCGTCGATCAAGATCGGCCTCTACGGCCTCCTGCGCGTGCTCACCTTCCTGCCGCCCGCGCCCTGGTGGGGTCCGGCGCTCATCCTCATCGGATTCGCCGGGGCCGCTTTCGGCATCTCGCAGGCGCTCGCGCAGCGCGATCTCAAGCGCGCGCTGGCGTACTCGAGCATCGAGAACATGGGGCTCATCGTCATCGGGCTGGGCATCGCCTTCTGGGGGACCGCGTTGGGCGCGCCGGCCGTGGCCGCCCTCGGGGCGCTGGCGGCGGGGTTTCACCTCTGGAGCCACGTTCTGATGAAGGGGCTGCTGTTCCTCTGCTCCGGCAGCGTGCTCCACGGCGCGGGCACCCGTGACCTCGAGGCGCTGGGCGGGCTGGCGAAGCGCATGCCGGTGACCGGCTTGCTGCTGGTGTTGGGCGCGGTCGCCATCGCGGGACTGCCGCCGCTCAACGGGTTCGTCGGCGAGTGGCTGCTCTTGCGCGGGCTGTTCGCCGGCGCGCTGGCGCGCGGTGGAGCGCCCGGGATCGCCGCGCTCCTGGCCGTCGGCGCGCTGGCGTTCGTCGGTGCGCTGGCCGCGCTCTGCTTCGTGCGGCTGGTGGGGATCGCGCTGCTCGGCAACGCGCGTACCGAGGCCGCTGCCCGCGCGCATGAATCGTCCGCGGGGATCCTCGTGCCCATGCTTCTGCTCGGCGCCGGCTGCGCCGCTCTTTCGCTGCGGCCTTCGATCGCGCTGCGGCCGGTGGCGGCGTTCGCCGGGCAGCTCTTCGGTGCGCAGGTTGGCGCCGGTGTCGAAGCGCTCGCCCCTTCGCTCGCGACGCTGGGCGCGGTTTCTGCAGCGATCGCCCTCGCCCTCGCCGCGCTCGGTGCGGCGCTGGCTGCGCGCGTGCGCCGGCCCGCCGCGGCGCCGCTCACCTGGGACTGCGGCTACGCCGCGCCCACCGCGCGGATGCAGTACACGGCCAGCTCCTTCGCGCAGATCGCGACGGGGGAACTGCTGCCGCGGCGGCTCGGGCCGCGCGCCACCGAGCACCGCCCGCGCGGGGTTTTTCCCGCGCCCGCCGCCTTCCGGACCGAGGATGCCGACCCGCTCACGCTCCGCTGGTACGAGCCGTTCTTCACCCGCTGGGCGGACCGCTTCGCGGGCCTGCGCTGGCTGCAACAGGGAGTGCTGCACGCCTATCTCTTCTACATCCTCCTCGTGGTGGTGGCGGCGCTGACCTGGACATCGCTACGCGAGTGGGCCGGCCGATGAGCGAGGCGCTCGCCCTCGCTGCGTGCGCGCTGGCCGCGCTGAGTGGCATGCCGGGCCTGTTCCTGCCGCGCGAGGGCCGTGCCGGCGAGCGCCTCGCGTGCGCGCTGATCGCGACGGCCGACGCTGCAGGCGTGACCGCCGCCGTGCTGGCGTTCGCGTCGCCCTCGCCGCGGGGAATCTCGCTGCCATGGGCGGTGCCGGGGGGCGCGCTGGAAGTGCGCGTCGACGGCCTCTCGGCGATGTTCCTCGCGCAGATCTTCTTCATCTCCGCGCTCGGCGCCGTCTATGGGCTCGGCTACTGGCGACAGGCCGAGCATCCGCAGAACGGCCGCAAGCTGCGCCTCTTCTATGGGCTCCTGACTGCCGCCATGGGCCTGCTCGTCGTCGCCCGCAACGCGGTGCTCTTCCTCGCCGGCTGGGAAGTGATGGCGCTCGCCGCCTTTCTCACCATCACCACCGAGGACGAGAAGCCCGCCGTACGCGAGGTCGGCTACCTCTACCTCGTCGCCACGCGCCTCGGCACGCTCTGCCTGTTCGCCCTCTTCGCCCTGCTCTACGGCGCGACGGGCCGCTTCGACTTCGACACGCGCGGCGTCGACGCCGCCGGACCGGTGGGCACCGCCATCTTCCTGCTCGCGCTCGCCGGATTCGGGATCAAGGCCGGACTGATGCCGCTGCACGTCTGGCTCCCCGGCGCGCACGGCTCCGCGCCGACCCACGTCTCGGCGCTCATGTCCGGCGTGCTGATCAAGATGGGTATCTACGGCCTTGCGCGAACCGCGGCAGGATTCGCGCACCCACCTTTGTGGTGGGGCGGAACGCTCCTCTCGCTGGGTGCCGTTTCGGCAGTGCTGGGCGTCGCGTTCGCCATCGGCCAGCACGATCTCAAGCGGCTGCTCGCGTATCACAGCGTGGAGAACATCGGAATCATCTGCATGGGGCTGGGGCTGGCGCTCCTCGGGCGCGCGGTCGGCCACCCCGAGCTGGTGCTGCTCGGGCTCGCGGGCGCGCTCCTGCACGTGTGGAACCACGGGCTGTTCAAGGCGTTGCTGTTCCTCGGCGCAGGGTCGGTGATCCACGGCACCGGCACGCGCGAGCTGGACCGGCTGGGCGGTCTCCTCAAGCGCATGCCGGCGACGGCGCTGCTCTTCCTCGTCGGCGCCGTCGCCATCTGCGGGCTGCCGCCGCTCAACGGCTTCGTCAGCGAGCTGTTCGTCTACCTGGGGTTGTTCCAGGCGGTGGCAGCGCGCGAGGGGAGATGGTGGATCGCGACCGCGTTCGCCGCGCCGGCGCTGGCGCTGGTAGGCGCGCTGGCGCTCGCCTGCTTCGTCAAGGCGTTCGGCGCGGTCTTCCTCGGCGAGCCGCGCTCGCAGGATGCGCTCCGCGCGCACGAGGCGCCGCGGACGATGCTGGGACCCATGATCGCGCTGGCGGCGTTGTGCGCGTGCATCGGGCTGGCACCGGCCATGGTCGCGCCCGCGCTCGACTCCGCCGCGGCCTCTTGGGGCGTGCGTACACCGCTCGCCTCCGCGGTGCCGCTGGACAAGATCACGCTCGCCGCCGTCCTGCTTCTCGCGGCGCTCGCCCTGACCGCGGCCGCGCTGGCCTCGCGCGCCCGCGGCTCGAGCACCGCGCCCACCTGGGATTGCGGCTACGCCGCGCCCAGCGCGCGGATGCAGTACAGCTCCTCGTCGTTCGCGCAGATGCTGGTCGGGCTCTTCGCCTTCGCTCTGCGCCCGCGCGAGCAGGCGCCCCGGCTGGCCGGGCCTTTCCCGGCGCGTGCGGCGTACCACGGCGAAGTGCCTGACGCGGTCCTGGATCGGCTGGTGCTTCCATCCCTCCGCGCCGCCGGCCGCGCCTTCGAGGCCTTGCGCTTCATCCAGCGCGGGAGCGTGCAGGCCTATCTCGGCTACATCCTCCTCACGCTGGTCCTGCTCCTGGTGTGGAAATGACGCTGCGCACCCTTCTCCTGGACCTCGCGCACCTCTCGGTCTTCCTCCTGCTCCCGCCGCTGCTCCTCGGCGTGATCAACAAGACCAAGGCCGCCTTCGCCGGCCGCGTGGGGCCGCCCTGCCTGCAGCCCTACTACGACCTCATCAAGCTGTGGCGGAAAGGCTCGGTCTTCAGCACCTCCACCTCCTGGGTCTTCAAGGCCGGCCCTGTGGCGGGCGTGGCGACCGCGGCGCTGGCCGCGCTGCTGGTGCCCGTCGCAGGACACGCGCCGCTCTCGTTCGAGGGCGACGCCATCCTCTTCGCCTACCTCTTCGCTCTGGGCCGCTTCTTCGCCGTGGCGGCTGCGCTCGACACCGGCTCCGCCTTCGAGGGCATGGGCGGCGCGCGCGAGGCGACCTTCTCCAGCCTGGCCGAGCCGGCGCTCTTCTTCGGACTGCTGGTGCTCGGGCGCCTCTCGCGCTCGCTGTCGCTGGGGGCCATGCTGGCGGGCGGGAACTGGCCGCCGCGCGCCGCCGCCTCGCTGGTGCTGGTGGTGGCGGCGCTGTTCATCGTCCTGCTTGCCGAGAACAGCCGCGTCCCCTTCGACGACCCGAACACGCACCTCGAGCTGACCATGATCCACGAGGTGATGGTGCTCGATCACGGCGGCCCGGCGCTCGGCGCGGTGCTGTACGGCGCGTCGCTCAAGCTCTTCGTCCTCGCCGCGCTGATCGTCGGGATCGCGCTCCGCCACCTCGGCGCAAATCCATGGATCGCGTGGGGGGCGCTCCTCACCGGCCTCTTCGCGGTGGCGGTCGGCATCGGCGTGGTGGAGTCGGTGATGGCGAGGCTGCGGCTCATGCACGTTCCCAGCCTGCTCGTCGCAGCGTGCATGCTCTCCGCATTCGGGATCGTCCTGCTCGCGAGGTGACCATGCAAGTCGCCGTCGACCCGCTCCTCGTCGTACTGCTCTTGGTGAACTTCTTCCTGCTCGGCACGAGCAGGCTCCGCGCGCTGATCAGCGGCTCCGCCTCGCAGGGAGCGCTCTTGGCGCTGCTGGTGCTCTCGGTGCACGGCGGGATCACCCTGCAGGCCGCCTTGATCGCGCTCGCCACCATCGCGCTCAAGACGATCGTCATCCCTGCGATGCTCACGCGCGCGCTGCGCGACGCCGCCATCCATCGCGAGATCGAGCCGGTGATCGGCTTCGTCCCCTCGCTCCTTCTCGGCGGGCTGGGCACGGGGCTCTCGCTGGTCTTCGCGCGCACCCTGCCGCTCGCGCCCGAGCACGCCGGATCGTTGCTCGTCCCCGCCTCGCTGGCGACGGCGTTCACCGGCTTCCTGTTGCTCGCCACGCGCCGCAAGGCGATCACGCAGGTGGTCGGCTACCTCGCGCTGGAGAACGGCGTCTTCGTCATGGGCCTGACGCTGGTCGAGGCGATGCCGCTCTTCGTCGAGATCGGCGTCCTGCTCGATCTCGTCGTCGCCATCTTCGTCATGGGCATCATCATCGAGCACATCAGCCGCGAGTTCTCCTCCATCGACACCACCCGGCTCAGCTCGCTCAAGGAGTGACATGGCGCTCGCGCTCGTCCTCGTCCCGCTCGCGTTTGCCGCCGCCGCGGCCGCCATGCCCTCGCAGAAGTGGCGGCCGTGGCTCTTGCCGGCGTGCGGGACCGTCCACCTCGCGCTCACGATCCTTGCGCTGGGGCGCCCCGACGTCGCCGCCATCGGCGGATGGCTGAAGCTGGACGACCTGGGCCGGCTGGTCTTGGCGGTGGTCAGCGTGCTGTTCTTCGCCTGCTCTCTCTACGCGCCCAGCTATCTCGCCCTGCGCACCGAGCGCTCGAACCGGGTCTTCGTTCCCTGTCTGCTCGTCTTCCTCGCGATGACCTCGCTCATCGTCGAATCGCAGCACCTCGGGCTGATGTGGGTCGCGATCGAGGCGACCACGCTCGCGTGCGCGCCGCTCTTGCACTTCAACCACCATGCCCGCTCGATCGAGGCGACCTGGAAATACCTCTTGATCGGCTCGGTGGGGGTCGCGCTGGCGCTCTTGGGGACCTTCTTCCTCGCTTACGCCGCGCTCAGGGCCGGCCTGGGCAGCTCGCTCTTCTTCGCCGACCTGGTGCGCGAGGCCCCGCGGCTGTCGCGGCCCTGGCTGCACGCTGCGTTCGTACTGCTCTTCGTCGGGTACGGCACCAAGATGGGCCTCGCCCCGATGCACACCTGGAAGCCCGACGCCTACGGCGAGGCGCCCGGGATCGTCGGGACGCTCCTCGCCGGCGCGCTCACCAGCTGCGCGTTCCTCGCGCTCTTGCGCTTCTTCCAGATTGCCGCCGCCGGCGGAGAGGCGGAATTCGCGCGCCAGTTGATGATCAGCATCGGCCTCTTCTCGATGGCGGTGGCCGGCGTCTTCATGGCGCGCCAGCGCGACTACAAGCGGATGCTCGCATACTCCAGCGTCGAGCACATGGGCATTCTGGTGCTCGGGATCGGCATCGGCGGGCTGGGCGTGTTCGGCTCGCTGCTCCACCTCGTCAACAACGCCGTCACCAAGGGCGTGATGTTCCTCTCGGCGGGCAACATCCATCGCGCTTACGGCAGCAAGTCGACCGAGGACGTGCGCGGCGCCCTGCGGAGGCTGCCCTTCTCGGGGGCGCTCTTCCTCGCCGGCTTCTTCGCCGTCACCGGCTCGCCCCCGTTCGCGCCGTTCCTCAGCGAGTTCACCATCGTGCGCGCGGCGATGACCCAAGGCCACGCGGTGGTGGGCGCGCTCTTTCTGCTCATGCTCGCCATCGTCTTCATCGGGATGGGCGGGGCCGTGCTGGCGGTCGTGCAGGGCGAGCCGCCGGAGCACGAGCCGGAGGGTTTCCGCGACCGGTTGGGGACCGTCGCCCCCATCGCGCTCCTCATGGCCATCGTCGTGCTCCTCGGCGTGTACGTGCCACCGTCGGTCGGCGCGCTGGTTTCCAACGCCGCCGCCTTCGTGGAGGGGAGGCGATGACCCTCTTCAACGGAGTCGCGGTACCGCGTGACGCAATCCCCCCGGTCTCTCTCGACGAGCTGCGAGCACGGGTCGTCGAAGGCCCGCGCGTCGCAGCGTTCTTTGGCGCGCCCGCGGGAGAGGCAATCGATCTGATCCTGATCCTCGCCGACGACGCAGCCGGTACGCTCGAGGCGGCCCGCGCCAGGGTCGCGGGCGACGCGTTCCCGTCGATGACCCCCGACTGCGCCCAGGTGCACCTCTTCGAGCGCGAGATCGCCGAGCAGTGGGGCCTCAAGCCCGAAGGCCACCCCTGGTTCAAGCCGGTCCGCTTCCATGCCCCCTGGCGCGGGCGCGACGCGTGGGGCCGGCCGGAGGGTGTGCACCCGCAATGTGGAGTGACCGACTTCTACCGCGTCGAGGGCGAAGAAGTTCACGAAGTGGCGGTCGGGCCCGTGCATGCCGGCGTCATCGAGCCGGGGCATTTCCGCTTCCAGTGCCACGGCGAGCAGGTCTTCCACCTCGAGATCTCGCTCGGCTACCAGCACCGCGGCGTGGAGAGGGCGCTCGTGGGCGCACCGGACAAGCGCAGCATCCACTACGCCGAGACGCTCGCGGGCGACACCACCGTCGGGCACGCGACCGCGTACTGCCAGTCCCTCGAGGCGCTCGCGGGCGCGCGCGCGACGCCGCGAGGCCAGGCGCTGCGCGCGGTGGCGCTCGAGCTGGAGCGGCTGGCGAACCACGTCGGCGATCTCGGCGCGCTGGCCGGCGACGTCGGCTTCCTCCCGACCGCCGCCTATTGCGGCCGGCTGCGAGGCGACTTCTTGAATCTCACCGCGCTCCTCTGCGGCAGCCGCTTCGGCCGCGGCATGGTGCGGCCCGGCGGCGCGGGCTTCGACCTGGAACCGGCGCGCGTCGCGCACGCGGCTGAGCGCCTCGAGTCCGCCTACCGCGACGTGGAGAACGCGGTCGAGCTGCTCTGGTCCACGCCCTCGGTGGGCGCGCGCTTCGAGGAGACGGGTCGCGTGACGGCCGACGTCGCGCGGGAGCTGGGAATGGTCGGGCTGGCCGCGCGCGCCTCCGGGCTGGAGCGCGACGTGCGCAAGACGCACCCGTCGGGCATGTACCGGTTCGTGCACATCCCCATCTCGACCGCAGGCTCGGGCGACGTGTACGCGCGCGCGTACGTGCGCTGGCTGGAGATCCAGCGCTCGGTGGCCTTCCTTCGCCAGCAGCTACGCGAGCTGCCAAAGGGCCCCGTGCGCGCGGCTTGCGGGCCGCCGCGGGCCGACCTCTTCTGCGTCTCGCTGGTCGAGGGCTGGCGCGGCGAGATCTGCCACGTGGCCATCACCGGCGCGCAGGGTCGATTCGCACATTACAAAATCATCGATCCCTCTTTTCACAACTGGGCTGGTTTGCAAATGGCGCTGCGCGATCAGCAGATCTCCGATTTCCCGCTCTGCAACAAGAGCTTCAACCTCTCCTACTGCGGTCACGATCTATAGGGGTTGCGCAAATGCTCAGGATACTGCTTGCGCGGGCACGGCAAGGACATCGAACTTCGGCGTTCCCCGACGAACCGCCGGTGCTGCCCGACCGCTTCCGCGGGCTGCCGGTGCTCGATCCGTCGCGCTGCGCCGACGGCTGCCGCGCCTGCGCCGAGGCCTGCCCCACGGGAGCCATCTCCGCCGACGGCGGCCTGCGCCTCGATCTCGGCCGCTGCCTCTTCTGCGCCGAGTGCGTGCAGGCTTGCCCTGAGGGTGCCATCGCCTTCACGACCGAACACCGGCTCGCCGCGCGAACACGCGACGGCCTTGTGCTGCGCGGTTCCCAGGAATACCCGCGCGCCGCGGCGCTCGACGGCGAACTGCGGCGGCTCTTTGGCCGGTCCCTCAAGCTGCGCGTGGTGAGCGCCGGCGGGTGCAACGGCTGCGAGGCCGATGTGAGCGTGCTCGGTACGCCCGTCTTCGACCTGGGCCGCTTCGGCATCCAGTACGTGGCCTCGCCGCGGCACGCCGACGGGCTGCTCATCACCGGTCCGGTGACGGAGAACATGCGGCTCGCGCTGAAAAAGACGTACGACGCGATCCCGCCGCCCAAGATCGTGATCGCCGTGGGGGCCTGCGCCATCTCGGGTGGGCCGTACATCGATCACGCGGAGCAGCACAACGGCGCCGATGCGGCGGTGCCCGTCGATCTCTACGTCCCAGGATGCCCTCCGCACCCGTTCACCATCCTCGATGGGCTGCTCCGCCTGCTCGGGCGCATCGACGAGCGCGCCGCGCAAGCCCGCGCGGAGGCGGCGCGAAGGTACCGGGAAGAGATCCGCGACGAATCGATCCAGTGGGGAACGAGGCGCGCGGAAGAAGGGGGCAAGTATCTCGGGCTCGGGGCGCAACCCACCGACCCGGACAGGCGCAAACCTTAGCAGCGTTGGACGCCGCTCTACCTCCTGACTCCCTCATCCCGCCGAACGTCGTGCGCGCGCTCAGATCGCCTCGGATCCCTGCTGCTCGTCGGAGGTGATGTCGGCCCGATCTTCGAGCGCTTCGGCCAGATTGGATTTAAGGTCGAGGTCATCCTGCGGCGCGCGTTGGGCCGAGCGGGCGTCGTGACCGGCTATCGTCACAGCTGCCGGAGATGCAAGGCAGCGGGCGTCAACGTCATCTCCGCATTGATGCGCGCCAGCACCCTCGCCCAACCGGTGGTGAAGTCGTAGGTCAACCGCGTGTAGTCCGCCTCGCTCATGCCAGCCGAAGAGATGCCGAGACAGCCTCGAACGCGAGATCGCCAGGCGGACGGACGTTCAATCGCGCAACCCGCGCGTGGTTTTGGTCGTTGGCTTGATCATCTCTCAACGGATCGCGCACGGCGGACGAATTTCAAGTCCCGCCTGCGTGAGGTTTCAATGACAGGTGAGCGTCGTGTCATCCACGCCGCCTGCCACGGACACTCCGTAGGGGTGACTGTCATTGACATTTGGCGCGCTGGTGTCCCGCCGTCCTTGCACGTCGGGCTCGTCGGCGCCGCGGAAACCATCGCTGTCGGAACACGTGCGATCCC
>DASWGQ010000419.1:0-6050 GCA_036393595.1 Myxococcales bacterium | reverse complement strand
TCGTCGTCCGGGTTCTTCTTGAACAGCGCCTGCACCTTGGACCCGCGCGTAGGCTGCAGCACCTTGAAGACGATGGTGAGCCGGCCCTTCTCCTTCAGGCTCGCCTTGTAGAAATGGTGCGCCTTGGCCTTGTTGAAATCGACGTCGGAGGTCTTCGAGTCCTGCGGCAGCTTCAGCTCCTCGGCGCCCGCGATCTCGCAGGCGGGCCCGCCGTTCTCGCAGATGTCGCCCTGCACGAAGGTGCTGGACAGGTCGTACTTGCCCGCGTCGCCCGGCTCGTTCGCGTAGACCTTCACGAAGTAGTCCCCGCCCGGCAGCTTCTCCTTCTTGAGACCCACGGTGGGATCGATCTTCTCCGGCGCGCCCGAGGGCGGAAGCAGCTCGGCGGTCAGGTTCGCGTTGCCCGGGTTGAACTTGAGGTTCAGCCCGCCCGCGGCGATCGACACCTTCCAGAACTGCGTCCGCTTCATGTTCGAGTAGTCCACCACGTCCGAGACGGTGCCGGTGGGCGAGAGGTCGCGGGCTCCCGCCTGCGTCTTGTACGGCCCGTTGGCCAGCTCGGGATCCTGCGGCTTGAACACGGTGGTCACCGCCACGCGCGTCTTCACCGCCTCCTTCCACGGCTCTGACACCACCACGAAGTACGTGCCAGGCGTGATGTCGGTCGCCTCCATCTTCTTGCCGGGCTCGCCCTTGGCGATGGGCTCGTTGCCGCCCCCGTCGGTGTACAGGCTGATGGTGATGGGCACCGACGTGTTCACCGGCTTGGCGGTGGCGATCAGCCCGCCGTTGGCGGGCACCTCGTAGCGGATGCCGCCCGCGTAGAACTCGGCGTCGTCGGAGAGCTGCACGTCCACCTTCTTGCCCAGCACGCCCTCTTGCGACTGCTGCCGGAAGCGGTACTCCGGCGCGGTGCCGATGACGGGGATGCGGGCGTGGCAGCCGCAGAGCCCCGCGAGGGCGAGCGCGGTCAATGCTCGAACAGCGGCGGTCTTCATCGGCGGGAGTCCTTTCGGGTTGGCTATTCCAGGCCGTACTTCTGCGGGTTGTTGCTGATGATGGCGGCCGCGAGGATCTGCGGGACGTATTCCATCGTCTCCTCCGGCAGCTTCTTGAGCCGGTACAGGTGCCAGAAGTCGCGCTTCTCCTTGCGCCAGCCTCCGGGTTGCTTCGTGAGCTCGGTGAGCAGGCGCATCATGCCGTACTCGCCCTTGTTGTAGCTCGCTATGGCGAGCATGAACGAGTCGCCGCCGAACTTTCCGAGCAGCGCCGCAAGGTAGCGGGCGGCGGCCCGCGTCGACTTCACCACGTCGGTGCGCTCGTCGACCTTCTCGTCGACGCGCAGGCCGTACTGCCGCGCCGAGCTGGCGATGAACTGCCACATGCCCTTCGCGTGGGCGGCGCTCTCGGCGTAGGGGTCGAACTGCGACTCGGTCCAGGCCACGAACCCCATCTCCTCGGGCAGGCCGAGCGCGGAGAACTCCTTCACGATGATGGGCCAGTACTGCTTCTTGCGCTTGTAGACGACCGACTTGGTGTTGCTGCGATGGAGCGTCTGCTCGACATGGAACTTCAGCCGCTCCTTGAAGATGGGCGGCACGGTGTACGTTTCGGCGTCGAACTTCCGCAGGATACGGCGGATCTCCCGGTCCAGCTCGTCGCCTCCCGCGGCCATCTCCGCCGCGCGCGACTTGTCCTTCTGCTCCATCTCGCCGATCGCGGCCCGCGCCTTGCCGGTGAGCATCTGCAGCCGCTCCTCGAGGCCCTGCAGGCGCTCCGCGTCCGTCTCCAGCTGCATCTGCAGCTGGATCTTCTGGATCTCCTTGTCGGCGCTCTCTTTCTTGTGGGTGATCTTCTCGATCTGCTGCTTCTGCTGCCAGATCACCGCGCCCATCGCTCCGAAGCCGACGAAGGCGGCCACGAGCACCCAGCTGACGATCTTCTTCCAGTGCTTGCCGGTCTTGCGCTCGGTGGTGGCCTCCACCTGCTTGAGCGTGTCGGCCATGATGAACATGGTCTGGCCGCTCGACTGCGCGCCGCTCATCGCGCGGGCCATGGCGATCTTCTGCTGCGCCTCCTGCGCGAGCGTGGCCGCGTTCTTGTCCGGCCCCGCCGGCCGGGCGGCCATGGACGGCGGCGGCATCGGCGGCTGTGCGCGAGGAACCGGCGCCGCCATCGAGGGAGCAAACGCGGCCGGCGCCGCCATCCCGCCGTTCGAGTAGGCGCGCACCGCCGACATCGAGTCGTCGATGTCGAATCGCACCTCCGGCCCGCCCTGCGCGCCGAACCGCAGCTTGTCGCCGGAGCGCAGCCGGTGCTGCCTCACCGCCTTGCCGTTGAGCAGCGTGCCGTTCGAGGAGCCCACGTCGACGATGACGTAGTGCCCTTTCGAGAAGCGGATCTCGGCGTGGTAGGCGGAGACGCGCGTGTCGACCTGCGGATCGAATCGGACGTCGCAGGCCGCTCCGCGCCCGATGCGGATCACCGCCTTGGGCGACATCGACGAGGTGCCCTGGAGACTGCCGGAGAGATGCGTCAGGCGAACCACAGTCGCGCGCCCCTAAGCGCGCGCTGCGCTTTTTCGCGATGCGTTCATGTTCCGCTCTTCTGGGTGATCTCGGTCGTTTCCAAGGGCTCCTGGTAGTACTCCGCCGTGTGCTCCCGCGCCTTCACCTTGCCCAGCGACTCCTCGAGGGCCGCCGAGACCTGCTCGCACGAGGGCCCGGGGACGCACAACACCTTGATGGACACCTCCCCGTTGGGAAGGATGGTGATCTCCATCTTCTGCTTCTCCGCCATCAGGGCCTCACCACTTGGAGACGCCGAGCTTGATCGTGCCGTCCGCCTGGACCTGCTCCTCGTCCATGGTGAAGCCCTGCGCCGCCACTTCCTTCTTCACCTTGTGGTACGCGTACCGCTGGACGATGCGCTGGGTGATCTTCTCCTGCGTCTCGTTCGTCTCTTCCTCGATGCCCCACCAGTCGGCGACCAGCTTGTAGGTGCCTTCCTCGGTGAGCTGCAGGCCGATGTCGTAGCTCTTCGACGCCTTGATCTTCGCCTCGGCGGTGAGCGTCGACCCCTTCCACCCGCGCACCTTGACCAGCTGGCCCTCGGTGGCCTCTTCGAACTCGACGTTCAAGTCCGCGAGCGCGAGCTTCAGGCAGGCGAGATCGTTGATCTTCGTCTCCACCTGTGTGAAGTGGCTCACGGCGCCTTCCCCCCGGCGGAGTCGAGGTCCAGCTTTCGCGACCCGGCCTGCTCCTCGCGGTGGTAGTCCGACGACGCGGGACGCGCGCGCGTGCGGCACCAGGTCCGCAGCGCGGCGACCTTCTCCTTCATTGTGCGCGAGAGCGGGACCGTCTCGGAGATGGAGTGCAGCACGCCCTCGGTGGCGAGGACGCCGGCCGAGCCGTGGCGGTCGTACTCGTCGAACAGCGCGCTGACCACGGCCTGCTCGATCTCGGCGCCCGTGAAGCCGTCCGACTTTTCGGCGATCCGGTCCAGGTCGAACTGCGACGCATCGCGGCCGCGGCGCTTCAAGTGGATGGCGCCGATCTCCCTGCGCTCCGGCAGGGTGGGCAAGTCGACGAAGAAGATCTCGTCGAAGCGGCCCTTGCGCATCATCTCGGGCGGCAGCTCGTCCACGTTGTTGGCGGTGGCGATGACGAACACCGGGCTGGTCTTCTCCTGCAGCCAGGTGATGAAGCTGCCGAACACGCGCGCGGCGGTGCCGGCGTCGGACTGGTTGGAGGAGCCGGTGCCGGAGAAGCCCTTCTCCAGCTCGTCCACCCAGAGGATCGACGGCGCGACCGCCTCGGCCATCTGGATGGCCCGGCGCATGTTCTCTTCCGAGGAGCCGACGATCCCGGCGAACACCTTGCCCACGTCGAGGCGCAGGAGAGGCAGCCGCCAGGAGGCGCCCACCGCCTTGGCGGTGAGCGACTTGCCCCCGCCAGGGATGCCGATCATGAGGATGCCCTTGGGACGCGGCAGCCCGAACTTGCGCGCCTCCTCGCTGAACGCGGCCTGGCGCTTCTTCAGCCAGGTCTTCAGCTGATCGAGGCCGCCGATGTCGTCCATCTTCTGCTGCGTGCGGAAGAACTCGAGCACGCCGCTCCTGCGGACGATGCGCTCCTTCTCGCTGAGGATCACGTCGATGTCGAAGGTCCCGGTCTGCACCAGCGACTTGGCGAAGACGTTCTCCGCCTCCTCGGCGGTGAGCCCCAGCGCCGCCTCGATCACGTGCTCGCGCTCCTGCCCGCCGGGAGGCGCCTTGTTGGGCACCATGCTGAGGACGCGGTCGAGGATGGTCCCGATCTCGGCCAGCTCGGGCAGCGGGTACTCGACGACCGCGATCTCCTTGTCGCACTCGGGCGGGATGACCAGCACCGGCGAGATGAGGAAGACCGTCTTCAGCGTCTCCTTCAGGTTGCGGCCCAGGTCGCGGAGCAGCCGCACCACCTCGGGGTTCTTGGTGAAGGCGTGCAGGTCGCGCAGGATGAAGACCGCGCGCTCGTCCTTCTTCGCCTCCAGCACGAAGCGCAGCGCCTTGAGGGGGTCCTTCGAGTCGCCCTGGGCCTCGGTACCCAGACGCACGCCCTCGGTGACGCTCCAGGTGTAGACCTTGGTCTTGACGCCCTTGTCGCGCTCGCGGCTCTGCAGGACCCGCTTGATCGACTCCTCGACCCGCTTCTCCTCGGAGCTGAGGATGTAGATGAGCGGGTACCGGGCCCGCATGAGGTGCTCGAGGTCCTTGTCGACGCGGCGCAGCTGGGCGGCGCGCGCGACCTCCTCGGCCACTTCCTTCGGCTGGCTGGAGAGCGCCATGGCAGGCCCACCGGCGAGCGACACGGGGGCCGGCTTCTTGGCGCCGAAAGGGTCGGCCTCGAAGGGAGTCATGGGGACGAGGATGGTACCATCCGCCCGGAAGGTCGATCAAACGGCGGCCGGGCGCCGCCTTGCCGCCCCCCGGCACGTGCGCTACCGTCGACGCGTGGAGTTCACCGCGCACCAGGACCAGATGGCGCTGCAGCGGCTGCGCGACCAGGGCGGCTTCAACGGCGACCGCATCGCGGACTGCGCGCTCGCCACGGTCTACGCGAGCGGGAGCGACTGGCTCAAGGTGGTGGTGGAGAAGACGGACCTCTCGCAGTCCAACCTGGCCGGCACCCGCATCCGCGAAGCGACCTTCGCTAACACCTCGCTGCGCAAGGCTCGGCTCCGCGGCGCGCGCATGGAGCGCGTCGAGCTGTACTTCTGCGACTTGAACGAGGTGGACGCCAGCGAGGTCTCGGCGCGGCGCGCGAAGGTCCACGGCTCGGAAGCGATGAACGCCGTCTTCAGCGGCGCTCAGCTCGCCGTGACGCGCTTCGAGGACACCAAGCTGTACCGCGCGCGGTTCGACCAGGCCCTCCTGGTCCGGGTCGTGTTCCTCGACTCGCGCCTGGGCGGCGCTTCCCTGGAGAAGGCCGACTTCTCCGGCGCGCGGCTGGTGGACGTGTCGCTTCGCGCGGCGAACCTCCAGGGCGCGTCGTTCGAGGGCGCGACGCTGGTGGGCGTAGACTTCACCGACGCGGCGCTCGACGGAGCGGATTTCCGCGGCGCGGTGGCGATCGGCTGCCGGTTCCCGGCGGGGTTCTCCCCATGAGCGAGGACGCGAAGCCCCGGACGGACCTCGACCCCGCCGCGCAGGTGGCCCAGGAGCTGCGCGCCCGGCTGCGCGGCCTGCCGCCCGACCAGCTCGTCGAGCTCTGCGCGCAGCTCTTGAACACCTACGTGGTGGAGGGCGTCCTGCCGCTTGCGCGCGCCGGCGAGTCGGCGGACCTGGCCGCGGACAGCGCGGGCGAGGAGTCTTTCGCGCAGATGGTCAAGCGGCTCAAGGCAGCGCGCAAGGACCCGGTGCTGGAGCGGTTCCTCATCGACGGCGAGAACATCTCGGTCCGCGTGGACGGCTATGGCGTCTTGCCCATCACCGAGTACCGCCGTCCCACCGCCCCGCCCGGCGCACCCGCGCAGCCGCGGCGCCAGGCCGTCCCCGGGGCGGCGGCGAG
>DASWGQ010000418.1:0-2697 GCA_036393595.1 Myxococcales bacterium | reverse complement strand
TCGACGACCGAATGGAAGGACTGGGGCCCTGCCTGGCTGGAAACCGGCGACATGCACCGCGAGCTGGGCGACGAGGCGGCGCGCTCGGGCCGGATGGTGAGCGCGGCGGAGGCCTGGCAGCGCGCAGCCTGGTGCTACCACCTGGGGAAGTTCCTCTGGTTCGAGGACCGCGCGGTGCACGACCGGCTGCGTGAGCTGACCATCGCCACCTACCAGAAGGCGCTGCCGCACCTCGACCCCCCCGGCGAGCGCATCGAGGTGCCGTTCGAGGGAGCGTTCATCCCCGGGATCCTCCGGCGGCCGCGCGGCGCGTCCAAGCCGCCGCTCGTGCTCCTCGTACCGGGCCTCGATTCGTCCAAGGAGGAGCTGTACGCCATCGAGAACGACTTCCTCCGCCGGGGCATGGCGACGCTCGCCGTCGACGGCCCCGGGCAGTCGGAGAACGCGCCGCGCTTCCCCATCCGCCCGGACTGGGGATCGGTCCTGGGTCCCCTGCTCGACTGGCTGCGCGGGCGCAAGGACGTCGACCTCGAGCGCGTCGGCCTGATGGGAATCAGCATGGGCGGCATCTACGGGCCGCGCGCCGCGGCGGTGGAGAAGCGGCTGCGCGCCGTGGTCGCGCTCGCCGGACCCTACGACCTGTCGGAATGCTGGGCGGCGCTGAACCCGCTCACGCGGGGCGGTTACGTGTTCTATACGAAGTCGCGCGACGAGAACGAAGCGTTCGAGAAGGCGAAGACGCTCACGCTGCGAGGCATCCTCGACAAGGTGAAGTGCCCGCTGCTCGTCATCCACGGCGCCCGGGACCGGCTCTTCCCCCCGGAGCAGGCCGAGCGGATCGCGCGCGAGGCGCCCAGGGCGACGCTGCTGATGTACCCGGACGGAAACCACGTCTGCAACAACATCGCCTACAAGTACCGCCCCGCCATGGCGGACTGGATGCACGACCAACTGAAGTAGCCACGAGAGTGACTACAAGCGTTTCACGCGGAGGGCGCGGAGAGCAAAAGAGAGCGCGCGGAGAATTCGTTTTTCAAAAACACAACTCTGCGCGCTCCGCTGACTCCGCGCGCTCCGCGTGAAACGCTTTAGTCCGAATCAAGGACGAGCGCGGCGCGGCCGGGGATCTTGTTCTCGCGCAAGAGCTGGTGCGCGGCTTCCAGATCGTCGAGGCGGAAGGTGCGGGTCACGATGGCCTTGAGGCGTTTCTGGCGGAGCAGCTCCAGCGTCTGCGCCAGTTCGGAGAGAGTGACGTAGCGCGAGCCGTGGATCTCCAGCATCTTGCGGAGCATCAGGCCCGGGTCGACGCGGAAGGTGGGGTCCTTGCCGAAGACCGCCTTGGGGCGGTTCCCGACGATGACCAGCCGGCCGGCCGGCGCGAGCGAGCGGACGCAGGCCTCCAGCGTCTCGGCTGACGCCACGAAATCGATCGCCGCCTCGACGCCCCGCCCGCCGGTGCGCGCCAGCACCTGCTTGGACAGCTCGTCGGCGCGCGCGTCGATCACCTCGTCGGCGCCCACCGAGCGGACCGTCTCCAGCTTCTCGTCCGTCACGTCGGCGCCGAGTACCCAGCCGCCGCACAGCTTCGCGACCTGCACGGCGTGGATGCCGACGCCACCGCCGGCCCCCACCACGAGGACCTTGTCGCCGGGGCCGATGCGCGCCTCCTCGCGGCAGGCGTGGAGCGGAGTGGCGATGGCGTCGGCGGCGATCGCGGCTTCGAGGTACGAGACGCCCTCGGGGATGCGGCACAGGTTGCGGGCGGGCACGACCAGGTGCTCGGCATACCCGCCGTCCACCGCC
Source organism: Myxococcales bacterium (assembly GCA_036393595.1). Taxonomy (GTDB): domain Bacteria; phylum Myxococcota; class Myxococcia; order Myxococcales; family 40CM-4-68-19; genus VBKO01. Next base: position 894 of record DASWGQ010000418.1, on the reverse strand, counting down.
ATGCCGAGGTAGCCGGCGAAGCGTTCGCACAAGGTCTCCCGGCCGCTGCGGCAGAACGGGCACGCACCGCAGGTCAGGTAGAAGTGGCACGCGACGCGGTCCCCGAGCGCGACGTTCGTCGCCTGCGGACCGATCTCGACGACGTCGCCGGCCACCTCGTGCCCGGGGATGCGCGGGAACGACGTGACCAGCCCGGGATTGGCCGTCATGATCACGACCGTGAGACCCACGCCGGTCGCGCGCACGCGGACGCGCACCTCGCCTGGACCCGGAACGGGGATGGGAACCTCCGTCAGGTGCAGCGGGCCGGCCAGCTCGCGCAGCACCATCGCCCTCATCGTGCCGCGGCGCTGCACCGGTCACCTCTCGAGCTGGAATTCGGCCCGGCGCGCCTCGTCCATCAGCGTGCGCCAGACGTGCTCGCGCAGCTCGGCGAACCGCGGCGACGAGAGCGTCTCGCGCGTGCGGGGCCGGGGCAGGTTCACCGGGACGACCTCGGCCACGGTGCTCGGCTTTCCCTTGAGGACGACCACCTGGTCGCCCATCAAGACGGCTTCCTCGATGGAGTGGGTGACGAACACCGTCGAGGTGGGGCGCACCTGCCAGATGCGCAAAAGCTCGAACTGGAGGATCTCGCGGGTCTGGGCGTCGACCGCGGCGAACGGCTCGTCCATCAAGAGCACGTCCGGCTCGACGGCGAGCGCGCGTGCCAGCCCGCAGCGCTGCTGCATCCCGCCGGAGAGCTGGTAGGGATAGGCGTCCTCGAACCCGCTCAGCCCGACGAGGTGGATGAAGTACGGAACCCGCTCGCGGAGGACCGCCGAAGGCGCGCCGGCGAGCCGCAGCCCGTACGCCACGTTCCCGAAGACCGTCTTCCAGGGGAACAGGCCGAAG
>DASWGQ010000417.1:0-4777 GCA_036393595.1 Myxococcales bacterium | reverse complement strand
GGCCGCCACGCAGCTGTACGGCAAGGTGACCCGCACCGCCCAGATGCTGACGCTCGACAAGGTCAACGAGCTCAAGCAGCGGCACTGGGTGTGCGAGGGCTCCGGCGCCCGCCGCGACCTCGGCTGGCACCCCCGCACTTCCTGGGCCGAGGGCGTCTCCAAGGCCGTCGCCTGGTACCGCCAATCCGGCTGGCTCTGACCCGCTCCGGCCGGACAGTTCGCGGACTTGACTACAAGCGTTGCTCGCGGAGCGCGCAGAGGGAAGGGAGCGCGCAGAGGAAGTCGTTTTTCAAGAACACCAACTCCGCGCGCTCCGCTAGCTCGGCGCGCTCCGCGTGCAACGCTTCAGGCTAGGCGGCGACCTGGGTGCCCGGGGGGAGGAGGCGGGCGATGGTGTCGCGCAGGTCGCCGACGGTGCGGATGCGGGCCAGCTCGTCGTCGGGGATGCGGACTCCGAGCTTTTCCTCGAAGTAGCTGACCAGCTCCATCACGGCCACCGAGTCCATCCCCAGCGTCGCGATGACGGTGTCGCGTGTCAGCTGGGGCAGCTTGCGGTTGTCCGCCTCGAGCGCGGCCTGCCTGAACATCTCGAGGATGTCGATGGTCTGCCCCATGTCCGATCTACGCTCCGGTCAGCTTGCGCATCAGCCCGCGCGCCTCGTGTCGCGCGCGACCGACGAGTGAGTAGGCCAGGTGCTTCGCCGCCAGCAGCCGGTTGCCCATGCCGCCGGCCGCGCGCCCGCCTTCCTTTCCGAGCGTGCCCCGCAGGTACATCTCGCGGGTCTTGCGGCGCTGCAGCTTGCCCGAGCTGGTCTTGGGGATGCTCCCGGGCGGCACCAGAGCGACGTCCGCCACCGCGAGCTGCAGGTCCTCGCTCACCTTGCCCACGATGGCGGCGCGCAGCTTCTCAGGGTCGCGCTCGCGGGTCTCCACCGCGATCACGACCTCCTCGGACGCCCTGCCGGGCCGCGAGAACACGACCGTGGATCCCCGGCGCACGCCGCGCAGCTCCTCCACTGCCCATTCGATGCGCTGCGGGTAGTAGTTGCGCCCGTTGACGATCAGGATGTCCTTGAGCCGCCCCGAGACGTACACCTCCCCGGCCACCATGTACCCGAGGTCGCCGGTGCGCAGCCATCCGCCGGCGCGCCCCAGGCCGGCCGCCCGCGTCGCCTCGGCGTTGTTCCAATAGCCGGCGGTCACCGAGGGCCCGCGGAAGCAGATCTCGCCCACGCTGCGGTCGGGCAGGATGCGCCCGTCCTCGTCCTGGATGGACAGCTCGTGCACGGGGAACGCGCGTCCGCAGCAGACCACTTCCATGGTGGCGGCGCCGTTCGCCGAGGGCGCCGCCTTGCGGTCGGCGTGGTAGCGCTCCTGGTCGATGCGGTCGGTCTTGAACGGGTCGCCGAGCGGCGTGAACGACATCGCCAGGGTCGCTTCCGCCATCCCGTAGCAAGGGAGGATCGCGGTCGGCCGGAGCCCGGCCGGCTCGAAGGCCGCGAGGAAGGCGCGGATGGTGTCGGGGTGGATGGGCTCGGCGCCGCAACCCAGCACCCGCAACCGCGAGAGGTCCCAGCGCGCGATCTGCTCGGCCCGCGCGCGCCGGGTCACCAGCGCGTACGCGAAGTTGGGCGCGAAGGTCAGCGTCCCGCCGTGCTTGTGCATCGTCTCCATCCACAGCGTCGCGTTCTTGATGAACGAGATGGTCGGGATGTACACGGCCGGCATGTGCACCACGATCGGGCACAGCACCATCCCGATGAGCCCCATGTCGTGGTAGAGCGGCAGCCACGAGACGGTCACGTCTCCGGGCCGCCAGTGCAGCCCGTCGTGCAGGATGGCCTTCGAGTTCGCTTTGAGATTTCCGTGCGTCACCATCACGCCCTTGGGCGCGGAGGTGCTGCCGGAAGTGAACTGCAGGAATGCGATCTCGTCGTCCGCGGGGTGCGGCGGTGGATCGATGAGCGGCACCTCCGCCCGCAGCTCCGAGGTGAGGATGACCCGCTCCAGCGTGTCCACCTTGCCCACCGCGGACCAGAGCACCTTGCCGACGCGCTCGCTGGTGACCAGCGCCTTCGGCTGGGCCACGTTGAGGATGCCCACCAGAGCGTCCATGAACGCGTCCAGCTTGCCCAGCGAGACCGGCGGGTAGAGGGGCACCGGCACCACGCCCAGCCAGAGGGCGGCGAGGAAGGTGGGGATGAACTCCTCGCCTTCGGGGATGACCAGGGCGAGCCGATCGCCCTTGGCGAGCCCCATCGCGCGCAGGTGGCTCGCGCGCCGCAGCGCCTCGAGGCGCAGCTCGTCGAAGGAGAGGGTGAGGTCCTCGCCGGGGCCCCGGGCTCCGACGAAGGTAAATCCCCGATCCGTGATCCCCTGCGCGGCGTCGAGCGCCTGGACGACTCCGATCATATGGGCGCGTCGTGTAAGGGTTCAGACAACCTGCGTCAAGCGTCGCGGCGCCAGGACTCCCACGCTCAGCAGACCGGCCACGAACCCGCCGATGTGCGCCCACCAGGCGACGCCGCCCAGCATTTCCCCCTGGCCGAGCGACGCGACGCCCGACAGGAGCTGGATCGCGAACCAGATGATCAGGTACGCGACGGCCGGGATCTCCACGATCCACGGGAAGATGAAGAGCGGGACGAAGGTCACGACCCGGCTGCGCGGGAACGAGATGAGGTAGGCGCCCAGCACACCCGCGATGGCGCCCGAGGCTCCGACGGTCGGCGCGGTCGAGTCCGGCGACAGCGCCACCTGGGTGAGCGCCGCCGCCAGCCCGCAGCCGACGTAGAAGAAGAGAAAGCGCCCGTGCCCGAGCCGGTCCTCGACGTTGTCGCCGAAGATCCACAGGTAGAGCATGTTGCCGATGAGGTGCAGCCACCCGCCGTGCCAGAACATGCTGGTGAAGAGCGGCAGGAACCGGGCCGGGTCGAGCGGGCTCCCGAACTGCTCTCCCCAGTGCACGAACGTGTACGGCGTAAGGCCGTAGTGCTGGATGAGCTGCGGCAGGTAGGGGCCCAGCGCGGTCTCGTGCAGGAACACCAGCACGTTCACCGCGATCAGGCCCAGGGTCACCAGCGGCGCGGTGCGCGAGGGGATCGTATCCCGCAGCGGGATCACGGAAAGGTTGTAAGCGGTCGCGCGCCCGGGCGCCAGGTCAGGTCGCCTCGACCAGGTCGGCGAGCGCCGCGAGGTCGGGCACGGTGACGTCCGCGTCTCCGGCGCGCGAGTGGGGCCGCCGGACGAACACGCAGGTGAGGCCCAGCTCGCGCGCGGTGCGCAGGTCGTAGTCGGCATAGGCCGACACGTGCCACCACGAGCGGTCGAACGGCCTGCCCAGCTTGCGCGAGGCCGCCTCCCAGATGCGGCGGTCCGGCTTGTACGCCCGTACCTCCTCGGCGCAGATCCACGCGTCGAGCCGGAACCCGAGCTGCGCCTGCACCTGCTCGCCGTGGGCACGGTCGCTGTTGGTGGTGGCCGCCAGCGGCGCGATTTTCTGCATCCGCCGGAGCGCCTCGCGCGAGTCGGGGAACAGCGGCCAGGTCCCCGCCTCGGCGCCCATCCGCGCGGCGCTCACCACGTCGAGCCGGCGGACGCGGACCAGGCTGTCGGCGACGATCTCGGCGTAGGGCCGGAACCGGCCCTGCTCCAGCTCTCCCTGCGCGTCGACGATGCGGTCGAAGTCGCGCTCCCCGAGGCCGGCGCGCCAATCGAGCACCGTCCCGAAGACGTCGAACGTCAGGAGCGAGGGTTTCACGGCCCTGGATTGACACGCCCCCGGCGCTCTGGCAACGGGAAGGCGCGATGCAGGAGATGAAGTTCTGCCCGAGGTGCGCGGCTCCGCTTCGCCCCCACACGACGGAGGGACGGGAGCGGCTGGCATGCTCCAGCGACGCCTGCGGCTTCGTCTTCTACGACAACCCCGTTCCGGTGGTGGCCGCGCTGGTCGAGCACGGCCAGACGGTGCTGCTCGTCCGCGGCAAGGGATGGCCGGAGAAGTGGTACGGCCTGGTGACGGGGTTCCTGGAGAAAGGCGAGTCGCCCGAGCAGGGCGTCCTGCGCGAGGTGCGCGAGGAGCTGGGCCTGCGCGGCGAGGTGATCTCCTTCATCGGCGCGTACCCGTTCGCCGAGATGAACCAGGTGATCCTCGCCTACCACGTGCGCGCCCAGGGCGAGATCGCGATGGGCGAGGAGCTGGCCGGCGTGAAGGCCGTCCCGCCCGACAAGCTGCGGCCGTGGCCGCTGGGGACCGGCCACGCCGTCCGGGACTGGCTGGAGCGCCGCGCGCTGGAACCCGGTACCGTCGCGTAGCCGAGCGCGGCGCGGAGCTCAGGCCGCACACCGGGCCAGATCCTCTGACGCACTGTGTCCCGCTCCGGGGGCTCACGATTGGTCACTTCTTGCCTCGCCTGCGAGAGCGCAGCGATGCGCCATTTCGAAGCGACGGTGCGTGCACGCCTTAACGCACCGCGTCCCGCCCCGGCGCGGAGAAATCCTGCACTCACTGTTCTCGATGGCCAGAGATTCGTCCCCGGGGTGGGCACACACTCGTCCGGAGCGCCGATGACCCGAAGGCGGAACTGCGCGAGTTCTACGACTTGTGTAGGTATGTAGTGGACCTTGCCGAAATTCCGTCGGATGTCTTGAAGGGTTCGGCGGTGGCTTCGCTGCCGCGATGAAGGCGATTGTTCTGGTTGGGCGGCGCCCTATGGGCGAACGACTAGCGCGCCTGCGAGAGCCGGGCTTCCAGCCGCGCCTTCGTGGCCGGCCATTC
>DASWGQ010000416.1:0-2078 GCA_036393595.1 Myxococcales bacterium | reverse complement strand
CGTGCACGGGGTCCGCCTCCACCTCGACCCAGGTGGGTACTTCCAGATCCTCGGGCACGGAACCCTTCTAACCCGGAAGCCGAATTCGTGCTGCCGGGAGGTCCGCGCTTGGGTGACCGCGGCGCACATCACCCCGGGGCCCTTCAGCATCAGCACCATGCCCGGGCTGCCCTTCACCGTGCCGCCCAACTCCCAGGTGCCGATCGGCATGCGCTACTCCCCGACCTCGCTGGGCGACGACGTGGCCTCCCTCCAGATCTGGATCTCGACCCGGGCCGCCCCCTTCCAGGTGGGCCTCACCGGCGGCGCCGTGCCTGCCAACACGGTCCTCGGTCACGGTGAATGGAGCCGCGACCACCAACTTCCGCTTCGACCCCATCAGCAACCGGGTGGTGTTCCCGCAGGACGCCGTTCCGGCTCCAGGATCCCACATCAGCGCCACCTACGAACCGGCCTGCAATTAGCGCAAACAATGCCGTGCTTCCCGGCGCGGGCGCCTGCTAGGCTGCCCGCGCCGGGCCTTTTCTGGCACATCGCAGCGCGCGCGGGTGTGTGAGCCGGCAGGAGGTCGCAGGTTCTGGACGCCCGGGAACGGGTCGCCGAGCTCTACAAGACGTACGGTCCCGCCATCTACCGGCGGTGCCTGCGCTTGCTCGGCGACAAGGAAGCCGCCCGGGACGCGACCCAGGAGGTCTTCGGGAAGCTCATGCGCGACGCCCGCAAACTGGAGAGCCGGGACACGGCGCTGCCGTGGATCTACCGGGTGGCCACCAACCACTGCCTCAACCTGCGACGCAACGCAGGCCGGCGGGGCGAGGAGGCGCTGCCCGAGATGGAGATGGCCGCGCAAGATGCGCCGGACGGCGTGCCCGAGCGCCAGCTGGTGCAGCGAGTGCTGGCCCGGTTCGATGCGGAGACGCAGGCCGTCGCGGTGGGAGTGTTCGTCGACGGGATGGAGCACGAGGAGGTCGCGCTGGCGCTGGGGATCTCGCGGCGGACCGTCGCGCGCAAGCTGCAGCGCTTCCTGGGCAACGCACGCAAGTATCTCCTGAGGAGCGAGCCGTGAACCGCCACCCGTCGGAGCTCGCCCTCGAGACGTACCTGCTCGAGCGCGAGTCCTCGAAGGTCGCCCCGCACCTGGCGGGGTGCGACCGCTGTCGCGCCCGGGTCGCGCGGATGGAGCGCGAAGGCGAGGACTTCCGCCGATTCGTGCTCCCCGCCACGCTGGACGCCGTCCTGGAGAAGAACGCGCCGGACCGCCGCAAGCGGTGGTTGTGGCTTCTGGGCATCGCTCCGGTGGCTGCCGCTGCCGCGCTGATCGTCGCCATCCGGCCGTCGGGGCCGCCCGAGGGGTACGTCGGGGAGAAGGGCGGCATGAGCCTCGTCGCTTACCTCGGCGCTCCGGGCGGCGCGAAGATGGTTCTGGACGGCCAGGCCGTGCACCCCTCCGCGGCGCTGCGGTTCTCCGTGACGCCTGCGGGCCGGTGCAATCTCTGGGTCGTCTCCGTGGACGAATCTGGCCAGATTTCGCGCATCTACCCCGCGGCGGGCGACGGCGGCGCGCCGATCTCCAAGCAGGGCGCGCTTCCGGGCGGCGCCGTGCTGGATGGCCGGGCAGGCCTCGAGCGGTTCTATGCAGTGTGCAGCCCCGGCCGTCTGCGGTACGAAGAGGTGACGAAGAGCGTGCGGGCGAGCGTCCGCGGCGCGGATGACGTCCGGAAGGGACCCGCCCTGCCCGGGCTACCCAGGGGGACCCGGCAAGTGTCGCTGCTGGTGGAAAAGCGCCCGTGAAACGCCTCGCCGCCCTCGCCGCGTGCGCCGCGCTCGCGCTGCCCTGCGCGGCGCGGGCGGCGGCGCGCTTCGCGGTGGTGGTGGGGAACAACTACGGCGCGGCGGGGCGCGCCCGGCTCTGGTTCGCCGAGAAGGACGCCGAGCGGTTCGCGCGGGCGCTGCGCGAGCTGGGCGATTTCTCCCAGGACCGCATCGTGCTGCTGCAGGGCGCGACGCCGTCCGCGGTGCAGGAGGCGCTCGCGGCCACCGAGGCCCGGATCGCCTCGGCGCGGGCGGCGGGCGAGCGC
>DASWGQ010000415.1:0-3978 GCA_036393595.1 Myxococcales bacterium | reverse complement strand
ATCGAGGTGGCGCAGCCGGACGTGCAGCGGCGACCAGCCAGCGCCCAGGTAGTCGAACCGGTGATCCAGCGCAGAGGTTCCTCGGAAGCAGGGTCCGAGAGGCACAACGATCCTGCTGCGGCTGCGCTTCCCCGCACGTGCAGCGGGCGGAGCGGCGCCGCCGCCGAGGCTCACCGGATCCGCATGCGTGCGACACCTACATCCACGCAGACAGCGGCGGTCGTCAGCGCGCGGCGGCGACGATGGCGGAGAAGTCCGCGGCCTTCAGCGAGGCGCCGCCGACCAGCGCGCCGTCGACGTCGGGCTGCGAGAGCAGATCGGCGGCGTTGTCCGGCTTCACCGAGCCGCCGTACTGGATGCGCACGGCGTCGGCGACGGCCGCGCCGCCCAGCTCGCGCAACAGCCCGCGGATCCGGGCGTGCACTTCTTGCGCCTGAGCCGTGGTCGCGGTGCGCCCGGTGCCGATCGCCCACACCGGCTCGTAAGCCAGGGTGGTCCGCTGCAGCGCCGCCGGATCGAGGCCGCCCAGGGCCCCGCGCACCTGCCGCGAGACGACCTCCCAGGTCTTCCCGGCCTCCCGCTCTTGCAGCGTCTCACCCACGCAGACGATGGGGTGCAACGCCTCGCCGAGCGCGGAGCGGACCTTCTTCGCGACTCCCTCGTCCGTCTCGCCGAAGTACTGCCGGCGCTCGCTGTGCCCGAGGATCACGCCGTCGCAGCCGGCGTCCTTCAGCATCGGCGCGCTCACCTCCCCGGTGAACGCGCCCTGCTTCTCGTGGTGGCAATTCTGCCCGAATAGCTGGATCGAGGACCCCTGCAGCGCCTGCTTCGCCGCCGGGAGCGCGGTGAACGGCGGGGCGACCGCCACCTGCGCCGCCGCGCCGTCGAGTTGCTTGCGCAGCTCGCGGACGAGCTGCACGGCCTCGCCGGCCGTCTTGTGCATCTTCCAATTGCCGCAGATGAACTTACGCCTGGTCATCGAGCACCTTCACGCCCGGCAGCTCGCGCCCCTCGAGGAACTCCAGCGATGCTCCGCCGCCGGTGGACACGTGCGTCACCTTGTCGGCGAGCCCCATCTCCGCGATGGCCGCCGCGCTGTCGCCGCCGCCCACCACCGTCGTCGCCCCTCGCGCGGTCGCCTTCGCCAGCGCCTGGGCCACCGCTCGCGTTCCCGCGGCGTACTCGGGGGTCTCGAACATGCCCATCGGGCCGTTCCAGAACACGGTCGCGGCGCCCGCGATACGCTGCTCGTACTGCGCGACGGTCTTCGGACCGATGTCGAGACCGACCCAGCCCTCCGGGATGGGGTCGTCGACGATCCGCGTCTCGATCCCGCCCTTCGGCTCCCGCGCGACCACGTGGTCCACCGGCAGGACCAGCTCCACACGGGACTGCTTCGCCTTCTCGAGCACGCGGCGCGCCAGATCCAGCTTGTCCTTCTCCACCCGGGAAGCGCCGACTCCGACGCCGCGCGCGCTCATGAACGTGTACGCCATGGCGCCGCCGATCAGCAGCGCGTCCACCCGGGTCATGAGGTTCTCGATCACCTTGATCTTGTCGCTCACCTTGGCCCCGCCCAGGATCGCCAGGTACGGCCGGCGGGCTCCCTTGAGCAGCCCACTGAGAGTTTTCAGCTCGGAGAGCATCAGGAAGCCGGCCCCGCGGTGCGGTACGTGCTTCACCATTCCCACGGTCGAGGCGTGCGCGCGGTGCGCGGAACCGAAGGCGTCATTGACGTACGCCTCGGCGAGCGAGGCGAGCTGGCGGGCGAACTCGTCCTCGTTCTTCTCCTCCCCGGGATGGAAGCGGAGGTTCTCGAGGAGCAGCACCTGCCCCCCGCGCAGGTCGGCGACGAGCTTGCGGACCCCGTCGCCGACGCAGTCGTCGGCGAAGATCACGTCCTGGCCGAGGAGCTGCGAGAGCCGCTCGCCGGCGTTCTCCAGGGACAGCTCAGGGACCACCTTCCCGTCCGGCCGTCCCAGGTGCGAGGCGAGGATGAGCCTGGCCTTCCTGCCGATCGCGTAACGGATGGTGGGCAGCGCGGCGCGGATGCGCGAGTCGTCCTTGACCGCGCCCGTCTTCTTGTCGATCGGAACGTTGAAATCGACCCGAATGAAGACGCGCTTCCCCGGCAGGTCGAGCTGCTCCACGGATCTGATCATGCGGCCCTTCCGAAAAAAGCAACGGCACAGCGCAGCCGACTACGGCTGCGGCTGCAGCTTGCTGCCGATGAGCAGCGCCACGTCCACCATCCGGTTGGAGAAGCCCCACTCGTTGTCGTACCAGGCGAACACCTTGGCGAGCCTGCCGCCCTCGGCCACCGCGGTCTGGGTGGAGTCGAAGATCGCGCTGGCGGGGTTGCCGTTGTAGTCCACGGAGACCGTCAGCTCCGTGTTGTATTGCAGGACGGCCTTCAGCTTGCCGCCGGCGGCGTCCTGGAAGGCCTTGTTGATCGACTCCACCGTGGCGGGCCTGGACAGCTCGACCGTCAGGTCGATGAGCGACACGTTGGGGGTGGGCACGCGGATGGCGGTGCCGTTCATCTTTCCCTTCAGCTCCGGGATCACCTCGTGGATCGCCTTGGCGGCGCCGGTCGAGGCCGGGATCATCGAGAGCGCGGCGGCGCGGGCCCGCCGCAGGTCCTCGTGCGGCAGGTCGAGGATGCGCTGGTCGTTCGTGTAGCTGTGCACGGTGGTCATGAACCCCTGGTCGATGCCGAACGAGTCCATCAGCACCTTGGCGACCGGCGCCAGGCAGTTGGTGGTGCACGAGGCGTTGGAGACGATGTTGTGCTTCACCGGGTCGTACTTCTCGTGGTTGATGCCGTACGCAAGGGTGAAGTCCTGCCCCTTCGCCGGAGCGGAGATGATCACCTTCTTCGCGCCGGCCGCGATGTGCTTCTCGGCGCTGGCGCGGTCGGTGAACCGGCCCGAGCACTCCAGCACCACCTCGCTCCCGTGCTGCTTGTGCGGCAGCTCGGACGGATCGCGCTTGGCGGTGACCGCGATCTTCGTGCCGTTGACCACGATCGCGTCCTCGGTCGCCTCGACCCTCCCGTCGAAGATGCCGTGCACCGAGTCGTACTTGAACAGATGGGCAAGCGTCTTCGGCTTGTCGATGTCGTTGATGTGGACGACGTCGAGCTTGGCGCCCCGCTTGATCGCCGCGCGCAGGATGTTGCGGCCGATGCGCCCGAAGCCGTTGATCGCGATGCGAGCCATGAAACCTCCCTGGAGTGGGGCTACATAGGCCGCGGGATCCGGAGCGTCAAGCGAAGGCCTTGCGCGATTTCAGCGGAGAAAACACAACGGGCCCCCGAGGAGAGAGAGGGGGCCCGTCGTCCGGCAGCAGGGTCGTTCGTCCGGCTTCTACGCAGCTCCCTTCACCGCCTCGCGCCGCTCGTTCTGCAGATCCTGAGTGATGAGCTCGATCAGCTCGGTCGAGAGCGTGAGCAGCTGGCGTGGGGTGTATCCGCTCGAGCGAAGCTCCTTGTAGAACGACCTGGCCAGGATGCGGGTCCCTGCGGACCGATCCAGCGGGACGGAGCTCTTGCCCTCTGTCGCTGGAGTTTGCGGGGCGAGCTTTTCCGACACGGTGCACCTCGCTGGAGGGAAGCAGCAGCGCTTCCGAGCTGCAACCTGCCTGCCGAGTTTACGATTCACGACATTTCAACCACTTACGCGTGGCAATGCAAGCCGCACCGCGGCGCGGTGCGAACCGGGCCACGCGATTTCCGGGACCAATGGCGTGTGAACTGCGCAACAGCATTCGCACCGCGCCGCGGCAATGCAGGCAGGCGGCCGGTTGCCTCGCCGCGGCGGCGTCTCCACCCTCCCCGCGATGAAGCTCCTGGTGCGCCATGCGGGCGGCGAGCTGACCGTCGGGAGCCAGAAGGAGCTCCTGCTCCTCTGGCAGCGCGGCGTGATCGCGGCCGACGACATGGTGCGTCGCGAAGGGCAGGAGCGCTGGACGGCGGCA
>DASWGQ010000414.1:0-2020 GCA_036393595.1 Myxococcales bacterium | reverse complement strand
GAGCGAGCTGAAGATCCGGCCCGAAGGCGGCAGCGGGAGCGCGGAGGCGCCCCAGAACGGGAAAGAGGTCCTCGAGCGGATCATCCGCCGCGCGGCGGAGTACCGCCAGCACTGGCTGGCCCAGGCCAACGCGCAGCTCGCCCGAGCGGCGAAGGGGCCAGCGGACCGGGCGCGCCGCGCCTCGCGTCCCGCGAAGAAGAAGCGAAAGACCTCCGCGCGAAGGTAGCTTCCGCTTGACCGCCGTCTGGCGGGTCAGCCGATGGGGTTGGGTGCGACCCGGAAGACGGGATGGAAGCCGCGGACCTGGATCTTGTTCGGGGACCTCGAATCGAGCCCGAGCGCGGCGGCGTTGCTGGACGCATATCGCGCGAGCTGCTTGGCAAACTCGGCGTTCAGGTCCAGCCGGATCTCCTCGCCCTGGTCCTCGTCGGCGAACTGCGGCTCCGGCGCGGACTGGAGGGTGAAGTTCGACGGCGACTGCCACCCACCCGTGTCGAACGAACGGATCGCCTGGAAGAAGATGTCCTGCAGGAGCTCGGTGGTCTCCGCTCCGATCGGTGGGAGCGGAGGAGCAGGCGTGGGCCACAGGAGCGACTCCTCTGCCAGCGAGGTGACCGCGGCCGGATAGACCTCCTTCAGATCTCTCTCGGATAAGGCAGCTTCGCCGGCTTCTCCGCGCCCGGGCGCACCCAGGTGCGGATCGCGGCGTCGCACACCGCGTAACCCCAGTTGACGAGCCGCTCCTGCAGCTCGCGCGGCATCGCGGCCAGGCGGGTCGCCACGTTCGCGAGCGCGAGCGATCGCTCGTGCGGGACATGAAACGCGTCGGCGAGATGGTAGTTGGCGATGTTGGTGCCGACCCCGAAGTAGGTCCCTTTCCGGACTCCGGAACGGAACGCGTCGATCGTCATGCGCGTGCGGAGCGCTCGGACCTGGTTGTCGATGATCCCGAGGACGCGGATGGCGCCCAGGGCCCAGTCCACCGCGGGGTGGATCTCGACCTTCATCGCGGCGCCCCCGTCCGAGACGAGCACGGTGTTGAACCGTTTCCAGGCGGTCTCCAGACCGAGGTTGTCGTAGACGCCGCCGTCCGAGAGCACCGCCTCGCGCCGGTAGTCGGCGTACGCCGCATCGCCGCTTCCGTCTTCGTATCTCTCCCCCGAGAGCGGAAGCACCACGGGCGAGAGGAAGGGCGGGAACGCCGACGACGCCGCCACCGCCTTGGCCAGCGCGACCTTCGGGGCGAGGAACTTGCCGACGTGGTAGTCGGCCATGTACGGGCGCGAGAAGCGGAACACGGCGCCGGTCTGCAGGCTGGTGGCGTTGATGACGAAGCGCGGCCCCTCGTCGTCGGACGGCAGATCTTGCAGCGTCCGATCGCCGAACAGGTGCTTGCGGTAGGCCGACTCGATCCGGTCGGAGATGCGCGTACCGGGGAGCAGCGCGCCGGTCACCACGGCGCCGATGTCGATGGTGCTCGATGCGAGCTCGTGGATGGGCCCCGCCACTTTGTCCACGAAGGCGCGCGCAACGCCGGTCACGCGGTCGAAATCGAGCTCTCGCCACCGGCTCCCCAGGACGCCGGCGGTGATCGAACCGCCGGAGACGCTGGAGACGCGGGCAAGTCCCCGCAGCATCCCCAGGTCGTTCAGCCGCCAGAGGGCCCCGAGGTGGAAGACCATGGCCCGGTAGCCACCGCCGGAAAGGCAGAGCGCGGTTCCCTCCACGGGCGTGCGCTCCTGCTCACGCGCCGTCGCCGCGCCGGCGAGCAGGGTCGGATCGAGCTGCCTCTCGGAATCGTCCAAGGAACCCATCTGCGCCTCCCGCGCGAAGCCTCCGCTACAGCGATTTGATCAGGCGCTGTCAACGGGCAGCATCTGGAGCATCCGGCGTGCCAGCGGCAATCTGCATCCGCAGCCTTGCAGGGCTGAATCCCGGGACCGGGCAGCACGATGCGCCGCGGTCGCGCCTCAGCGGCGCAACCATCGCTGGCGGCCAGAGCGCATCCCATTACGTCCGC
>DASWGQ010000413.1:0-4734 GCA_036393595.1 Myxococcales bacterium | reverse complement strand
GGCCCCCCGGGCCGCCGGGAACCGCCCTCGCTCATGGACGGATTCTGCCCGCCGCGGGCAGCGCGTACCAAGAAACCGGCGCCGGCACTTCGCCCCACATTTCGGCACCAGCGTGCGTTACGCTCCCGGCATGGACGCGCGGCTGGAAGACTTCGTCGGGCTCCTGCGCCAGAACGGGCTGCGGGTGTCGCCGGCCGAGGTGGCCGACGCGGCGCGCGCGGCGGTGCTCATCGGCCTCGAGCAGCGCGACCCGTTCCGCGCCGCGCTGCGAGCGACGCTGGTGAAGCGCGGGCCCGATGCCGCGGTGTTCGATCGCCTGTTCGATCTGTATTTCCTCGGGGCGAAGGACCTGGTGGAGGGGCTCTCCGGCTCGCTGCTCGACGCGCTCGCCGCCGAGAAGCTCAACGAGCTGGAGCTGGAGGACGCGGCGCGGCTGCTCGCGCGGATGCAGCTCTCCCCGCTCACCGAAGCACTGGTGAAGGGACGCGCCGATCAGCTGGCCCGCCTGCTCCGGCAGGCGACGCTGAGCCTGGACTTCCGCGGGCTGCAGAGCCCGCTGCAGCGCGGGTTCTACGCCCGCCGGCTGCTCCAGGCCGCCGGCGGCACGCGCGCCGAGCAGGAGCTGCAGGACTTCCTGCTGCGCCTGGGCCAGCAGGGCTTCGACCCCAAGCTCCTGGAGGTTGTCTCGCGACGCGTGAGCCACACCCTCAAGGCGCTGGAGGACGCGGCCCGCCGCGTCGCCGAGCGGGAGCAGAAGGCGCGCGATCCCGAGCAGAAAGGCGAGTCCGGCCTGTTGCAGCGCAACCTCGCCTCGCTCACGCCGGCGGAGGTGGAGCGCATGCGCGCGGTCGTGCGGCGCCTGGCCGAGCGCCTCAAGACGCGCCTCACCCGCAAGCGCAAGGTCCGCCGCCGCGGCGTTCTCTCGGTGCGCCGTACGCTGCGCAAAAATCTTGAGACGGGCGGCTTCCCCGCGCGCCTCGTGTTCCGCAGCAAGCGCCCCGAGCGTCCCGAGATCCTCGTGCTCTGCGACGTGTCGGACTCGGTGCGCAACGTCTCGCGGCTCATGCTCCAGTTCGTCTACACGCTGCAGGAGCTCTACGCGCGCGTGCGCAGCTTCGTGTTCGTCAGCGAGATCGGCGAGGTCACGCACCTGTTCAAGAAGATGGACGTCTCCGCGGCGGTCGACCTGGCGACGGCGGGGCGGGTGATCAACGTGGCCGCGAACTCGAACTACGGCAACGCGCTGAAGATGTTCCACAGCACCTGGCTCGGGTCGGTCACCCGCCGCTCGACCGTGATCGTGATCGGCGACGGCCGCACCAACTACAACCCGCCGAACGCCTGGGTGCTCGGCGAAGTGAAGCGCAAGGCGCGACGTGTGATCTGGCTGTGCCCCGAGGACCCGGGCAGCTGGGGCTTCGGCGACAGCGAGATGCCGCTCTACACGCGCCACTGCACGCGCGTCGAGGTCGTCAAGTCCGTCGACGACCTCGGGCGGGTCGCGGCGGAGCTGATGCCCTGAGTGCGGAAGGGGCCGCTCCATGTTAGGAATCCCGGACCGCGGCCGGAGCCAAAGTCGCCTTGAGCCACCCGTCCATCCCAGACTGGCAGGAGCAGCTCCAGGCGAGCTTGCGCCGCGCGCAGGAAGCCATCGCCCGCGGCAGCACGCAGCAGGAGCAGATGGTCCGCGACTGGACCGAGAGCCTGCGCACCGCGTATCCCGACTGGGGACGCGAGCGCTGGCAGCGCCGCCTGGAGCGCAAGCTGCGCAGGCGCGCCGAGCGCGAGGCGCGCATCGCCAACGCGAGCCTGTTCGAGGGCTACCTGTGGCTCCTGGGCGCGATCGTGCTGTTCATCGTGGCGCTGAGCGCGCTGCCTTTCTTGTGGTGGCTCATCTTCCCGGCCGCGGGGCTCGGCAGCCGCGGCACGCGCGTGATCGCGCGGCACGCCGGCATCACCAAGGCCACGGTGACCGTCGACGCGACCGCGCCGGTGGGCAGCCGTGCGCCCGCGGCGCAAACCGTCGACGACCAGTCCCGCGCCCGCGCGCAGCGGTTCGGTTCGCTGGGGAACCGGACCTCGCCGTTCGGAGGCGTGACCCTGCGCACCGGCGCCAGCGCGCCCGCTGCCGGTGCGCCTCCCCAGATGGACCCGCGCGATGCCCGCGTGGACGGGATCTGCGACAAGATCCTGGCCGAGCTGCGCGTCGCTCCGGAAGTGGTGAAGGAGATCTTCCGCAAACCGGAGGAGACCGTCGCGGCGCTGCGGACCACCTGCCGGGACCTGACCCGGCGCGAGAGGGACGTGCGCAAGTTCCTCTCGCCCGAGGAGGACCTGCGCCTCTCCCGCGAGCACGACGCGCTCCGCAAGCGGGTGGAGATGGAATCCGACGAAGTGGCCAAGCTGCGTCTCTCCTCGGCGCTCGCGGCGCTGGAGCAGCAGCGCGATCAGCGGCAGGAGCTGGCGCGGAGCGCCGCGCGATTCGAGGCGGAGCACACCCGCATCTCCTACACGCTGGAGAGCCTCTACACGCAGATCGTGCGCATGCGCTCGGCGGATTCCGCCTCGGTGGACGTGGCCGGCGCCGGCCTGCGGCGCAGCCTCGACATGCTGAGCCAGGAGGTCAACGCGCTGGCGGACGCGCTGGAAAAGGTGAACCGCGGCGAGGCGGCGAAGATGAAGAAGGTGGCCGAGGGCCCCGCGACCGAGGCGGGGGCTGCGCCGCCCGCGGACGGCCAGCGGGAGAAGGCCTGATGATCCACACCGTCAACGGACGCACTCCGCGGTTGGGACGCGAGGTCTTCATCGCGCCCACCGCCACGGTCGCGGGAGACGTCGTCCTCGGCGACCGCGCCAGCATCTGGTACGGCTGCGTGGTGCGCTGCGAGGAGCAGCGGATCGAGATCGGCGAGGAGACCAACATCCAGGACCTCTCGGTCATCCACGTCACCAACAAGCGGTTCGGGACCCGCATCGGCGCGCGCGTCACGGTCGGGCACCGCGTGGTCCTGCACGCCTGCACCATCTTGGACTTGTGCCTGATCGGCATCGGCTCGATCGTGCTCGACCAGGCGGTGATCGGCAGCGAGAGCATCGTCGCGGCCGGCAGCGTAGTCACTCCCGGCACCCGGATTCCCCCGCGGGTGCTTGCTCTTGGCTCGCCGGCGCGGGTCAAGCGGCCCCTCACCGACCAGGAACTGGAGCACATCCGCTGGAATGCGGCAGACTACGTGAAGCTGGCCGGGATGCATGGCCGGGGGGCCTGATGGACCGCTTCACCGCTCTGCGCGGATCGTTGCTCTTGCGCGAGTTCAGCGACGTCGGCGTGCGCATCCTCGCCGAGGCCTGCGAGGAGCGCTCCGTCGGCCGCGGCACCTACGCCTTCCGCGCCGGCGAGCCGTCGACCGCGCTGTGCTTCATCGGGCGGGGCACGCTGCACTTGCACGTCCGCGAGGGCGGGCACCCGCTGGGCGAGCTGAAGGCCGGCGACACGCTGGGGAACTTCGCGCTGCTCGCCGAGGGCGATCACCTGCTCTCCGCCCTGGCGGCGACCGACGTGGAGCTCGCCGTGCTGGAGCGGGGCGCGTTCGAGACCTTGCGCAAGCAGAAGCCGCAGGCCAGCCTCAAGCTGATGCTGGCGCTGGCGCAGGACTTCGGCGAGCGGCTCCGCGATGCGGGCGGCCCTCTGCGCGAGTTCCTCGCCTGGCAGGTGAGCAAGCGACCGGCCGAGGGCCGCTGAGCGGCCGGACACCCCGGAAGGCGCTTACGTTGCCGTCCGGGAAGGGCACAGGTAGGCTCGGACGTTCGTCCACAGCGGGGCCGCCGACTGCACAAGGCAATCTTCCATTTCCTCCTCCAGTTCCACGGGGCGGCCGGTTACGTCGGCGTGTTCACGCTGCTCGTCGCCTGCGGGCTGGGCTTGCCGCTGCCCGAGGACGTCGCGCTCATCGCCGGGGGCATCCTGGCTGCGCGAGGTCCGCCCATCGGCGTCAGCTCGCTGCCCTTGATGATCCTCGTCGGGCTGGCGGGCATCCTCATCGGCGACTCGATCATCTTCCGCGCCGGCGCGACCTACGGCGAGGCGCTCCTGCAGACGCGCATCGGCCGACACATCCCGGGCGAGAAGGTCGAGCGCGTCATCGGCCTCTTCGAGCGCCACGGGCCGAAGTTCATCATGATGGCGCGCTTCCTCCCTGGCGTGCGCGCGGTGACGTACTTCGTCGCCGGCACCACCGGAGTGCCGTACTGGAAGTTCCTGCTCTACGACGGCATCGCCGCCTGCGCCTCGGCGCCAGCCTGGGTGCTGCTCGGCCACTGGGCCGGGAAGCACCGCATGCTGCGCAAGGCGTTGCAGTACGCCAAGGAAGTCCAGATCGGCGTCATCGGGGTCGTCCTGGCGATCATCGTCGTCTGGGTCGCGTTCGCGCTCATCCGCCGCCGCATGCGCCGCAACCGCGCGCCGACCCTCTCCGCCCTCCCCGGCGGCCGCGGCGCCCAGACCGATCCCCCCCGCCGCGCCGCCGGCAACCGCACCACCGAAGCCTGATCTCCGGGCTGACGCGGGCCGCGCTCCATTGCGGACCGGCGCCGGGGGCCCGGGGGCGCGTCCGCAGCGCCAGCGTCGCCCCTGGGGTCCGAGAAGCGCCCACCCCCGAGACCGGGGCTCCTAATGTCGCTGCGAACGCGCCCCCGGCTCCCCCGTCGCCTATGGGCAGTTCGGCATTCCCAGTCGCC
>DASWGQ010000412.1:0-9915 GCA_036393595.1 Myxococcales bacterium | reverse complement strand
GCCCGGCTTCAGGTCGGCGATGAGCGGCGTGCGCCGGCTGATGGCGTCGAAGTCGCCCAGCGCCAGCGGCACGCCCGCCTCCCGCGCGAGCGCGAGCAGGTGGAGCACGGCGTTGGTCGACCCGCCGGTGGCCGCGACGCCTGCGATGGCGTTCTCGAAGGATGCGCGGTTCACCACGTCGAGGGGACGGCGGTTCTCGCGCAAGAGCTGCACCACCTGCGCCCCGGCGGCGCGGGTGGCCGCCGCCTTCCGCGGATCGTCGGCGGGGATGCTGGCGTAGCCGACCGGGGCGAGGCCCAGCAGCTCCGTCGCGAGCGCCATCGTGTTCGCCGTGTACTGGCCGCCGCACGCCCCGGGTCCGGGGCACGCCACGTCCTCCAGCTCGTGCAGCGCGCGCAGCGACATCTTGCCGGCGGCGTGGGCGCCCACCGCCTCGAAGACGTCCTGGATGGTGACGTCGCGGTCCTCGAATCGACCCGGCGCGATCGAGCCGCCGTACAGGAGCAGCCCCGGGAGGTTCAGGCGCAGGAGCGCCATCGCGCCGCCCGGGATGGTCTTGTCGCAGCCGACCAGCGTCACCACCGCGTCGAACAGGTGCGAGCGGCAGACCAGCTCGATCGAGTCGGCGATGACCTCGCGGCTGACCAGCGACCCCTTCATGCCCTCCGTGCCCATCACCACGCCGTCGCTGACCGAGATGGTGTTGAACTCCATCGGCGTCGCGCCGGCGGCCCGGATGCCCTCCTTCACCCGCTGCGCCAGGCTGCGCAGGTGGAAATTGCACGGCATCGTCTCCGTCCAGGTGTGCGCGACGGCGACCAGCGGGCGCGCCAGCTCCTCGGTGGTGAACCCGATGGCCTTGAGCATCGCGCGGGCCGGGGCCCGGTCGGGCCCCTCGGTCAGCGTGCGGCTCTTGTGTCGCTCGTCGTGGGGCATGGGATCCTCAGGATTGCTGCAGCGCCGCGAGCACAGCGTCGCCCGCCTCGGCGGTGGTGGCGGCCCGCCTGCCGCCCGCCGCCACGTCGGCAGGGAGCGCGCCACCGTCGAGGGCCGAGCGGACCGCCCGCTCGACGGCCCTCGCCTCCGCCTCCAGACCGAACGAATGGCGGAGCATCAGCGCCACGCTCAGGATCGTCCCGTACGGGTTCGCGATGCCCCGGCCGGCGATGTCCGGCGCCGAGCCGTGGATGGGCTCGTAGAGGCCGCGCTTCCCCTCGCCCAGCGAGGCGGAGGGCAACAGGCCGATGGAGCCGGCGAGCACGGACGCCTCGTCGGTGAGGATGTCGCCGAAGAGGTTTTCGGTGACGATGACGTCGAAGCGCGCGGGCCTCTGGACGAGGAGCATGGCGCAGGAGTCGACCAGCACGTGCTCGAGCTGCAGGTCGGGGAACTCGTCGCGCACCACGTCCGTGGTCACCTCGCGCCACAGCCGCGAGGTCTCGAGCACGTTCGCCTTGTCCACCGAGGTGAGCCGCCGGCGCCGCTGCCGGGCCATGCGCCCGGCGACGCGCACCACGCGCCGGATCTCCTCGGCCGTGTACACGCAGAGGTCGGAGGCGCAGTCGCCCTCGCGCCGCTTCTCGCCGAAGTACAGCCCGCCGGTGAGCTCCCGCACCACCACCAGGTCCACGTCCTGCAGCAGCTCCGGCTTGAGGGGCGACGCCTGCAGCAGTCGCGGGTGGACGCCGACCGGACGGAGGTTGGCGTACAGCTCGAGCTCCTTGCGGAGCCCGAGCAGCCCCTGCTCCGGACGGACCGGCGCGTGCGGGTCCCACTTCGGCCCTCCGACGGCCCCGAGGAGCACCGCGTCCGCGCTCCGGCACAACGAGAGCGTCTCCGCGGGCAGCGGCGAGCCCGTCTGGTCCATCGCCACTCCGCCGAGGAGCGCTTCCTGCAGCTCGAAACGATGCCCGCCGCGTGCCGCGACCGCCTGCAGCACGCGCACGCCCTGCGCGACCACCTCGGGCCCGATGCCATCTCCACCCAGGACCGCGATCAGCGCTCGCATGCGGCCTCCTCCCAGGCGGCGATGTCGCCCGACTGCGAGAGCAAGAAGCCCAGCTCGTCGACGCCGTTCATCAGGCAGTGGCGCGCGAAGGGGTCCAGCGGGAACGGCGCGGTCAACCCGCCGGCCACGAGCGTGCGCGTCTCGAGGTCGATGGTCACCTCCGCGCCGGGGCTCGAAAGGAGCCGCTCGTGCGCCGCCGGGTCGACCACCACCGGGATGAGCCCGTTCTTCAGCGCGTTGCTGCGGAAGATGTCCGCGATCGACGAGCTGACCACCGCGCGGAAGCCGAAGTCGTGCAGCGCCCAGGGCGCGTGCTCGCGCGAGGAGCCGCAGCCGAAGTTCGCGCCCGCCACCAGCACCTGGGCCCCGGCGACCTCCGGCTGGTTGAGGGGGAAGTCGGGGCGCGGCTGCCCGTCCCGGTCGTAGCGCCAGTCGGCGAAGAGGGCCTTGCCGAGGCCGGTCCGCTGCGTGGTCTTGAGATAGCGCGCGGGGATGATCTGGTCGGTGTCCACGTCCCGCTGCGGGAGGACGACCGTGCGCGAAACGATGCGTCGGATGGGCTCCATGCTCACCTCGCCAGCTCCCGCGGGTCCGCGATGCTCCCCGCGACCGCGGCGGCGGCGGCGGTCAGCGGGCTGGCCAGGAAGGTGCGCCCGCCCTTCCCCTGCCGCCCCTCGAAGTTGCGATTGCTGGTGCTCACCGCGTACTGGCCGGGCTCGAGCTGGTCGCCGTTCATGGCGATGCACATCGAGCACCCCGGCTCGCGCCACTCGGCGCCCGCCTCGGTGAAGACGCGATCCAGCCCTTCCGCCTCCGCGGCCTGCTTGACGCGCCGCGAGCCCGGGACCACCAGCGTCCGCACCCCCTTGGCCACCTTGCGCCCGCGCAGCACGCTGGCGGCGCCGCGCAGGTCCTCGATGCGCGAGTTGGTGCAGCTGCCGATGAAGACCACGTCGACCTTCTGGCCGATGAGCGGCTGCCCCGGGCGCAGATCCATGTAGCGGAGCGCCTTCTCCAGCGAGGCGCGCGCCGCAGCGTCGGAGAGCGCGGCAGGATCGGGGACGCGGGCGCCCACCGGCAGCGCCATCCCCGGATTGGTCCCGTAGGTGATCATCGGCTCCAGCACCGAGCCGTCGATGCGAACCGCCGCGTCGTAGAGCGCCCCCGCGTCGGACGGCAGCGCGCGCCACGCGGCGAGGGCGCGGTCCCAGGCGGCGCCCTTCGGCGCGCGCGGCGTCTTCGCCAGGTACTCGAAGGTGGTCTCGTCCGGCGCGACCATCCCGGCCCGGGCCCCCGCCTCGATGGACATGTTGCAGACGGTCATCCGCTGCTCCATCGAGAGGGCCCGGACGGCGCTGCCGGTGTACTCGAGGACGTGGCCGGCGCCGCCGCCCACCCCGACCCGGGCGATCACCGCGAGGATGAGGTCCTTCGCGGTCACCCCGGGCCGCAGCTGCCCGTCGACGCGGACCTCGAAAGTGCGCGGGCGGCGCTGCAGCACGCTTTGCGTGGCGAGAACGTGCGCCACCTCGCTGGTGCCCACGCCGAACGCGAGCGCGCCGAACGCGCCGTGCGTGCTGGTGTGGCTGTCGCCGCACACGATGGTGCGCCCGGGCTGCGTGAGGCCCAGCTCGGGACCGATCACGTGCACGATGCCCTGGCCTTCGCTGCCCAGCGCGTGCAGCTCGATGCCGAACTCCGCGCAGTTCTCCTCCAGCCGCCGCAGCTGCGCCGCCGCCTGTGGATCGGCGATGGCGAACCGGGCCCCGCCTGGCGTGGTCGGGATCGAGTGGTCCATGGTGGCGACGGTCTTGTCCGGCCGCCGGACGCGCAGCCTGCGCTCGCGCAGCACCTCGAAAGCCTGGGGCGAGGTCACCTCGTGCACGAGGTGCAGGTCGACGTACAGGACCGCGGGCGAGTCCGCCGTCTCGGGCCGCACCACGTGGGCGTCCCAGACCTTCTCGAAGAGCGTCCTCGCCCTCACGTCCGCGCCTCGCTTTCCGCAAGCTCGCGGCGCGACCGGCCGCTGGCGTCGATGCGGTTCACCACCTCGACGAACGCGCGCGCGATGCCCACCAGGACGTCGGCGGCCTGCGCCGTGCCGCTGTACGTGCGGTCGCGGTGCTGCACCTCGATGCGCACCTCGCTCTCGCCATCGACGCCGCCGACCTGGTAGTCGCGCACGCGCGCGGCGGTGCCGGTGATGCGCTCGATGGACCGGAAGACGGCTTCCAGCGGGCTCTGCGCGCAGGCGGCGTCCTGGACTTCCTTTCCGTCGCGGCCGCGCAGGGTGACCGCCGCGGTGGCGAGCCCGCCGGCGCCGGAGGCGGTGCTGACGCCGAGCAGCTCCCACTGGCCGACCGCCGCGCCGTGCAGCACGCCGGCGACCACCGCCTCCACATCGCCGTCGTGCAGCTCCTTCTTGTGATCGGCGAGCTTCTTCACCTCGACGAATGCGCGCTCGAACCGGACGTCGTCCAGACGATAGCCGAGCTGCTCCAGGCGGTGGCGCAGGAGGTGGCGGCCGCTGTGCTTGCCCAGCACCAGCTGGCTGCTCTCGAACCCGACGTCGTCGGGGCGCATGATTTCGTAGGTGAGCGCGTTGGCCATCATGCCGTGCTGGTGGATCCCCGCCTCGTGCGCGAACGCGTTCTGCCCCACCACCGCCTTGTTCCGCGCGACGGCGAAGCCGCTCGCCTTGGCCACCGCGCGGCTCGCGGCGCACAGCTCCTGCGTGCGGATGCCGGTGCGCAACTGGAAATGATCGGCGCGCGTGCGCAGCGCCATCACGACTTCCTCCAGCGAGCAGTTCCCCGCGCGCTCGCCGATGCCGTTCACGGTGCATTCCACCTGCCGGGCCCCGGCCTCCACCGCCGCCAGCGTGTTCGCGACCGCCAGGCCGAGATCGTTGTGGCAGTGGACGCTCAGCACCACGCGCTCGATCCCGCGCACCCTCCGGCGCAGGTGCACGATGAGCCCGGCGAACTGCGACGGGATCGCGTAGCCGACCGTGTCCGGGATGTTGACGGTGGTCGCGCCGGCCTCGATGACCTTCTCCACCACCTCGCAGAGGAAGTCGGGCTCGGTGCGGGCGGCGTCCTCCGCCGAGTACTCGACGTCGTCGAAGCTCTGGCGCGCGTGCCGGATGGCTTCCACCGCCCGGCGCACCACCTCCGTGGTCGAAAGACCCAGCTTGAACTCGCGGTGGATGGGGCTGGTGGCGAGGAAGACGTGGCAGCGCTTGCGCCCGGCCGGGCGGAGCGCCTCGGTCACCCGATCGATGTCCTCGCGGTTCGCCCGGGCGAGAGCGCACACGATCGGACCCTCGACCTGGCGGGCGACCGCCGCCACCGCTTCGTAATCGCCGGGCGAGGCAGCCGGGAAGCCCGCCTCGAGCACGTCGACGCCGAGCGCCTGGAGCGCGCGCGCCACCCGGAGCTTCTGCTCCAGGTCCATGCTGGCGCCGGGCGCTTGCTCGCCGTCGCGCAGGCTGGTGTCGAAGACGATGACTCGGTCGGTGGAAGCTTCGGGCATTTGTCGATCCTCAGCCGCCGCCGTATTCGGCAGCGCTCTGTTGTTTTACGCGGCCATCCCGGCCTGGACCTTGACCTCGTTCACTTCCGCGCCGCGCCCCATGGCGAGCGGACCGGTGCGGACCATCTCCGCGATGCCGTACGGGCGGACCACCTCGAGCAGCGCGTCCACCTTGTCGGGGGTCCCGGTGATCTCCACGGTCAGCGTGGCCGGCGAGACGTCCACCACCCGGGCGCGGAACACGCCGCACAGGCGGAGCACCTCGGCGCGCTTCTCGGGCGGGACCGTCGCCTTGACCAGGGCGAACTCGCGGGTCAGGGCGGCCACGCCGGTGAGGTCCTGCACCTGGAGCACGTCGACCAGCTTTTCCAGGTTGGCCTGCACGCGGCGGGCGGTGTCCGGGTCGGATTTCACCACCAGGGTGATGCGCGAGACCCCGGGGCGTTCCGTGGTGCCCACCGTGAGGGAGCCGATGTTGAACCCGCGGCGGCGGAACAGCGACACCACCCGGTTCAGGGCGCCGGGCCGATCCTCGACGGTGGCGACGAACGTGTGGGCGACGGCGGTCTTCATCTCATCCTCCAGATCACGGGTCGGCTCCCGTCTCGAGCATCGGGGTGGGGCGGCGGATCATGTCGCGCAGGTCCGAGTTGCTGGGGACCATCGGGTAGACGCTGTCCTCCTGCTCGACGCGGAAATCGACCACCGCCGTGCCGGGCGCCTTCTGCGCGCGCGCCACCGCGCCCTCGATCTCCTCGCGGGCGGTCACGCGCAGCCCGAGCAGCCCGTGCGCCTCGGCGAGCTTGACGAAGTCGGGGCTGAGCAGCGGGGTCGCGACGTAGCGGCGGCTGTAGAAGAACTCCTGCCACTGCCGGACCATCCCCAGGAATCCGTTGTTGATGATGGCGACGTTGACCTTGATGTTCTCCTGCGCGCAGGTGGACAGCTCGCAGGCGGTCATCTGGAACCCGCCGTCGCCCGCCACCACCCAGATCTCGTCGTCGGGCCGCGCGAACCGCGCGCCGATCGCCGCCGGCAGGGCGAATCCCATGGTGCCCAGGCCGCCCGAGGTGATCAGCGAGCGCGGGCGCTCGTGCTTGTAGTACTGCGCTTCCCACATCTGGTGCTGGCCCACGTCGGTCACCACCAGCGCGCGCCCCGAGGTGAGCCTCCACAGGTCGTGGAGCACGTGCGCGGCAAACAGCCGGCCGGAGTGCGGCAGCGACTGGATGTCCCGCACCGCGGTATCGCCCTTCATCTCGGCGATGCGACCGAGCCAGGCGGCGCGCTGGCGCGCCCGCACCCGCCCGACCAACTCGCGCACCGCCCAGGCCGCGTCGCCCATCACCGCGACGTCCACCTTGACGTTCTTGTTGATCTCGGAGGGGTCGATCTCGACGTGGATCTTGCGCGCGTTCACCGCGTAGGTGCTCAGCTTGCCGGTGACGCGGTCGTCGAAGCGCATCCCCAGCGCGATGAGCAGGTCCGCCTCCTGGATGGCCTTGTTCACCCAGGCCTCGCCGTGCATGCCCATCATCCCCAGGCTCAGCGGGTGCGAGGCCGGGAAGCCGCCCAGCCCGAGCAGCGTGGATGCGACCGGCGTGCCCGTCTTCTCCGCGAACTCGACCAGCAGATCGCTGGCGCCGGAGCGCACGATGCCGTGCCCGGCGAGGACCAGCGGCCGCTCCGCGGCGTCGATCAGCGCCGCCGCCCGGTCGAGGTCGGCGGGAGGCGAGGGTCGCAGCTTGCGGCCGGAGCGCGGAACGGGCCCGTCTTCGGGGCGGAACTCGAAGCTGGCCTGCTGGGCGTCCTTGGTGATGTCCACGTGCACCGGGCCGGGCCGGCCGGAGCGCGCCAGGTGGAAGGCCTCGCGCAGGGTCGGGTAGATCTCCTCCGCGCGCGTGACCAGGTAGTTGTGCTTGGTGATGGGCAGCGTGACGCCGGTGATGTCGGTCTCCTGGAACGCGTCGGTGCCCAACACCGCGGAGGAGACCTGTCCGGTGATGCAGACCATCGGCGACGAGTCCATCATCGCGGTCGCGATGCCGGTGACGAGGTTGGTGGCGCCCGGGCCCGAGGTCGCCACCGCGACGCCGACCTTCCCGGAGGCCCGCGCGTAGCCGTCGGCCATGTGCGCGGCGCCCTGCTCGTGGCGCACCAGCACGTGGCGGATCGCGTAGCCCGGAAGCGCGTCGTAGGCGGGCATGATCGCGCCGCCCGGGTAGCCGAAGACGGTCTCGACGCCCTCGCCGACGAGGGCTTCCCAGATCGCCTGTGAGCCTGTGCGCTTCATGTCGACCTTTCACCGCGCTTGCTGGGAGAAAAAAAAGCCCCCGCGACCTGGTGGGGTGCGGGGGCTCTCACTTCGGATCGCTGTTCGCGTCAGAAGGGGGGCCCGCACCCCTTGGTAAGGAGGCCAATAATGAGGCCGCTAAGGACGAGGCTGGACGCCGCGGCGGGCTTGCGGTTCGCGCTGGCCGTCCGGTCGAACATGGTCCTGGACTCCTAGTCCCCAACCGCCGGCATTGTCAAGTAAGTCTCAAGGCGCACGCGAATCGAGGCGTGACGGCGCCAGCTTGGCGCGCGGGACGACCGTCACCGCCCGCTCGCGGAAGCGCCGGGGGTCGATCGCGTACTTCCGCACCTTGTAGCCGACGATCCGCTCGGTGCTGCCGAGCAGGCGCGCCGCCTTGGCGCAGTTGCCCCGCGCGCTCTTGAGGGCATCGAGGATGAGGTCCTTCTCGTACTGCTCGACCGCGTCGTTGAGAGAGGTCTGCATCACCGTGCCGGAGGCTTCGGCCGTTTGCAGCGTGGGCGGCAAATGGTGTCCGTGGATCACGTTGCCGTCGCAGGTGAGCACCGCCCGCTCGAGGGTGTTCTCCAACTCGCGCACGTTGCCGGGCCAGTGGTAGCTCATCAGCATGTCGATGGCGGGCGTGGAGATGCGGCGGATGATCTTCTTGTGCTGCCGCGCGTACTTGGCGAGGAAGTGGTCGGCGAGCAGCATGATGTCCGGCTTCCGGTCGCGCAGCGGCGGCACGAAGATGGAGAAGACGTCGAGGCGGTAGTAGAGGTCCTCGCGGAGCTGCCGCTCGGCGATCGCCTTCTCCAGATCGCGGTTGGTGGCGGCGATCAGGCGGACGTCGACCTTCACCGTCTCCGTGCCGCCCAGCCGCTCGAATTCCTTCTCCTGCAGCACGCGCAGGAGCTTCACCTGGGTGGCGAGGTTCAGCTCGCCCACCTCGTCGAGGAACAGCGTGCCGCCGTCGGCCAGCTCGAATCGGCCGCGCTTGCGCGCCGCGGCCCCGGTGAAGGCGCCCTTCTCGTAGCCGAACAGCTCCGACTCGATCAGCGTGTCGGGGAGCGCCGCGCAGCTCACCTTGACGAACGCCTTGTCCTTGCGCGGCGAGTTGTAGTGGATGGCGTGGGCGATCAGCTCCTTGCCGGTCCCCGACTCGCCTCGGATGAGCACCGTGGTCCCGGTGCGCGCGACCTGCGCGATCTGCTCGTACGCCTGGCGCATGGGGCTGCTGGTTCCCACCAGGTTGGAGAAGTCGTAGCGCTGCTGCAGCTCGTGCTTGAGGTGAACGTTCTCGTCGAGCAGCCGCTTGCGCTCGTCCTCGATGGTCCTGCGCGCCTGGAACGCCTGCGCGATCATCCCCGCCACCACCGAGAAGAAGCGCAACGCCGCCTCGTAGTCGCGCCCCGGATCGAACTCCAGGTCCACGGCGAGCGCTCCCAGCGGGGCGCGGTTGAGGGCGATGGGGACGCAGACGTAGCTCAGCTCCGGCATCCCCGGCCGCTTGCGCTGCACCGCCCGGTGCAGGAAGAGCGGCTCGCGGCTGATGGCGGGCACGACGATGGGCTTGCCGCTCTGCACGACCCGGCCGGTGATGCCCTCGCCCAGGCGGTACCGCGCCAACCGGCCCTCGACGCTGATGCCCACCGAGGCCTCGATGGCGATCTCGTGGCCGTCGGGGCCCAGCACCATCACCGCGCTGCGCACCGCCTCGTGGTCCCGCTCCAGCTTCTCCAATACCCGCTCGAGCGAGTGGCGCAGGTCCGCCGCGCTCGAGAGCGCCTGGCTGATCTCCTGCAGGGTGGTGAGCCTCCGCAGGTCGGTCCTCGGCTCGGACGCGCGCTTCGCCATTCCGGCAGGGTAGGCGCGCGGCCGATGCCTCCGCAAGTGGAACGACGAATTTGTAGCCGGATCCGACACTTCCAACAGTCTTGTCGGACCCGGCACGGGCTTCTTCCTCATTCCTGGATCTGGATGCCCAGCTGGTACGAGGTGGTGCTCGGCGCGGTCGGTGGGTTGCGGTTCTGCACGGCGAAGGCCACGCGCGTGTTGTGCCCGTCGATGATGTAGTTGA
>DASWGQ010000411.1:0-3877 GCA_036393595.1 Myxococcales bacterium | reverse complement strand
GGCACAGGCGCACGGGGAGCGGATCGCTCCCGGAAACGAGCTTTGCCTGCACGGCATCACGCAGCAGGACCTGGCGGACCTGGTGGGAGCGTCCCGGTCGTTCGTCTCCACGCTGATCAACAAGATGAAGCGCGACGCCCTGCTCGCCAACCAAGGCCGCCTCCTGGTGCTCAGGGACGAGGAGGGCCTCAACAAGGTCGCTGCCCGGGAGAAGTAGGGCACACGAAAGGACGGCCCCCCGAGGCCTTCCCAGCGGCAGCGTGGCGGCAGGATGCGAGACCCCCCACTCGCACCGTCCCACGCTGCCGTTCTTTTTTTGCCTTCAGGCGTAGCCCTTACCGCGGCAAGGTCAGGCTTCGGCCTTGGGCTTCTTCGGCTTCTTGTCCGACTTCTTCTCGGACTTCGCGGCGGGCTTCTTCTCCGCGGCGGCCTTGGCCTTCTTCGGCGGCGCCTTGGGGACGTTCGCGTACTTCTTCTGGAACCGATCGATGCGGCCCTGGGTGTCGATCAGCTTCTGCTTCCCGGTGAAGAACGGGTGGCAGTTGGAGCAGATGTCCAGGTGCAGGTCGCCTCCCGTCGAGCGGGTCTCCCAGGTCGCCCCGCAGGCGCAATGGACCTTCGAAGTGGGATAGGCGGGGTGGATGTTCTCGCGCATCGGAATCTCTCGTTGGTCCGGGGCCTTGCTCGCCGACGAGGCGGGGACCGGCCCGGGAAAGGGCCGGAATGGATAGCCGAAGGCCCCCGGCAAGTCAACGCTCTCTTGACAAGCGCCGGCCCGCCGGACGAGCGTGCGCGGCGGTCTCGCGGAGGCGCGCCTGAAGCTGTCCATCGTCATCCCGGTGTACAACGAGGAGCGCCTGATCCTGGGCGTCTTGCGCCGGGTGGCCGCCGTCCCGGCCGACAAGGAGCTGGTCGTCGTCGACGACTGCTCGCGCGACGGCACGCGGGCGGTCCTTTCGCGGATCGAGGAGGACCCGAGCCTCGTCGCGTCCGCCGATCCCACCGGCCGGACGCAGGTGCGGATCTTCCGCCAGCCGGTAAACCGCGGAAAAGGCGCGGCGCTGCGCCGCGGATTCGCGGAGGCCCGTGGCGAGGTGGTGGTGGTGCAGGACGCCGACCTCGAATACGACCCCCACGAGCTGCCGCGCCTCTTGGACCGGATCGCGCGCGGCGACGCCGACGTGGTCTACGGCAGCCGCTTCTCGCGGGGAAGCGCCGGGTTTCCCTTCTGGCACACGACGGCCAACCGGATGCTGACGGCCTTGAGCAACCTGGTCACCGGCTTGCGGCTCAGCGACATGGAGACCTGCTACAAGGTGATGCGCACCGAGGTGGTCCGCGAGCTGCCGCTGCGGGAGGATCGATTCGGGTTCGAGCCCGAGGTCACCGCGCTCCTCGCCCATCTCTCTCGCCGCCGGCCAGTGCGCTTCGCCGAGGAGCCGATCTCGTACCGGCCTCGGTCGGTCGCCGACGGCAAGAAGATCCGCCTCAAGGACGCCTTCCGCGCCGTCTACTGCATCGTGCGCTACGGCCTCCTGCCGCCGCCCTGGCCGAAGGAGCTGCGCGCGCCCGGCGAGGCCCGCCCGGCCGAATGACTTTCAGAACGGCTGTGGTACTGCGGCGGACATGCAGGTCCTCGAATAGCAATCATGCGCGAAGGCGCACGAATCACGGCGCCGTGGTCGGAGCGAGTCGAGGCCAGGGGCTGGACCCTGGTCCGCCGCTGACCCTGTGACCGGTTTGCCGCTACGCACCGTGGCGCTGGCGGTCGTGGTCCTCGCCTGGATCGGGCTCGCACGCGAGGCGTGGTTCCATTTCGTCTCCGAGCCGGTCTGGACGCTCCCGTCGGCGACTCGAGAGCCGCGGCCGGAAGAGCGGTACGGCCCCGTGCGCGCTGCGCTGCCACCCGCTGGGCGGGTGGGGTATCTCTCGGACCTTCCGGTGGCTGCGAGCCCCGCCGCGCGAGCCGCGGACGATTACGGCACATGGCTGTACCAGCAGGCCCAGTATGCGCTCGCTCCGGTCGTACTCGTGCACGGCGAATCGCGAACAGACGTCGTGCTCGCGAACGTCAAAGATCCCGAGCACGTCGATGCGCTAGCCCACGCGTACGGCCTGCGGGTCGTGGAGCGGTTCCACGGAGGAGCCGTGGCCCTGCTCCGGCCATGACCGCGGTGCTCGCCATCGCAGCGATCGCTCTCTGCGGGGCCGCGGTCACGTCGCCTTTCCTCGGCCGGGGTGCGCTCAGGGCCGTGATGGCGCTGCTGCTGGGCATCGGGATCTGGTCGGGGGCGTACGCGACAGCCCTGTTCGTCTTCGGTGCGGACGGCCGTACCCTCCTCGCGAAGGACGCCCTCCTCGCCGCAGGCGGGATGGCGGTGTTGTGCCTTCGCCATCGCAGGGCCACAGCGGCCCCCAGCGTAGAAAGGCCTGGGACCCGACCCCGTCGGCGTTGGTTGTGGGCCGCCGTCGCCGCTGCCGCAGTCGTGGCGACGGCGTCCTTCATCGAGCACGTCCTACGGTACCCGGATGGCGGCTGGGACGCCTGGGCCATCTGGAACCTGCGCGCCCGGTTCCTCGCACGCGCCGGAGACGGGTTCGGCGCGGCGTTCTCGCCCGAGTTGCTCTTCTGGGCCCACGCGGACTACCCGCTTCTCTTGCCCGGCGTCGTGGCGCAGGGATTCCTCCTCGCCGGCGGGGAGCCGCTCTGGGTCCCGGCCGCGGCAGCGTACGCCTTCGCCGCCCTGACCGTGGTGCTGCTCGGCGCCGCAGCGCGCGAGCTGCGTGGTCCGGGGTGGGGCGCGGTTGCCGCGCTGGCGCTGCTCGCCACGCCGTGCTTCGTCGGATTCGCAGCGAACCAGCAGTCCGACGTCCCGGTCGGAGCGTTCCTCCTGGCGGCCTGCGCGCTCTCGGCGATGGCGGTGGAGACTGGACGGCCGCGCCTGCTGGCGCTCGCCGGCGCCGCCGCCTCGCTCGCCGCCTGGACGAAGAACGAGGGCCTCGTGTACCTCCTGGCCCTCGGCATCGCGCTGCTCGCCGTCCGCTGGGCCGCCTTCCCCGACCGGCTGCGCGGCGTGATCCGCTTCGGTTGCGGCGCGCTGCCGGTCCTCGCACTGCTCGCCTGGTTCAAGCTGCGCGTCGCGCACGTGAACGACCTGCTTTCCCAGGCGTCGCTCGAGCCGCTGCTCGATGCGAGGCGCTGGGCCGAGCTTTTCGGCGCGCTCCTCAGGCGCGTGGTGTTCTTCCAGAACTGGTCGCTGTGGCTCGTGGCCGAGCTCGTGGTGCTGATCGCGGTGGTGCCGCGCCTTCCGCCGCGGGCGTCGTCGCGCGTCCTCGCCCTTGCGGTCGCGCTGGCGCTTTCGGCCACCGCGGTCGTCTACGTGCTCCAGCCGCACGAGCTGGTGTGGTTCGTCCGTGCTTCGGCGGACCGCGTCCTCGTTCAGCTCTGGCCTTCGATCGTCCTCGCCACCGTGCTGAGCCTGGCGGCGCCGGTCGCTGCGGCGGGCTCGCGCTGAGCGAGCGCGACGCCGAGCGCGAGCCACAGCGCGTACATGACCTTCGTGTCGTAGAGCACGTCGTGCGCCTGCGCGATGACGGCGAGAGCGGTCGCCGCCGCGGCGCCGCCCAGGGCCAGCCCGTCCCCCGCCCGGACGCGGCGCAACAGCGCCGCGGCGGCGGCGAGAGCGAGCCAGAGCAAGGCGAGAAGCCCGAGCGGGCCCGTTTCCGCGAGCAGGGACAGCTCCGTGTTGTGCGCCCAGGTCCGCATCGGGAACGCCGGGTCGACGCGGTCGTAATAGGCGCCGCAGACGCGCGGGTAGTTGCCGAATCCGATCCCGACCAGCGGATGGTCCCGGATGATCTCGGCCGCGCGCGACCA
>DASWGQ010000410.1:0-3286 GCA_036393595.1 Myxococcales bacterium | reverse complement strand
CCGCCGCGCGTCGTCTGGACGATGGTCCCGGCCGGCCGGATCACCGAGGAGCTGATCGTCTCGCTCGCCGCCAAGCTGTCGCGCGGCGACCTGATCATCGACGGCGGCAACTCCAACTTCAAGGAATCGATGCGCCGCGCGCAGGAGCTGCAGCAGCGCGGGCTCTTCTTCATGGACGCGGGGACCAGCGGCGGCGTGTGGGGCCTCAAGAA
Source organism: Myxococcales bacterium (assembly GCA_036393595.1). Taxonomy (GTDB): domain Bacteria; phylum Myxococcota; class Myxococcia; order Myxococcales; family 40CM-4-68-19; genus VBKO01. The sequence goes on along the minus strand of DASWGQ010000410.1, from coordinate 3,074 downwards.
CGGCTATTGCCTGATGGTGGGCGGCTCGCCCGAGGCGTTCCGCCTGGCGCGCCCCGTCCTGGAGACGCTCGCTCCCGAGAACGGGCTGCTCCACACCGGCCCGGCCGGGTCCGGACACTTCACCAAGATGGTCCACAACGGCATCGAATACGGGCTGATGGCCGCCTACGGCGAGGGGTTCGAGATCCTCAAGTCCGCTCCGTTCCCGAACCTCGATCTGCCCGCGATCGCCAAGGTCTGGCTGCACGGCAGCGTGGTGCGCTCCTGGCTGCTGGAGCTGCTCGCCGAGGCGCTCAGCAAGGATCCCCGCCTGGAGGGCGTCCGCGGCTACGTCGAGGACAGCGGAGAGGGCCGCTGGACGGTGCAGGCTGCCATGGACCAGAACGTGCCGGCGCCGGTCATCACCCTCTCGCTCATCGAGCGCATCGCCTCGCGCCAGCAGGAGTCGTTCAACGCCAAGGTGCAGGCGGCGCTGCGCAACGAGTTCGGTGGCCACGAAGTGAAGAAGGCCTGACCATGCCGTATGCGCCCGAGCACGACGAGGTCCCCAATCCGCTGCGCCATGGCCTGCGGGCGGATTCGGCCCCGGAGCCGTGCGCGCTGGTGGTCTTCGGCGCCAGCGGCGACCTGGCGCATCGCAAGCTGATCCCGGCGCTCTACAACCTGGCGGTGTCGGCGCACCTTCCGGCGGCGTTCGGGGTCGTCGGCGTGTCGAAGAGCGAGTACACGCACGATCAGTACCAGGCGGACCTGCGCGAGGCGGTGGGCAGGTTCTCGCGCACCAAGCCCATCGACGAGGAGTTGTGGCGCGACTTCGCCGCCGGGATCCGCTACGTGCCGGGCGCGTTCGACGACGACGCGACCTTCCAGCGGCTGGCCGGCACGCTGGAAGAGCTGGACCGCGCCCGGGCCACCCGCGGGAACCGCCTCTTCTACTTCGCCACGCCGCCCAGCACCTTTCCCGTGCTGCTGCGGCAGCTGCAGAAGCACGGACTCATCCGTCCGCCCGGCGAGGCCCGGTTCACCCGGGTGGTGATCGAGAAGCCTTTCGGCCGCGACCTGGCCTCGGCGCGCGCGCTGAACCGGATGGTGCTGGAGGCGATGGACGAGCGGCAGGTCTTCCGCATCGACCACTACCTGGGCAAGGAGACGGTGCAGAACCTCCTCGTCTTCCGGTTCGGGAACACCATCTTCGAGCCGATCTGGAACCGCAACTACGTCGACCACGTGCAGATCACCGCCGCCGAGGAGCTGGGGATCGAGGGCCGCGGCCGCTACTACGAGGAGGCCGGCATCCTGCGCGACATGATCCAGAACCACGTCCTCCAGCTCGTCTGTTTGACGGCGATGGAGGCGCCGGTGGCGTTCGACGCGGACGCCGTGCGCGACGAGAAGGTCAAGGTCCTGCGCGCGATCTCTCCCATCGGAGGGGCCGACGCGGTCGCTCAGCGCGTTGTCCTGGGCCAGTACACGGCGGGGCAGATCGCCGGCAACGACGTGCCCGGCTACCAGCAGGAGAAGGAGGTGGGGAAGGGCTCGCGCACGCCGACCTTCGCCGCCATCCAGCTGAACATCGACAGCTGGCGCTGGGACGGGGTGCCCTTCTACTTGCGCAGCGGCAAGCGGCTGCCCAAGCGCGTGACGGAGATCGCGATCCAGTTCCGCAAGCTGCCGCACGCGCTCTTCGGCGAAGGCGCGGCGGCGCCCAACACCCTGATCGTGCGGGTGCAGCCGGAGGAAGGCATCGCCCTGCGCTTCTCCGCCAAGGTGCCCGGTGAACGGTACCGGCCGCGCACGGTGAGCATGGACTTCCGCTACGGCGCCGCCTTTGCCGCCGTCTCGCCGGAGGCGTACGAGCGGCTGCTCCTGGATGCCCTGCGCGGCGACCAGACGCTGTTCACCCGCAAGGACGAGGTCGAGGCGGCCTGGAAGCTCGCCGACGGGATCCTGAAGACGACCGAGGCGCCCGACGCGCCGCCGCCCCACCCCTACGAGGCGGGCACCTGGGGGCCGCCCGAGGCGGACGCGCTGCTGGCTCGCGACGGGCGGGCGTGGAGGCGGCCATGAGCGTTTCCATCGGAGAGCCGATCGCCGGCGGGCAGGCGCCGCGCGGCTGGGACGAGCTGTCGATCCGGTTCCAGGAAGGGATGGACCTGGGCAAGATCCGCGCGCTGCTCCAGCAGGCGAAGGAGCGCGGCGGAAGCGCGGGCGAGACGGTCAGCGCGTTCAACCTGGTGGCCATCTATTTCAGCCCGGCCGCGTACGACCGCGCCCAGGCGGCGCTGGAGGCCGCGGGAAGGCTCCACCCCTCGAGGCTGGTGGTGCTCATCGCCGAGCCGCGCGCCGAGGGCGACTCGGTGGCCGCCCGCGTCTCGGTGGTGCGCAGCGGGGGTGCGGTCTCGCTGGAGCGGATCGTGCTGACCGCGCAAGGCGGCGGGGTGCGCCACCTGGAGTCGGCGCTGCTGGGCCTCTTGGTGCCCGATCTGCCGGTGGTGGTCGTCTGGGGAGGGCGCCCCGAAGGCGCCCTGCTGCGGCGGGCGGTCGAGGCGGCGGACCGGGTGATCATCGACTCGGGCACGCGTCCGACCGAGGCCCTCGCGGACGTGGCCGCGATGGTCGCGCGCGGCGCTCCCATCGGCGACCTCGCCTGGGCCCGCATCTTCCCGTGGATGTCGCTTGCCGCCGAAGTGCTCGACGTCCCCAACCTCCGCGAGCACCGGGGCAACTTGAGGTCCGCCCGCGTGATCTGCGCCGGGGCGGTCGGAGCCGAAGGCGTGCTGCTCGCCGGGTGGTTCGCTTCCCGCGTGCGGAAGGCGCGGGTGGAGCTCCTCACCGGGCCGGAGCCGGAGAGGGACTCGTCGATGCCCGGCGCGGGGGACGGCACCTCGCTCACCGGATGTCCCTCGGCGGCGCCGCTGGGAAGAGGACAGATCGCGGCCTTCGAGCTCACCGCGCCGCCGGTGACGTTCACGCTGCGCCGGGAGAAGGCGCTCCTGGTCGCGGACGTGCGCGGGGACGACGATGGCGAGATCGTGAACCGCGTGCGCCTGCCCCCGGAGGCGCCGGGCCGGCTC
>DASWGQ010000409.1:0-3424 GCA_036393595.1 Myxococcales bacterium | reverse complement strand
TCCGAGGAGAACGACCGACACGATCCGCCACGCCACGCTCGCGCGGTGCTCCGCGACCACGTCGCCTGCCGGCTTGAGAAGCTGATCCATCTCATTTCGATACCTGGGCTACCGAGACCTTTCCAGTTCGGCGAACGTAGGCAAGTCGCGCGCCGTGTAGGGCGAGGAAGGAGGATCGCGCGGGGACGCCGCCGCGCGGATCCGCTCACGCGTCAGCGCTCGAGCAGACTGCAGACAGGGCCAGACTCGAATTGCCAACCGCGCTTAGAGGTGGTGCCCAGGGGCGGAATCGAACCACCGACACGGGGATTTTCAGTCCTTGAACGCCCTCGTGCGATCTGGCTCCTCACTCTGGGGACGTCCGGCAAGTACCCCGCGAGACCCGTCAAGGCAGGTACGCCGAAGCACGGTCATGCACGGTCGGCCGGTCTTGCCGGTGCTACGTGCCAACCCCACCGGGAAGCTGCCGGTGGCTCTCGAAGAAGACGAGCACGACGATACCGTCTGGGGCAAGCTGATAGACGATGCGGTAGCGCCGAACGACCACCTCGCGGACATCGTCGCGACCTAACTCGGGAACGCGGCGCCCAGCGCGAGGCATCCGAGCCGCTGCGCGCGCTCGCTTGCGGAGCATCGCAACCCATCTGCGCGCTGGCTCGGGGCTGTCTCGGGCGATGAATCGAGCGATTTCGAGGAGGTCTCTGGGCCCGCAGGGTCCAGCGAAGCTTGCTCATCGCTTGCGCTTGCCGAACTCACGCTCCACTGCCTCGTCCAGGTCCCGGTCCGATACGACGCGTGCCGCCTCGGCGTCGGAGAGCCCTTCGCGGACAGCCGTGCGGAAACGCTCCCGGCAGGTGAGGCGGTCGAACTCCTCGGGTGAGAGCAGCACCGCGGCGGGCCTTCCCCTCTGGGTGATGATCATCGGGCGCCCGCGCAACCGCAGCGAGCGGACAACTTCCGAGGCACGAGCCTTGAAGCTGGCGATGGGGAGGAAATCTTCCTCCGAGACTTGGATGGGCTTCATGGTGACCAGCTGGATGGTCTGAATATAGACCTGCCAGCAGGTCCCCCCGCAAGGAAGAGCGCCGCCTCAAAGCTCAGGACAACCCGCTTCTCGAATCTGCTTCGGCAGCGCCTCACCGGCGACGCCGGCGCGGCCCCCGGTCCAGCTCGATCCCGAAGATTCCCTCCAGAGCGCGACTGTCGAGCGCATCCTCCGCCGGCCCCGCGCGGCGGAGCGCGCTCTTCGCCACCAACTCCTCCAGGGCCACGCTGCGCAGCGTGAAGAACAGCTCGGGCTTGTTGTCGAGCCGGGCGCCCACCCCGTAGAGCACTGCGGCAATGTGCTTGCAGAGCGAGGCGTAGTCGGGGCATGAGCAGCTGAAGTCGATCTCCCTCGGCGCCGGAAAGAGCCCAGCGCGGCGGTCCACCAACGCCTCCAATACCGTCTGGGGCAGCCTCCCCCGCAGAAGCTCCACGACTGAGTCGATGCGCCCGGCGCAGCGCTTGATCAGCGCTCCCCATCGCTTGCGGGCGAGTTTCTCGATCCGTACGGCCACCTCATAGAGGGAGCTGCCCGCCACAAGCGCATCGACCTGCCCCGGGCCGAGGCGCAGATCGACCACCGCCCCGCTGCGCACGTACGTGCGCCCGCGGGGAAGCCGGTTGCTGAAGTCCATGTACGATTCGAGGTTCCTGCACCACTCCTTGCCCCAGAACGAGCTGGCAATGCGCTGCCCCAGAAGCCTCACCGGGTCGAGCACGCGGCCGCGCTTCTCCAGCTTTTTCGCCTGCAGGAGCGCTTTGGCGCGGCGCTCGCCGACCGGGACGTACCTGGGGAACCCGCCGTAGCCGTCGAAATCGTAGTAGGCCATCGCCCCTCTCTGTCAGGCCGCCTCGTCGAGCGCGCGGTCGAGATCGATGGAAACCGTGCGCAGTAGATCAGCGTCGCTCATCTCCGTCAACCGCGCCTCCGCCCCTCCCTCGAGCAGCTCGCCCGCCAGGGCCCGCTTCTCCGCCAGCATGGCGTCGATCTTTTCCTCCACCGTGCCGCGGCAGACGAACTTGTGCACCAGCACGTTGCGCTTCTGGCCGATGCGGAAGGCGCGATCGGTGGCTTGCTCCTCGACGGCGGGGTTCCACCAGCGGTCGAAGTGGACGACGTGCGAGGCGGCGGTGAGGTTGAGGCCGGTGCCGCCCGCCTTGACCGAGAGCACGAAGAACGGCGCTTCGCCCGTCTGGAAGCGCTCGACCAGCGCCGGCCGGTCGCGCACCTTCGTCTCGCCGTGCAGCACGAGGCCGGGCACGCCGAAGACTTGCTCGAGAAAGGTCGCCAGCGGCTCGGTCACCTCGCGGAACTGCGTGAAGACGAGCACCTTCTCCTGCCGCGCGGCGATCTCCTCGCAGAGCGCCGAGAGCCGCGCGAACTTGCCGCTTGCTTCGGGGGCATACTCTCCGTCGCGCAGCCACTGCGAGGGATGGTTGCAGATCTGCTTCAACCTCAGCAAAGAGGCCAGGACCAGGCCGCGCCGCTCCATCCCCTTGGCGCCTTCGAGCGCGCGCGCCAGCTTCGCGACCGTGTTTTGGTAGAGCGCCGCCTGCTTTTTGGTGAGGCCGCAGAAGGCGGTCAATTCCGTCTTGTCGGGCAGGTCGCCGATGACGTTCTTATCGGTCTTGAGCCGCCGCAGCAGATAGGGCCGCGTCAGCTCGCGCAAGGGCCCGTAGCCGCGCGTCTCCAGCTTCTTGACGAACTGCCCGAACGCCTGGGCCGACCCGAGCAGGCCCGGGTTGAGGAAGTCGAAGATCGACCAGAGATCGAGCGGCCGGTTCTCGACCGGAGTGCCGGTCAGCGCGATGCGTACGCGCGCCTTCAGCTCCTTGACCGCGCGGGTCTGCCGCGCACCCGGGTTCTTGATGGCCTGCGCTTCATCGAGGATGGCCGCGTCCCAGTCCGCGGAAAAGAGCGCGGGCTTGCGCAGCAGCATGCCGTAGGTGGTGATCACGAGGTCGGCGTCCTTGGCCTGCTCCTCGTGCGCCGAGGGATGCTCGATCCGCGTGCGCAGGGTGGGGGCAAACCGCGCGATCTCCGCGCTCCAGTTTCCCAGCAGCGACGCCGGCGCAACCAGCAGGCTCGGGCCGCGGGCCTCCCCCGCTTTCTTGCGCGCCAGGAGGAACGCGAGGACCTGCAACGTCTTGCCGAGACCCATGTCGTCGGCCAGGCAGGTCCCGAGGCCCAGGTCGGCGGCGAACGAGAGCCAGCGCACGCCGACCTCCTGGTAGGGCCGCAACTCGGCGCGCAGCTCGGGGCCGGGGAGAAGCCTGGCCAGCGCGTTCGGGCTGCGCAGGCCGGCGAGGGTCTGCGCGAGCCAGGGGCCGGCGCTTACCCGCGACCAGTCCGCCACCCCCTGCTCGATCGGCGCGGCCG
>DASWGQ010000408.1:0-7292 GCA_036393595.1 Myxococcales bacterium | reverse complement strand
GGCTGCAGCACGGTCCGGCGCGGCGGGCGCCTCGCCAGCGGCGCCGCGGCTGCCCCGAGCGCACCGCCGGCGGCGAATCCGAAGAGGTGCGCGAACAGGTCGGCGTTCTGCCCCGTTCCGAGCAGGCCCAGCAGCGCCGATCCGGCGCCGAGAGCGAGCAGCGCCATGCGGCGGCGCGCCACGGCCTGCAGCAGCGCCAACGCTCCGAGCGCGGCGAACACGGCGGTCGAGGCGCCCACGGAGACGTACCCGCGGCGCACGGCGAGCGCGGTGAGCGCATTGCCCAGCACGCCCCCAACCAGGGCGATCCAGGCGGCCGCGGCGGGGCCGATGCGCCGGGCGAGGGCCCAGAGGAGCACGGCGCCAACGACGATGTTCCCGGCGGCGTGCGCGTAGTCTGCGTGCAGAGTCAGCGCGGTGGCGGCGCGCCACCACTCGCCGCGCAGGAACGCCTCCGCGTCCGAGCTCCCCCGGGCGAACCAGACGACCCGCTCGTCGCGGGGGCCGGTGGCCAGATGGAACGAGCCGAGCAGGGCCGCGTACGCAAGCCAGAGGAAGCTGCGGCCGTACTCCGGCTGGGGTCGCGGCGCCGGCCGCGACCTCTCGGCGTCGTGAGCCGCGAGCGCCGCTTCCGCGGCCGGCGCGTCCTCCGGTAACACCGCGACCGAAACGCCGCCGGGCTCGTCTCGCAGCTCGTGAAGGATGCCGAGCGCGGTGAGCACGTAGGCCCACTCCTCGGCCTGCGCGCGGCTCTCCGTCCGGCGCACGACGCGCGGCAGCTCACGGGGCTCGGCCATTCAGCGCTTCACTTCACCGGCAGGCCGTCGTGCGGCTTCTTCTCGCCCGGCTCCAGCCACCAGCGCGCCTCGGCCTTGCGGGCGGCGGGATCGTCCACGTCGAACCGCACGATGGCGCCCTTGGGGAAGTCGACGCGGGCCGGCTCGACGCTGCCCAGGGCGGCCGCGGCGCCGCTGAGCTGGGGATCGTGTCCCACCAGCGCGACTCGTTTCGCGGGAAGCTCGGCGACGCGCTCGAGCAACCGCTGCACCGGAACCTCGGGACGGAGCTCCTCCAGCACGCACACTTCGTCGAAGTCGAGCGCATCGGCGAGCAGCTCCGCTGTCTGGACCGCGCGCACCAGGGGACTGGTGCAGAGCAGGTCGACGCGGTCGCCCAGCTTGGCGAAGGCGCGCGCGGTCTCGCGGAACTTGCGACGTCCCTTCGGGTTGAGCGGCCGCGAATCGTCGGGGCCCTTCCATTCGTCCGGATCGCCGGCGATCGCGTGGCGCACCAGGTAGATCTTCCTCACGGCCGCAGCCTAGCGCGGCCGGCCGGAGCCAGCCAGCGGAGAGGCGCCGGATACGCCGCGGTCGGCCAGAATCGACGCAGGGCGCGGCTGGACAGGCAGGCGCCGGCGTGTCTACAGAGCCAGCGGGAAGGGGGAATTCCATGCGCGCTCTCGCCCTGTGCCTGGCTGCGTCGCTTCCGGCGGCGGCGGCCAACCTGGTGGTCCGGCCCGGTCAATCCATCCAGGCCGCCGTCGATCGCGCCCGGCCGGGGGACACAGTCACCGTCCTCCCCGGCACGTACACCGAGGCGGGGCGGCCCTGCCCGCACGATGGATCCGAGCTCTGCGCCGTATCGGTGACGACCGACGGAATCAGCCTCATCGCGCCGAAGGGCGCCACGTTGAAGAGCGCGGCCGGCCAGAACGACGGGATCGCCTTCTCGCCGGCGGGTGCGCAGCCGGCGACCTGCGTCTCGACGGCGTCGCAGCGGCTGCACGGCGCGACCGTGCGCGGGTTCACTGTCCGCGGGTTCTCCGACGACGGCATCTTCCTGCTGTGCGCCGATGGGATCGTCGTCGAGGGGAACACGGCCGTCGACAACCGCGAGTACGGGATCTTCCCGTCGCACGTGGTCGGCGGTCGCGTGATCGGCAACCACGCCTCGGGCGCCAAGGACACCGGGATCTACGTCGGCCAGTCGCGCGACGTGCTGGTGGAGGGAAACGTCGCGCAGGCGAACGTCAGCGGGTTCGAGGTCGAGAACAGCTCCGGCGTCACGGTCCAGCGCAACCTCGCGACCGGCAACACCGGCGGCTTCCTCACCTTCGCGCTCCCGGGACTTGACGTCCACGCGAACGAGGCGAACACCCTCCAGGACAACGTGTCGGCCTTCAACAACCTGGCGAACGAGTGCACCGGAGGCGACGTGTGCCTCGTTCCCGCAGGCACCGGGATCCTCGCGGTCTCCACCCAGCGGAACGTCATCCGCCGCAACCTCGTGATCGGTAACGATTCGCTCGGCATCGCGCTGACCGACTTTTGCAGCGCCGCGGGGGTGCCTCCCGACGTCTGCGCCACCTTGGACATCGAGCCGCTGCCGAACGGGAACCGGATCGCCGAGAACATCGTGCTCCGCAACGGCCGCAACCCCGACCTGGCCCGCTTGCCGGCCGAGCTGGCCGGCGACCTGGTGTGGACCGGGACCGGCGACGGCAACTGCTGGAGCCGCAACGTCGCCGGCACCATCGCGCCACTCGGCATCGTGCTGCCGTCCTGCCCCTGAGCCAGTCGCCGCCGTATTCGGCGGCGCTGCGCCTTTCACGGCGCGGACGTCGCGGGATGCCCTAAGACCCGGGGCCGTCCTCGCCGTCGCCGTCCCGCGGCAAGAACAGCGCTCCGCCGTCCTCGTCGTCGCCGGCCGGCTGAGCCGGCGCGCGGACCTTCGCGGGCGTTGGAGCCGAGTGCAGCTCCGCCACCTGGGCCGGCGTCAACTCGGCCGACACGGCCTGCTGCGAGGGGCCCGTCGCGACTCCCACCGCCACGGCGATCGCCGCGGCCGTCGCCACCAATCCCAGCACCACCATTCCCAAGCGCGTCATGTCTTCCTCCGGGGTCTGTTCCCGGGGGACCTGTCTTTCACGTCTCGTGCCGGGTTCGCGGCGGCCGCCCGCAGGCAATCCGGCGGGCCCGGGGGCAGGGCCGGGTGACGCGCTGAGCTACAATCTGCAGATCGTAGAGTTTCGTTGACGCCGCGCTCCCGGCATGGTTTCCGGAGGCGATCCGGGGAGGACACCATGGCGAAGAAGAAGACCTCGAAGAAGGCCGCACGCCGCAAGGCACCCGCTCGCAAGTCCGCCGGCCGCCGCGCCGGCGCGCGGCGCTCCGCAGGACGCCCGACTCGCTCCGCGCCTCGCGCGGCCGGGGCGCCGGGCGCGCCGGCCGGGATGCACACCGTCACGCCGCAGCTCACCCTCCGCGAGTCGGCCAGGGCCATCGAGTTCTACAAGCAGGCCTTCGGCGCGCAGGAGGTGATGCGCATGCCGGGGCCGGACGGGCGCGGCATCTTGCACGCCGAGATCCGCATCGGCGATTCCGTCGTGTACCTGAGCGACGAGATGCCCCAGGGGCCCACCACCGCGCCCTCGCCCACGCACAAGCCGACCGCGATCATCCAGCTCTACGTGGCGGACTGCGACGCCGTGTTCCAGGCCGCGGTGCAGGCCGGCGCGCGCGTCACCATGCCGCTCGCCGACATGTTCTGGGGCGACCGCTACGGGTCGGTGACCGATCCCTTCGGGCACGTGTGGGGCGTCGCCACTCACGTCAAGGACCTCAGCCCCGAGGAGATCTCCCGGGGTGCCCGGGAGTGGGCGGCGAAGAACATGCCGCCCGGTGGGCAACGGCCCCCGCAGACGCAGGCCAACTGATCCGTCAGGCTTTCTGCGTGATCGGCGCGCCGAATCCGGCCCAGGCGCGCCGGTAGATGCGGTCCGTCGCCCAGGTGAGCACGAAGGTGCAGGCGATGAGGAGCGCGGTGAGCAACGCGTACTGCGTCCAGTCGCAACGCTTGCCCCACACCGCGTCGAAGGAGAACCCGCCGATCTGCTTGTAGAGCAGCATCTGGTGGAAGAAGTAACCGGCCAGCGACGAGGTGCCGAAGACCTCGATGAAGCGGACGGGGGCGGAGGTGCGCCACCGCGCCTGGGAGCGCTCCGCCGCCATCAGCGCCAGGACCAGGGCGCAGACCTGCGTCCAGCGGCGCGCGTGGTTCGCGGGATTCGTCACCCAGAACTCGTGCGGCGGGTAGATCGCCGTGAGCTGCGGCGTGAGCAGCCAGAGGGCGACCCCCGCAGCGAGCAAGCCGGCGATCCAGCGCGCCAGGGCTCGCGCGTCGCCCGCCGCCGCCGTGGCGCCGGCCGAGGCGCCCAGGTACACGTACCCGGCCCAGGGGAGCAGCGGGAACACCGAGCCGGTGCTCCCGTTGACGAGCGCCGCGAGCGGTCCGTGCACGCGCTCCGCCAGCGGCGAGGCGCCGAACGCGATCGCCGCCAGGCCGAGCGCGCCCCAGCGCAACACCAGCGGCCGGGGCGCCAGCGCCGCCAGGATCGGCAGCGCGATGAGGAGCGAGAGCCCGATGCAGTGCAGGATGTCGATGCGGAAGATCCACCGCGGCTCGCGCAAGAGCGGGAACCACATCCAGTTCACCAGCGTGGCGACGAGCAGCACCTCCCCGAGCCGGCGCAGCGTCTTGCGCATCCGCGGCCACCGGGCTCCCGCGGAAGCGCCCCGGACCTGCACCAGGGCGAGCGAGAACCCGGCGGAGAAGATGAACGCGGGCGCCACCAGCCCGTCGATCCACTGCAACCGCATCCACAGCGGGCCGGTCCGCAGCTCCGGCCGGAGCAGCGACAGCGCGTGGGTCTGGATCATGACCACCACGGCGATGCCGCGGAGCCAGTCGAACGCCTGGATGCGGGAATTCTGGGGCACCGCGGAGGAGCGTAGCCCACGAGCCGGAGCGGAGCGAAAAACCGGCGAGGCTACTCGACTCGACCCCGACCCCGACCGTCCTTCAATGCTTCCGCCGCGACGGCTGTACGCGGGGAGGTTCCCCCTCCTGCTTCGCGTAGTGCGGCGGCCAGGGTGCGTCGCCCTGCCCCGCCGCGCGCTGCTTCTCGGACAGCTCGAGCAGGCGGTCCAGCGAGCCGGCCTGATCGTCGATCGCCGCCGCGGGGTCGCCTCGCTCCGCGAAGCGCTTCGGGACCGTGGCGAGGGTGAAGTCGGCGGGATCGACGTCCGGCACTTCGCTCCAGTCGAGCGGCATGGAGACGCGGGCGTCGGGGGTGGGGCGCACCGAGTACGCCGAGGCGACGGTGCGGTCCTTCGCGTTCTGGTTGTAGTCGAGGAACACGCCGTGGCGCTCCTCCTTCCACCACTTGCTCGTCGCGATGACCGGAGCGCGGCGCTCCACCTCGCGGGCCAGCGCGAGCGCCGCGGTGCGCACCTGCGGAAACGTCCAGCGGCGCTCGATGCGCACGTTGACGTGCATGCCGCGCGAGCCGGAGGTCTTGGGGAACCCGCGCAGCCCGTGCTCCTCGAGCACCTCGCGCGTGAGCAGGGCCACCTCGCGCACCTGCGACCAGGGGACGTTCGGGACCGGATCGAGGTCCACCCGCAGCTCGTCCGGGTGCTCGAGGTCGTCGGCGCGGACCGGGTGCGGGTTCAGGTCGATGCAACCCAGGTTTACCACCCAGGCGAGCTGCGCGGGGTCGTTCACCACCACCTCGACCGCCGTGCGGCCCGACGGAAAGCGCAGCTCGACGGTGTCGACCCAGACCGGCCGCTGCGCCGGCGCGCGCTTTTGGAAGAAGAACTCGCCCTCAGCGCCGTCGACGAAGCGCTTCATCGCCATCGGGCGGCCGCGCACGCCGCGCACCGCGCCCTCCGCGACCGCCAGGTAGTAGAGGACCAGGTCCCGCTTGGTGTACCCGGCGCGCGGGAAGAACACCTTGTCCGGGTTCGAGATCGCCACTTCTCGTCCGGAAATCTGGAGAAGCTCCTTGCGGGCGGGCACGCGAACGCCATGTTAGCCGCCGCCGATAGGGCGGCGCTACGCTTTTCATGGCGCGAACGTTATGACATGCACTCCAGGCCATGCCGCCGGGTGGGGCGAGGAGCGCCATGCCGACCTTCCAGTACTCGAACCCGGAAGTGATCCACTGGGGCGCCGGATCCCTCCGCGAGAAGCTCGACTCCGAGCTGCGCCGCGTGGGCGGGCGCCGCGTGTTCATCGTGACGACGAAAAGCGCGGTCCGGGAGCCCGCGCTGGCGCCGGCCGTCGAGGCGCTGCTCGGCGATCGCTTTGCCGGCCGATTCGCGGACATCGGCCAGCACGCACCCGCGCGGTCGGTGATGGACGCCGTGCGCGCGGCGCGCGAGGCCCGCGCCGACACCCTGCTCTCGCTCGGCGGCGGCTCGCCCATCGACGCGGCGAAGACGGTGGCGTTCTCCCTGGCCACCGGGCTGGACGTCACCCTGCCTGACGCGCCCGCGCGCGCCCGCGGCGCAAAGCTCGAGCGCGCGCTCCCGCACCTGGCGGTCCCTACCACCCTGTCCGTCGCGGAGCTGGCCAGCAGCGCGGGGTTCACCGCCGAAGGCACCAAGGAGAAGGTCGGGGTCGCCGCCCCGGAGCTGCGCCCCGCTGCCGTGTTCTACGACGCGCAGCTGGCGGTGAAGACGCCGCTGGACCTGTGGCTGACCACCGGCATCCGCGCGGTGGACCACGCCGTCGAGACGCTGCTCGCTCCCGGCGAGCACCCGCTGCCCGACGTGGCCGCGCTCGACGGCCTGCGCCGCCTGCGCAAGGGGCTGCTCGCCACCAAGGCGAACCCCGCCGACCCGGCGGCGCGCACCGAATGCCAGCTCGGCGCGTGGCACTCGTACCTGCTCCCCGGCCCCGCCGCCAAGGGCCTGAGCCACACGCTCGGCAAGCGCCTCGGCTCGCGCCACGACATCCCCCACGGCGTCACTTCCTGCCTGCTGCTCCCGCACGTCCTGCGCTACCTCGCGCCCCGCGCACCGGAGACGATGAAGCGCATCGCCGAGGCGCTCGACGCGCCCACCGCGGCCGACGGCGTAGCGCGCCTTGTCTCGCAGCTCGGCCTCCCGAACCACCTCGCCACGTACAAGCTGTCCGACGACGACCTGCGCGAGGCGGTGCGCCCGGTCGCCAGCGCGGAGCGTTCGGAGAACGATCTGCTCGGCATCCTCCGCGCAGCGCTCTGATAGGCGTCGCCGTCAGACGCCGACGACCGTCACCACCAGCTGCCGGCGGTGCGGGGCCCGGCGGTGCTCCCACAGATAGATCGCCTGCCAGGTGCCGAGGAACAGCTCGCCTTCGCGCACGGGGACGGTCTCCGTGGTGCGCGTGAACGCGGAGCGGATGTGGGCCGGCATGTCGTCGGGGCCCTCGGTGTCGTGCTCGTAGTCGGCGTCCTCGGGGGC
>DASWGQ010000407.1:0-16778 GCA_036393595.1 Myxococcales bacterium | reverse complement strand
ACGAAGGGGAGCGTGAACAACAGATTCGTGGTGCCGAAGTGCTCCACCGTCCGGGGCGACTGCGTGTAGAGCGCATAGCTGACGATGGTGGCGCCGACGAGCGCGGTGAGCCAGCGGTCCACCATCGGGATCGTGTACTGCTGCAGGGCGGCGCGGTGCCCGGCCGCGCCCTCCCCGAGGAGCGCGAGCTCCGCGCGCCGCTTGCCCAGGGCGAGGAAGAGCGCGAGCAGGAACGAGCAGCACAACAGCCAAGGCGAGATCTCGACCTCGAGCGCCGCCGCGCCCGCCGCCGCGCGCAGGACGAATCCGAAGGCGACGATCAGGACGTCGACCAGGAAGACGCGCTTGAGCCCCGCGCTGTAGGCGAAGCTCATCAGGAGATAGCCCAGCACGATCCAGAGGAGCCCGCGCGAGAGCGCCGCGCTGGCCGCCAGCACGGCGGCGGCCAGAGCCGCCGAGACGCCCAGCGCGACCGGCACCGGCAACCGTCCGGAAGCGATCGGGCGCGCGCTCTTCTCCGGATGGCGCGCGTCCTGCTCCCGGTCGGCGGCGTCGTTCGCGAGGTACACCGCGCTGGCGGCCGCGCAGAAGATCGCGAAGGCGCCCAGCTCGCGCAGCAGCGAGGCGCGGTCGAACAACCGGCCGCCGAACACCAGCCCGGCGAAGACGAAGACGTTCTTGGTCCAGTGCCGGGGCCGCAGCGCCTCGACCAGCGCCGCCTTTCCCGTCCGCCGCGAGATGGCCGCCGCCGGAGTCGCCACGGCGCCGATTCTACGCCTGGAAGACGGGCCCCGGTGCGGGCCCGCGCTCCAGCTCGCGATAGCGCTCCCAGGCCGCGTCCGTCGGCCCGTCGAACGCGAGTCGCCCGTGGTGCAGCACGGCGGCCCGCGGGCACAGCTCGCGCGCGGTCGGCAGCGAGTGGGACACGAACACGAAGGTGATGCCGGCGGCGCGGAACTCCTGGATGCGGCGCTTGCACTTCTCCTGGAACCGCTCGTCGCCCACGGCGAGCACCTCGTCGACGATGAGGATGTCGGGCTCGACGTCCTGCGCGATGGCGAATCCCAGGCGCGCATACATGCCCGAGGAATAGTTCTTCACCGGCAGGTCGATGAAGTCGCCCAGCTCGCTGAAGTCGACGATGCGCTGGAACTTCGCCTCCATCTGCTTGCGCGAGAAGCCGAGCAGCGCGCCGTTCAGGTAGACGTTGTCGCGGCCCGACAGCTCGGGATCGAAGCCCGCGCCCAGCTCGATCATCGGGCTGATCCGCCCCTGGGCCACCGCCGCGCCTTCGCTCGGCTCCAGCACGCCCGCGATCGTCTTGAGCAGCGTGCTCTTGCCGGAGCCGTTGTGCCCCACCAGCGCGATCGCCTCGCCGGGCGCGATCTGCAGCGAGACGTTGCGCAGCGCCCAGAACTTCTCCGCCGTGCGCAGGTGCCGGAAGCGGTTCGCCACCGCCTCCTTCAAGGTGGAGACCTTCTCGCGGTAGATGCGGTACCCGACGCCGACGTCCTGGAGGATGATCTGCCCGTCGCGCATCGGCCTATAAGTGGTGGATGTGGCGCGGCTCGAGCCGCGTGAAGACGGAGAAGCCCAGGAGCAGCGCGCCGGCCGCCCAGGCGAGCGCCACGGCCACGGTGGCCAGGGAGGGAAGCCGGCCGTAGTAGACCGGATCGCGCACCAGCGTGATCAGGTAGCTGAGCGGATTGATGCGCAGCTCGAGCCGGAAGAGCTGGAACCACCACGTCCGGTGCTCGCCCAGCTGCTTCAGATCGTACAGCACGGGCGACAGGTAGAGGAGCACCTGCAGCAGCACCTCGGTGAGGTGCCGCACGTCGCGGAAGAAGACCGTGGCGGTCGCGAACAGCAGCGTCACGCCGGCGCAGAACAGCGTCAGGACCAAGGCGGCCACCGGCAGGAAGAGGAGCGCGGGCGTGAACGCCTGCCGCAGCGCCGCCATGATGACGAACAGGGGGACGAGCGACAGGGTGAAGTTCACCAGGTTCGATCCGACCACCGAGAGCGGGAACACCGCCTGCGGCAGCCGGATCTTGCGGACCAGCTCCTGGTTGACCAGCACGCTCATCAGCCCCTGCATCAGGGACGTGGAGAAGTAGAGCCAGGGCAGGAGCCCGGCCAGCAGGAAGACGGAGAAGTTCGGCTGCGCCGCGGGCATGATGGTGGTGAACACCACCGCGTAGACGACCATCAGGAGCAGCGGGTTGAGCATCGTCCACAGGAGGCCCAGGACGCTGCGCTTGTAGCGGACCTTCAGCTCGCGCACGACCAGGAGCGCGACGAGCTGCCGGAACCGCCAGACCTCGGCGATGCGCGAGGAGCGGCGCACCCGTGCAAGCGCCGGGGCCGCGGCGGGCGCGGCGTCCTGCCGGGTCTGCTGCGCCGCCTCGATCACGCCGCGCGCTCCGCGAGGAAACGATCGAGCGCCTCGTCCAGCTCCAGCGGGACCGACGGCCCGAGCAGCCGCCGGATGCGCGTCACCTCGAGGCCGCAGCGCGCGGGCCGCGGCGCCGGAAGCCTCGCCGCGGACAGGGGAACCGGCACCACCAACCGCTCGTCGGCGCCCAGCTTCCGCGCCAGCGCGCGGCAGAACTCGACGCGGGAGACGATCGAGGCGCCCGCGCAGTGCCAGATCCCGCCCTGGCCGCTGCGCCACAGGCCGATGACCATCTCCGCCGCGTTGTCGGCGAGCGTGGGAGACACCACCTGGTCGTGGAAGGCGCGCACCTCCTTGCCCGCGAGGAGCTGCTCGGCGGCGGCCGTCGCGAAGGTGCGCTTGGCGCCCCGGCGGCCGCTGTAGACGACCGCCACCCGCGCGACCGCGCAGTCCGGCGCGAGCAGCAGAGCGGCCTCCTCGCCGGCGCGCTTGGTCCGGGCGTAGACGCCTCGCGGGTTGGGCGCGTCGTCTTCCGAGTACGGCCCCCGCTCGCCGTCGAAGACGTAGTCGGTGGAGAGCGCGACCAGCCGCGCGCGCGCGTCCCGGCAGCCGAGCGCCGCGGCCTCCGTGCCGCGCACGTTCACGGTCCAGGCCTCGACCGGGTCCTTCTCGCAGGCGTCGACGTCGGTCATCGCGGCGCAGTGGATCACCGCGCGCGCGCCGGTGGACCCGATCAGCGCGCGCAGCGACTCGGGCCGGAGCAGGTCCAGCTCGACGTATTCGACGGCGGCCGGCCCGCCCCGGCGCCGGCCGCGCCCGGCGGCGACGACCTTCTCGCCGGCCCCGGCGAGGCGCGCCAAAACGCAGCTCCCCACCAGACCATTCGCGCCGGTCACCAGCACGCTCATCCACGGGCCCCGTAGTTCTTCTCGTAATAGGCCCGGTACTCGCCGCTCCGCACCCGATCCCACCAGGTGCGGTTGGCGACGTACCACTCCACGGTGCGCTGGAGCCCGTCGGCGAAGGCGATCCGCGGCGCCCAGCCCAGCTCTGCGTGCGCCTTGCGGGCATCGATCGCGTACCGGCGGTCGTGGCCGGGCCGGTCCCTGACGTGCTCGACCAGCGACTCGGGCTTCGCCAGGATTCGCAGCAGCTGCTGGACGATCAGCAGATTCGGCCACTCGTTGTCGGACCCCACGTTGTAGACCTCGCCGGGCTTGCCGCGCTCTACGGCGGCGAGCAGCGCCGCGCAGTGGTCCTCGACGTGGATCCAGTCCCGCACCTGCATGCCGTCGCCGTAGACGGGCAGCTTCCTGCCCTCGAGCGCGTTGGCGATCATCAACGGGATGAGCTTCTCCGGGAACTGGTACGGGCCGTAATTGTTCGAGCAGCGCGTGACGATCACGTCCAGCCCGAAGGTGTGGTGGTAGGCGAGCGCGAGCAGGTCGGCGGCCGTCTTCGAGGCCGAGTACGGGGAGGACGGCTGCAGCGGCGAGGCCTCGCTGAAGCGGCCTTGCGCGCCGAGGGAGCCGTACACCTCGTCGGTGCTCACCTGCACGAAGCGCTTGACCCGGGCGCGCCGGGCGGCGTCGAGCAGGACCTGCGTCCCGGAGACGTTGGTCTCCACGAAGATGCTCGGCCCCAGGATGCTGCGGTCGACGTGGCTCTCGGCGGCGAGGTTCACGATCGCCTCGACCTCGTGCTGCTCGCAGAGGTGCTCGACCAGCTCGGCGTTGGCGATGTCGCCCCGCACGAACACGTGGCCGCGGTCGTGCCGCAGATCGGCGAGCGACTCGAGGTTGCCGGCGTAGGTGAGCTTGTCGAGGTTGACGATCGTCCAGCCGGGCCGCTCGCGGCGCAGGTGCCGCACCAGGTTGGATCCGACGAAACCTGCGCCGCCGGTGACCAGGACGGCCGGCACCCTATCTCCGCTCCGCATCCAGCGCGGACGTCGCGCGCCCGGTCGCCAGCTCGTTGGCGGCGTGCAGCGAGTCGAAGGTGCCGGCGTCGGTCCACCAGCCCGACAGGCGATCGCAGTGCAGGGTGCCCGCGCACAGGTAGTGGTTGTTCACGTCGGTGATCTCCAGCTCGCCGCGCGCGGAGGGCTTCAGGGTGCGGATGATGCCGAACACGTCAGAATCGTAGAAGTAGACGCCCACCACCGCCAGATCGCTCCTCGGCTTCTTGGGCTTCTCCACGATGCGCACCACGCGGGAGCCTTCCACCTCCGCGACGCCGTAGCGCTGCGGATCGTGCACCTGCTTGAGCAGCAGGCGAGCGCCGCGGCCTTGCTCGCGGAAGGCGTGGACGAACGGCGTCACCGGATCCTGGAAGACGTTGTCGCCGAGGATGACGCACATGGGGTCGTGCCCGGCGAAGTTCTCCGCGAGACCCAGGGCCTGCGCGATCCCGCCCGCCTCGTCCTGCACCTTGTAGGTGAAGCGGCAGCCGAAGTCCTTGCCGGAGCCGAGCAAGGTCACCACGTCGCCCATGTGCTCCACGCCGGTGACCACCAGGATCTCGCCGATGCCCGCCTCGGTGAGCTTGCGCACCGGGTGGTAGATCATCGGCTCCCGCCCGACCGGCAGCAGGTGCTTGTTGGTTACCTTGGTGAGCGGGAACAGGCGCGAGCCGGTTCCTCCCGCGAGGATGACGCCCTTCATGCGGTCCTTTCGCCGGCGACACGCCGCGCGGCGCTTCTACCCGGAAACCCGGCGCAAAGCCAAGGGAGACGCGCAGTCCGCCCACGCGGCCACGCGCGTCCGCGGACCGTGGCGTCGAAGCTCAGGCTCGCCAGAAGGTGAAGGCGGCGACGGCGCAGGCGAACAGCGGCGGCAGAAGCCCGGCGGACCAGGTCGGCAGGCCCCCCGACAGCGAGGCCGCGTGGACGATCACCGACACCGCCCACAGCGCCATCGAAAGCCCGATGCCCAGCGCGACGGCGCCCGCGAGCGGCAGCCTGCGCCGGCGCCGAGCCCGCCAGAGGATGAGGCCCAGTCCCGCCAGCGCCGCCGGCAGCACCGTGACCGGATGCGCGGCGCGCTCCCACAATGCCAGCTCCCATTCGCGCACCGGCTGTCCCAGGCGGGCCCGCCGCTCGGCCTGCTCGCGCAGCTGCTTCCAGGAGAGCTGCCGCGGGCGCCCGCTGCGCAGCTCGAGGGCGGCCGCGGTCTCGGGGAAGCGCTCCTCGAGCACCTGGGCGCGGATCTCCCCGACGATCCCGCCCGGCTCGGCGGAGAGCGCGTACCGGGTCTCCACCGCGTCGAGGAACCGCCAGCGCCCGGGACCGGCGGCCTCGAGCCGGCGCGCGTCGATGCGGCGCGCCAGCCGGAAGGGCGGCGCGATCTCCAGCACGGTGGCCGGCTCCCATCCTCCGTCGCGCTGCGGACCCAGGTGGTAGATGCGCCCGTTCTCGCCCCGCAGCCAGCTCGCTCCCGCGTGGTAGGTGGCCCAGTCGCCCCAGCGGTTGAAACGCTTCACCTGGATCTCCTCGGCGCGGGCGTCGGCGCGCACCACCACGCGTTCGCCGAGGAGGAAGAGGAGGGCTCCGAGCACGGCAGTGACGGCGGCGACGGGCGCCGCGAGCCGCCAGGGGCGCACGCCCAGCGCGAACAGCGCGGTCAGCTCTCCGCGCCGCGCGAGCACGGTGGCAAGCAGGGCCGCGGCGATGATCAGCGCCGCCGGCGCGAGCTGGTAGGCGACGACCGCCGCCTTGTTCCAGTACAGCTCGAGCGCCGCCTTCCCCCAGGCGCGCCCCCAGAAGCTGCCGGCGCGATCGGCGAAGTCGACGGTGAGGTAGAGCAGCACCACGCCCCCGAGCGTGGCGGCGAAGAGCTGGAGGAACTTCAGCGAGAGGAGCCGGTCGAGCTGGCCGAACGGCCGCGCTCCTCCCGGCGAACCCCGCCGCGCCGCCACCCGCTCGAGCTCCGAGACGGGCAGCTCCGCGCGCGCCTCGCTCACCCCACCTCCCCGGCGGCGATGTCGCGGCGCATCTGGGACCCCTCGATCCGGATGCGCCCGGCGGCCTGGTAGGCGCGCCCGCGCGCCTCGGCCGCTCCCGCGCCCAGGGCCGCGACGGTGAGCAGGCGCCCGCCCGCGGTCACCACCTTGCCCTCCTTCGCCTTGGTCCCCGCGTGCAGGATCCAGAGATCGTCGGACTGCTGCACCTCGCGCAGGCCGCCCACCTCGTCGCCGGCGCGCGGGGTGCCCGGATATCCCGAAGCGGCGATCACCACCGCCACGGCCGTGCGCGGGTCCCACGAGGGCTCCTGGCCGGCGAGCCCGCCCTGCGCGCTGGCGAGGAGCAGCGGGAGCGGATCGCTGCGCAGACGGAGCAGGATGGCCTGCGCCTCGGGATCGCCCAGGCGGCAGTTGAACTCCAGGACGCGCGGGCCGCGCGGCGTGAGCATCAGCCCGGCATAGAGGGCGCCGCGGAAGGGCGTGCCTCGCGCGGCCAGCTCGCGCACGGTCGGCTGGAGGACGGTGCGGACCACCTCGTCGATCACGGCGGGCGTCGCGTCGCGCGGCGGGCTCACCGCGCCCATCCCGCCCGTGTTCGGGCCGCGGTCGCCGTCCTCGAGCCGCTTGTGGTCGCGGACGGGAGCGAGCGGCAGCACGGTCGAGCCGTCGGTGAGCGCGATCACGGACAGCTCCGGTCCTTCCAGCCGCTCCTCGACCAGCAGGCGCACGGGACCCGCACCCTGCGCGGCGGTCATCCACAGCTCGTCGATGGCGCGCCTCGCCCCGGCGGCGTCGTCACAGACGATGACGCCCTTGCCCGCCGCGAGACCGTCCAGCTTCACCACGCAGGCGCCGCGCGCGTACGCCTTGGCCTTCTCCGGATCGTCGAACACGGCTGCCTGCGCGGTCGGCACTCCGGCGCGCGCCATGACGTCCTTCGCGAACGCCTTGGACGCCTCGATGCGGGCGGCCGCCGCCGTGGGCCCGAAGCAGGGCACGCGCTCGTGCGCCAGCCGATCGGCGAGGCCCTCCGCCAGCGGCGCCTCCGGTCCGACCACCACCAGGTCCGGCTTCTCCCACAGCGCCGCCGCGGCCAGCGCCTCGGCGGAACCGGCGGCGGGAACGCAGCGCGCCTCCTCGCCGATGCCGGCGTTCCCCGGAATGGCCACCACCTCGCGCGGCTCGGAGCGGGGCGCCCCGCGCAGCAGCGCGCGCACCAAGGCGTGCTCGCGAGCACCCGATCCGATGACCACGATCTTGAAGCCCATGCAGCCCGCTGCGCGAACCAGAACGTCCGCGCTCAACTACCTAGCCGCCGAGTACGGCGGCGGCTAGTGCCTGAAGTGTCTATACCCCGTGAAGACCATCGCGATGCCGTGCTTGTCCGCTGCGGCGATGACTTCCTGGTCGCGCACGGAACCGCCCGGCTGGGCGATGCAGGCGACCCCTGCCTCGGCCGCGGCCTCCACCCCGTCGGGGAAGGGGAAGAAGGCATCGGAGCCGAGAGCGGCCCCGCGGGCCCTGGCGCCCGCGCGCTCGGCGGCGATGCGCACCGAGTCCACCCGGTTCGTCTGCCCCATCCCGATGCCGACGGTCGCGTCGCGGTGGGCGAGCACGATGGCGTTCGACTTCACGTGCTTGACCACCAGCCAGGCGAACTGAAGCGCCTCCATCTCGTCGGCCGTCGGGGCGCGCCGGGTGACGACCTTCCAGCCGCGCACGTCGGCCCCTTGCAGGTCGCGCGACTGCACGAGCAGGCCGCCGGGAATGCTCCGCAGCTCGCGGGGCTCGGGGCGCCACGCCTCGCGCGCCTCGCCCAGCGAGGGCAGCTCGAGGAGCCGCAGCGCCTTCTTGCCCTTCAGCGCCTCCAGGGCAGACGGCTCGAACCCGGGCGCGATCACCGCCTCCAGGAACGTCTCGGAGAGCGCGGCGCCGGTCGGCGCGTCCACGGGGTGCGTCAGGGCCACGATGCCGCCGAACGCGCTGACCGGATCCGCGTCCCGCGCGCCCCGGTACGCGTCCAGCACGGTGCCCGCGCGAGCCACTCCGCAGGGGTTGGTGTGCTTCACCACCACCGCGGCGGCCGGGCTGCGCGGACCCTGCGCGTGCTCCTTCGCCGCCTCGAGCGCGGCAGCCCCGTCGAGCAGGTTGTTGTAGGAGAGCTCCTTGCCTTGGATCTGCCGCGCCATCGCCAGCGTCGGCTCGGGGGGCGGAGGCACCGCCGCGTAGAACGCCGCCTTCTGGTGCGGGTTCTCGCCGTACCGGAGCGCCTGCTTCAGGCGGTACTCGGGGAGCGGCGGCGAGTCGCCGAATCCGCTCGCCTCCTCCTTGTGCTCGAGCGCGAGCTGCTCCGAGAGCCACGAGCCGATGGCGGCGTCGTACGCGGCGGTGTGCGCGAAGGCGCGGGCCTGCAGGCGCCGCCGCGTGCTGACGTGCACCTCGCGCTTCTGCTGCAGCTCGGCCAGGACGGTGGCGTAGTCGGCGGGATCGACCACCACCGCGACGTGGGCGGCGTTCTTCGCCGCCGAGCGCAGCATGGACGGGCCGCCGATGTCGATGTTCTCGATCACCTCGTCGAAGGGCAGCCCCTTGGCGACCGCCTCGCGGAAGGGATAGAGGTTCACCACCACCAGATCGATGGGCAGCAGTCCCTGCGCCTTCATGTCGGCCTGGTCGGAAGCCACGTCGCGACGCGCCAGGATCCCCCCGTGGATCTTCGGGTGCAGCGTCTTCACGCGCCCGCCCAGCATCTCGGGAGCGCCCGTGAAGTCCTGGACTTGCGTCACCTTCACGCCCTCGCGGGCGAGCAGCGCGGCGGTGCCGCCGGTGGAGAGCAGCTCGATGCCGAGCGCCGCGAGCCCGCGGGCGAGCTCGAGGATCCCGGACTTGTCGGACACGGAGAGCAGGGCGCGCGCCACGGCCATGCGCGGCTCCATACCACGAGGGCGGCCGCAGTGGTTTCACCGAAGTCCGTTCGCTGTTTGGAAGGGCGCGGCGCGCGACGGCGCTCGCGCTTCAGATCGACGACCCTGCCGCGCGCGCTGCTCGCGCGCCGAGCGCGGAACCCCGGACGCGCGGCTACTCGTCGTCCACGTCCGGCTGGATCTTCCGCGGGCCGTCGTCGGCGATCACGCGCAGCTTGACGAGCCCGCGCGTCTCCAGCTGGCGCACGCGCTCGCGAGTGAGGTTCATGATCACCCCCACCTCCTCGAGCGTGATGCCGCCCCGGTCGGCGACGTCGAGCGCGCAGGTGTCGGCCAGCTCCCACAGCTCCTTGTCGGGGAAGTTCATCTTCACCGACCCGGTGCGCGGGTTGACGTCGACGTAGAGGTTGTATTTGCAGGAGACGTACGGGCAGGGCCGCGGGCCCGTCCCGCAGTCGGCACGCGACTTGGGGCGGCTGGCCTCCATCTCCGCCATCAGCGCCTGCAGCTCGGGGTCGATTCCCCCGGCCGCCATCTGCTGGCGGAACTGCCGCGCCATCTCCTTGCGGCTCATCGTGCGGGCGCGCTGCCGGGGCCGCTCGGCCTCCGGAGGCGCCGCCTGTAGATCGGGGGTGACGTTGCGTTTTGCCTCGTTCATCGGTCGCCCTTTCCGCTCTCTTGCCGTGCGGTGATCTGGGAAACGGTGCGTTCAATGTCCTTGACGAACTGGTGCGCCTTGTGCCGGCCGTCGTTGAGCATCCGCTCCAGCTCGCGGCGGCGCGAGGCCTTGATCTCGCCGTTCTCGGCGATGGCCTTGTCGAGCGCGGCGAAGAGATCGTCGAGCGCGCGCTCGACTCCGTCGAGCTGGCCGCGGAAGAAGATGAAGGAGTGGCGGATTTCCTCGAGGGTCATCCCCTCGTCCATCAGCGACTTGATCAGGCGGATGCGCCGGACCGCGGTGGCGGGGTAGAGGCCGCGCGAGCCGCGGTGCTTGCCCTTCTCGCCGACGCGCCGGCTGCGGGGAAGCAGGCCCAGCTGCACGTACTTGCGGAAGGTGGCCTGCGCCAGCTTCACCCCGCGGGGCGCGAAGAAATCGACGATCTGCGCCGCCGAGACCCCGTGGGGGTGCGTCGCCTCCAGCCGCTCGAACTCGTCGACTTCCCGTTGCGCCACTCGGGGCCCTCCCGGTGGATCGAAGCGACACCTTCAATGGCATCGCGTGAGTGCATTCACGCAAGTATCGTATCTTGAGTAGCGTGTCAACAGGGCGACTCCCTCTGGATCGTGAGGGAAACAGGGCTCCTGTGCGCCGCGCGGCGCTCGCGCTGCGCGCGCGTCGTGCGCTGTGGTCGCTCCCCTTCGCCGACCCCGGCCCACACGCGCGCACGCGATCTCGAGCAGCGGAATCGGGGGGCAGGAGCGCTCCGCGATCCCGCCGCGCTCCGCGCCATCCCTTCGAGGTCACTCGGTGAGATCGAAGTCGAGCCGGCCCGACGAGCCCGGGTACATGTGCACGTCCGCGGCCCGCCACCTGGAGAGGCGCGGGCTGCCGACGCGGACGCTGTGCTGCCCGGCGGCCAGCTCGAGCGTCAGCGGAGTGGTCCCGCGCAGTCCTCCGTCGACGTACACCTCCGCACCCGCGGGCCGGCTGGAGACGCGCAGCTCGCCGGTGGAAGCGTGGAAGCCGGCCGGGCGGGCGCGCGAGGCGAGCGCCGAGCGCGAAGCCTCGACGATCCAAGCGGCGGGCAGCGAGAGCGCGAGCAGCGCTCCGAGGGCGGCGACGATCTTCAGCGCGCGCCTCCGCGGCGGCGCCACCTCGGCGAAGAGCGGCTGCGCCGCCGCTCCCCCGCGCGAAGGCGTCACCTCCGCGGACCGCAGGCCGGCCGGCGGCGCGTCGCTGCGCACGGCGGGCGCGGCGCCGGGGGTGGTGCGCCGGTGGTGCAGCGCCTCCGGCGCGGCGCGGTGCAGCCACTCCGAGAGGGCGCCGTCGGGATCGGGCAGAGGAGGGCAGACGCGCGCGAGCGCGGCGGCCAGCTCCGCGGCGGTCTGGAAGCGGTGGCGCGGCTTCGGCGCGGTCGCCTTGTCGAGCACCTTGCGGAGCGCGTGGCCGCAGCGGACGTCGGCAGCCTCCGCGACGACGCGGCCGAGGGAGAAGACGTCCGCCTGCGGGCCGACCGGATCGCCGGTGGCCTGCTCCGGCGCCATGTAGCCCGGCTTCCCCTTCGGCCCCGCGGCCGGATCGGACACCTCGGCGCTGCCGCGCGCGCGCGAGACGCCGAAGTCGCCCAGGTAGACGCCGCCGCTGCGCGAGAGCAGCACGTTGTCCGGCGAGATGTCGCGGTGGACGAGGTGGAGGGGGTGGCCGTCGCTGTCGCACGCCGTGTGCGCCGCGTGCAGCGCCCGCGCCACCTGCGCGCCGACGTGCGCGGCCAGTGCTTCCGGCATCAGCTCGTTCCGGCGGCGCGCGATCTTGAGCGCGCTCCGCAGCGAGCAGCCGTCCACGAACTCCAGCACGAAGATGGGGCCTTCCCGCTCCGATTCCAGGTAATCGAGGGCGGCCACGATGCCCGGGTGGTGGAGGAGCCCGACCAGGCGCGCTTCGTCCGCCAGCATGGAGGCGATCCGCGCGTCCCCCCGCCGCTCCGGCGCCAGCATCTTGATGACCACCCGGCGGCGGAACGCTCCGGCCCCTTGCAGCTCGGCCAGCCAGACCTCGCCCATGCCGCCCAGCCCGAGCCGCTCGATGAGCACGTAGCGCCCGCCGATCCGGTCGCCTTGTCGGAGCTCGCTCAACGCGCCTCCGGGCGTTGACACGCCCTTCTACGTACTTACTGTACCCGCCGCAGCGCGGCAAAGCCGCGAACGGTTTCGCGCCCCGCGGGGCGCCGGGAGAGGAAACACGTGAAGAAGACCATCGGCATCGACCTGGGCACGACGAACTCCGTGGTCGCCATCATGGAGGGCCGCGACCCCAAGGTGATCGAGAACGAAGAGGGAAGCCGGATCACTCCCTCCGTGGTCGGGTTCACCAAGGAGGGCGAGGTGGTGGTCGGCCAGGTGGCGCGCCGCCAGGCGATCACCAACCCCGAGAACACGGTCTACTCGATCAAGCGGTTCATGGGACGCAAGTTCGACGAGACGGCCGAGGAGCGCCGCCGCGTCCCCTACAAGGTGGTGAAGGCGCCCAACGGCGACGCCGCCGTGGAGATCCAGGGCAAGCTGCACAGCCCGCCCGAGATCAGCGCCAAGATCCTGCAGAAGCTGAAGCGCGCCGCCGAGAACTACCTGGGCGACACGGTGACCGAGGCGGTCATCACCGTCCCCGCGTACTTCAACGACGCCCAGCGGCAGGCCACCAAGGACGCCGGCCGCATCGCGGGCCTCGAGGTGAAGCGCATCGTCAACGAGCCGACCGCGGCCGCCCTCGCCTACGGGCTGGACAAGAAGAAGGACGAGGTCATCGCCGTGTTCGACTACGGCGGCGGCACCTTCGACATCTCCATCCTCGAGGTGGGCGAGAACGTGGTCGAGGTGGTGGCCACCAACGGCGACACGCACCTGGGCGGCGACGACCAGGACCAGCGGATCATGGAGTGGCTGATCGAGGAGTTCAAGAAGGACACCGGCCTCGACGTCTCCAAGGACAAGATGGTCCTGCAGCGGCTGAAGGAGGCGGCGGAGAAGGCGAAGATCGAGCTGTCGGCCACCATGGAGACGGAGATCAACCTGCCCTTCCTCACCGCCGATCAGACCGGGCCCAAGCACCTGGTGAAGAGGCTTTCGCGCGCGAAGTTCGAGCAGATGTGCGACGACCTCTTCCAGCGCGCCATCGAGCCGACCAAGAAGTGCCTGGCCGACGCGAAGAAGGGCCCCAAGGAGATCGACGAGGTGGTGCTGGTCGGCGGGTCGACCCGCGTGCCGAAGATCCAGCAGATCGTGAAGGAGTACTTCGGCAAGGAGCCCAACCGGTCGGTGAACCCCGACGAGGTGGTGGCGATCGGCGCGGCGGTGCAGGCGGGCGTCCTCTCCGGCGAGGTGAAGGACATCCTGCTGCTCGACGTGACTCCGCTGACGCTCAGCATCGAGACGCTGGGCGGCGTGGCGACTCCGTTGATCCCGCGCAACACGACCATCCCGACGCGGAAGAGCGAGGTGTTCTCCACGGCGGCCGACGGGCAGACCAGCGTGGAGGTGCACGTCCTCCAGGGCGAGCGCCCCATGGGCCGCGACAACAAGACCCTCGGCCGGTTCCACCTGGATGGCATCCCGCCCGCCCCGCGCGGCGTGCCGCAGATCGAGGTGACCTTCGACATCGACGCGAACGGCATCGTGCACGTCGCGGCGAAGGACCGCGCCACCGGCAAGGAGAACAAGATCACCATCACGGCCAGCTCGGGCCTCTCCAAGGACGACATCGAGAAGGCGGTCAAGGACGCCCAGGCGCACGAGGCGGAGGACAAGGAGCGCCGCGAGGAGATCGAGGTGCGCAACAAGGCCGACAGCCTGGCCTACGCCACCGAGAAGAGCGTCAAGGACCTGGGCGACAAGGTGCCCGCCGCGATGCGCTCGGAGCTGGAGGAGAAGCTCAAGGCGGTGCGGGACGCGCTCGCCGGCACCGACGTCGAGGCGGTGAAGCGCGCCACCGACGCGTTGATGCAGGCGTCGCACAAGATGGCCGAAGAGGCCTACAAGGCGGCCGGCGCGCAGGGCGGCGGCGAAGCGCCCGGAGCGCAGCAGCCCGGCGGCGAGCAGCAGCCGCAGCAGGGCGGCGCGAAGAAGGACGACGTCGTCGACGCGGAGTTCGAGGAACAGAAGTAGGGCCCGCTACCCCCCTTCGGGTCCTTCTCTGTGGGCGAGGCGCTTCCATCCCGGCGCCTCGCCCTTTTTCATGGCTTCAGATCGGCCTGCCGGTGGCGATAGGGGTTCTTGATCGCTTCCTGCACCTGGAACGGATTGGGGACGTCGAGCTCGCTGAGCTGCGGGCCGCGGACCCAGTCGGGGACGCCGCGGTCGCGGATGCGGCCGCGGGCCTGCGCCTCGAGGATCTCCTCGCGGGTCGGCTGCGCCAGGCTGGGCGGGTGGTCGCGGTCGGCGGCGCGCCTGGGCGTCCCCGTGTCCCCGATCGGCCCCGTGTCCGTGCGGATCCTCGCTGCGGCGCTGTTCTTGCTCTTGCGCGGCGCGCGGCGGCCGTAGCTTCCCGACGAGGTGTCGGTCTGCTGGGCACGGGTGCCCGGCGCGGCGAGGAACAACGCCAGGACGACGGCAGCGAGGCTCTTCATCGGTCTCTCCAGCTTCGGAGAACCCTAAATGGCCGCCGCTGCAAGCGCTACCGGACTTTGCCGCGCGCCGTGCCCTCGGCGCGGCCCTGCTCGGCCCCCGCGCCGGCGGGCCCTTCCAGGAGCTCCGGCCGGGACGGCAGCGGAGCGGCCGGCTGCTCGATCCCCAGGCGTGCGCGGACGTCGTGATCGAGGCTGAGGAGCACTCCCTCCAGCCGCTCGACGCGCTGCTCGATGGCGAGCTGCTGCCGCTGCGAGCGCTCGCGGGAATCGGCCTCCAGCGCCAGCTCGCGCTCCTTCAGCTTGAAGTACTTGATGACGAAAACGATTGCGACCGGGAACCCGAAGACCGCCAGGACGCTGACGATGGGGATGAGCGCCGCGAGCATTTCCGAGGACATGGCACCGGTGAACGTACCAGACCCGGGCCCATTTCGCGCGCGCGCGGGGATAAAGCGAAGGGCCGCCGGCGATGCCTCCGGCGGCCCTCCGGCCCTTGCCCCGACCACACCCTGCCAGAGCGCATCCCATAACGTCCGCGCTGTGAAAAGCGTAGCGCCGCCCTATCGGCGGCGACTAGTCGTGCGGAGCAGCGGCGGTCGCCTCGTGCTCGAGCGCTTCCCCGCGCTTCTCCCGCCGCTCGCCGCGGCGCTCCAGCCCATCGCCGCGCTTCTCGATGCGCTCACCGGCGCGCTCCTGGCGCTGGCCGGCGCGCTCGAGCGCGTCGCCCTGCTTGACCTTGCCCTGCTCGACCAGCTCCTGGCCGCGCTGCTCCTTGGCTTCGCCCTTCTGCTCGACCTTGTCGCCCACCGTCTCGAGCTTCTCGCCGCGCTTCTCCTTGCGGTCGCCGCGTCGCTCCATGCGCTCGCCGCGGCGCTCCAGCCGCTCCGCGCGATCGGCTCGCGCAGCCGCCGGCGCGATGAGCAGCGCCGCGATCATCCAGTGGCTCGTCTTCATGGTCCCTCCCCTGCGGGTTCGAGTCTCCGCAGGGTGGGAACCGTCCGGCGTGGCGGCGGTAAAAGACCTAAGCCGCGGGGACTTCGTCGGCGGATCTGCGCAGATGTCGCCGATCGTCCGCCCTGGGCAGCAGCGAGAGGAGCCGGACGCGCTCCTCGGGGTCGCCGGCGAAGGCGAGGGTCGCCTTGGCCGCGAGCAGGTCGAAGTACGCGCGCAGGGCGCCCTGGGCTTCGACCAGCGCCTGCGCCTCGTCCGTCAGCGGGGCGCCCGCGCCGGGCAGCTTCTCCACGTCGCCGGCGAGGTCGCGCATCGTCTGCAGGTCCTCCGGAATGAGACCCGCATCGGACGCCACCTCTGGATACACCTTGGCGGCGTCGAGCATCAGCCGCAGCGCGCGCAGCACGTGCTGCGGCTGGCGCGCCGAGAACGGCTGGTCGATGCCGAACGCGTGCGCGGCGCGCCGGCCGTCCGCGCCGCGCGTGACCCGCTGCACGGCTTCGCGCGCCGTCTGCGCGGTGGCGGCGGCGTCGGCGAGCAGGTCGGCCTCTTCCCTGGAGCGGCCCCGCGCCGTCACGGCGGCGGCGGGGAGCGCCTGCAGGTGGTCCTCGATCTCGTCGGCGAGCCGCCGCGCGGCTTCGGTGTACGCGGCAGTCAGCCCGCGCCGCGACAGCTCGGGAGCGTGCGCCTGCGCCAGGTCGGCGACCCGGCGCGCGGCCTGGGCATCGGCCAGCGGATCGGAGCGCCACTGGGAGGCGCCGTCGCGGTTCCGGCCGGCGCGTTCGAGCAGGTCCTTTCGCGCATCGGCTGCGGACTTCCCGTTTCGCACCGTCTTGCCGTCGGCGGCAGAGGCAGGGCGAGGCTTCACCGCGGATTCTCGCGACGAGCGGGCCATGCGGCCCTCCTTGCTGTGGTGCAACGTCGGAACGACGCGGCCCGGAAGGGGCCGCGCAGCTAGAGCTTTGCACGAAGCCTCGCGCAAAATGGGGTCGCATGGCAAGACGCAGGCGGCCGCACCCGGAGAGCTGTCGGCTTGACGACGAACGGCCGCAGGAGCGACGGTGCGGGCGCAACGGTTGCGCGAGCCTCTCGGCGGCGCCATTTCCGTGGAGCTACCCGGTCCCATCGTGGTCGGTATCTGCCTGGGCGTCGCGCTCGGCGTGTGGGTGGCGCTGGCGATCATCTGGCCGCGGGCGCGCCCTCCAGGGCCGCGGTGAGGCGGGATCCGGGCCTCGCAGACCCCGACCTCTGTCGGTGGAATACGATCCA
>DASWGQ010000406.1:0-1913 GCA_036393595.1 Myxococcales bacterium | reverse complement strand
TTCTCGCCGCACTCATAGATCATCGACTTCTCTGGCGTCGGGTAGTTCGGCCGGAGGAAGCGCCCGGCGACCAGGGACCCCAGCACGAAGAAGATCGCCAGCCCGCTGAAGATCAGCACGTTTGCAAAATGGAATGGCACGCGCAGAGTCTACGGGGGCGGGGATCCAAGTCAAGCAGCGCTTGACGCGCCTATCCGGGGGAGATAAGCGGGGAAAAATGGGCGATCGCCCATCGCTCAACGCAGCGCGGTGGGGCGGCTCCGGGCCGTGGTCGGAGGCTTGGTTCATCACCTGTGCCGATCCCCGCCGCGGCATCGGCCTGTGGCTGCGATACGCGCTCGACGTCGATCGGGCCGGAACACAGGCTCCGTCGGTGTGGGCCAGCTTCATGGAGGGCGGCCGCGCCTTCGCGCTGCGGAACGTCTACCCCGCCGCGGCATTCCGTCGCACCGACCCGGTGGCGATCGGGGCCGGAGAGCTGACCCCGGCAGGGTGCTGGGGCGAGGTGGAGGCGGGCGGGCGATCGCTCCGGTGGCGGTTGTCCTTCGAGCCCGGCGCGGAAGCGGAAGACGTGGTGCCCGCGCCGCTGCGTCCCATCGCCGCCCTGCGCGGGAGCGGGATGGCGCTGCCCCATCCGTCGATGCGCGTGAGCGGAGCGCTCGAGGTGGACGGCCGGCCCACGGACCTCGACGGCGCCCCGGGAGCGCAGGGGCACCTCTGGGCACGTGAGCGGTGGCTCACCTACACGTGGGCCCGGTGCAACGCGTTCGCCGAGGATCCGTCCGCCTCGGTCGACCTCACGGCGGTGCGGCTGCCGGGAGGCGTCCAGGTGCCGCTCTACACCTTCCGCTCGGGCGGCGAGGTGCACCGTTTCCAGGACCCGCCCTGGGTGATCCTCTCGCGCTCCAGCCCCGCGGCCCCGACCTGGCACTTCTCGGCGGCGGATGCGCGGGTGGCGATCGACGGCGTCGTGCGCGGACGCGCGGCCTCGAGCGTGCTCGTCTCCTACCGGGACTCGCGCGGCGAGGAGCACCGGTGCAGCAACACCGAGCTGGCGGAGATGGAGCTGCGCATCCGGGTGCGCTCGTTCCCCGGCGCGCGGTGGCGCCCGCACGCGACCCTCACCTCGGCCGCCGCCTGCCTCGAGTTCTGCGGCCAGGGCGTGGAGGAGGACCTCGCCAACCGCCTGGTCACCGAACCGGTCGGGGAGGAGCGGGCGAGCGGGCCGGCGCGCGCAGCCGGAGATCAACCGAGCGGCCCGCCGCGGGTCGCGCCCGGGGCCTAGGTTCGCGATGTGGCGATCCTGCAGGCCCTGATCACCCTGGTGGCGAGGTCTGCCGGGAAGATCCTCAACGCGATCTTCGGCTGGGCGGTCGTCGCGCTGTTCGGGCAGACTTCGCCCAGGGAGCAGACCATGCTCTCGGCGGTGGTCGCCGGGGCGGCCGTCTGGCCGCTGCTCGTGCTGGGGATCTTCGTGCCGCGGGTCACGCTGTTCGCGGTCTCCTTCGTGCCCCTCTCCAAGTCCGTTCCCAGCCTGTGGCTGCGCATCGTCTGGATCGCGCTGGCGCTGCTCGTCCCGGTGGTGGTGGGCAGCGTGATCGCGGCGCGCTCACCTCAGTCCGCCCTGCCCGAGCCACGGTGGAAGAAGTTCCTGCGCGGCTTCCAGGTCACCTTGGCCCTGGCCGTCGCCTTCCTGCTCATGCTGGTGGTCGCGCCGGGGTTGAAGATCGCCAACGCGATCAAGGGGCGCATCGACGTGCGCCTGCCTCTCCTGGTCACGAAGGGTGCGGGCCCCGAGTTGGTCGACGCGCTGGTCGCGGCCCTCGCGGCCTACGGGACGGAGCTGCGACCCGCCGAGCCGCCCTGGACGATGACCGCCCCAGCGGGTGTGCTGCGCACGCTGGGCGGGCGCG
>DASWGQ010000405.1:0-16558 GCA_036393595.1 Myxococcales bacterium | reverse complement strand
TCGGTCAGGTCGAGCGTGACCAGCGGGTCGACGTACCGGAAGGTGACGGCATACCCGCGGTCGCCGGTGAAGCGCGTGGCCATCAGCCGCTCGCCCGCGACCAGCGAAGCGATCTCGCCGACCAGCACCAGCGCCTGGCCGCCCGCGCCATCGGGCTGCGGCGCCAGCACGCTCAGCCGGCTGCCCACCTCGAGGCGGAACGACGACGGGGTCGACGGATCCATTGAATATCGTATAGTGCTGGTCGCGATGCGCAGGTAGCCGTCCTTCTCGTCCATCGCGAACTGGTCGCCGACCTGGCCTTCCACGCCGCCCGAGCCGACGTAGGCGGCGCTCGCCGGATCGCTGATGTCGAAGGCGTGCACGTACGTCCAGTCGCGCTGGCCGGCCATAGGCCACCACCACCAATGCCTGCTGGCGAGGTACAGGCGGCTCGCCGTCGCGTAGAGCACGCCGGGTTCGCCGACGATGCTGGCGCGCGAGACGCCGGCGTCGAGGTGCGCGAGGTCCAGCGTGGCGATGGTGACCAGGCCCAGCCGCTCCGGCGCGTTGGCGAGGTAGAAGTCGGTGCAGCGGTAGCCCACGTCGATCAGGGTGCCGTCGGGGAGCTTGCGCTGTCCGGTGGGGAACCAGCTCTGCACAGGCGTGGCGCGGATGATGGCCTCGTTCGCGTCTTCCAGCGCGGCGATGGCGGCGTCCAACTTGTCGGGATGCTGATACAGCGCCGGATCGTAGGCAGGCCACCAGCGGATTGCCTCCGGCCAGCGGACGCTGTCCCCGAGCACCAGGTGCACCGAGCTGCCGACGCGCCGCGCTCCGGCGGAATACCCGGGGAGATACAGCTCGGAAACGACCGTTGGGGCGGAGAGGAGGCTCACGTCCACCACGGTGATCTTGGTCGTCGACCAGCCCCAGAAGCACCCGTTCAACGGGCACGCGGCCGTGGTTACGCCGGGGGGGTCCGCGGCGCCGCCCGGCGGCACCGTCCAGATGCTGGAGAACACCACCACCCGGTCGCCCTCGAGGAACATGGTGCTCGGCCAGCCCTCGATCTCCAGCTTGCCGGCGACCGCGAGGTCCTGCGGGGGCCAGCTGGTCGCCGTGAACAGGTTCCGGCCGGAAAGCACGAAGATGCGCGTGCCGTCGTTCTTGACGAAGTCCGCCTCGTCCACCCCGGCGACCTGGACATTGGTCGTCGAGTAGCTGGCCGGCGTTCCGGAAGCCTGCGGGGTCTGTGCGCCGCCCGCGGGGGCGGGGAGGCCGGAGGCGACCGCCCCGACCTTCGAGGCGTCCATCCGTGAACGCATCTGCCGGACCGCAATGTCCTGCACCGTCCGTGCCAGCGATTCGCAGCTGGCGGCGCGTGCCAGGCTGACCCGGCCCTGGATGTCGGCTGGAGCGGCGGGCTGCCGCCGTTCACAGGCGGCGAGCAGGATCGGCACGACGAAAACGCAGTGAGCGCGCATCGATTGACTCCTGACGAAACGACCATGGACAAGGAACGCCGGCCAGCCGGATCGGGCAAAATGAACGCGCGTTTGCCACGAAGGGCGTGCTCGCGGTCCTCGAGGAGCACAGGCGAGCTTCGTCCGGGAGCCTCCGATGCAGTCCAGTCGACATTCGCTGCTCGCCCTGGCCGCGCTGTCCTGCGCGTGCGATCCGCAAGCGGACGGGAGCTACCTGGGCGAGCCGCTGGCCACCTTCCAGGGATACGTCTCGAACGCGGGCGTCGCGCCGCTGGAGGCGGCGATGCTCTGGCAGCGGGGCGCCCCGCCCTCGACCAACGACCAGGAGCTGGCCACGCGCGCCCCCGTCCAGACGGGTTTCCCGGCCCGCTTCACGCTGCACCTGTACCAGCCGCCGCCCGCCGCGGCGCGGCGAACGCTCGCGCCAGGACAGGTGCCATATGCGCGCGCCAACGCGGGCGCGGTGCCCTACGGAATCGCGGCCGGCGCTGCCGGTGCGCTGCCGGCGTCGCAAAATGCGGCCTACGGCATCGACGCCAACCACTGGATCGTCTACCTCCCCTCCGACATCTGGCCCGGGTCGCTGATGGAGTGGTGGCTGGGTGGGGCCCTGCCGGCGGGCTTCCATCTGCTGCGCGTCGCGGCGGTGGACCCTTCGTGCATGCCCGCCGCGCAGCTGGATGCGTGCGCGGCGGACCTCGCGCAGCGCGGAGTGCCGGACGACGGCACCGCCAACCCGGGGACGGCGCGTTGGTTCTGCCGCGCTCCGTACCGGCTCTCGCTGGCGCCTCCCGGCGAGCAGCTGGTGCTCGACCTCGGCACCGTCGGGCTCGGGCCCGCCGCGGGGTGCCCCCCATGATGCTAGACGCCGCCGCGATCGAGGGGTTGTATCGCTCGCACGGGCACGTCGTGCTCCGGCGGGCGCGCCTGCTCCTGGGGAGCGAGCCCGACGCGCAGGAAGCGCTCCAGGAGGTGTTCGCCTCGCTGCTGCGCGCCCCGCGGGACCTGCGCAGCGCCGGCTCAGTGGTCGGCTGGCTGTACAAGGCCACCACGCACTTCTGCCTCAACCAGCTGCGCAACCGCCGCACCGGGGTGCGCTTGCTGCAGGACCGCGTCGCACTCGCCTTGGGGCCTGCCGGCGAGCCCAGCCCGGATGCGCTGTCCGAGCTGCGCAGCGTCCTCGCGCGCATGCCGGCCCAGGCGGCCGCGGCGGCGGTGTACCACCACCTGGACGGGATGACGTATGCCGAGGTCGCCGAGACGCTCGGCTGCTCGCGCCGCCAGGTGGGCTACCTGTTGGAGCGCGCCCAGCAGTCGCTGGCGCGTCAGGAGCAGAGCGCATGAGCACCCGACTCGCGGATCGTCTCTGGCCGGCTTGCCTGTCGGCGCTGCACCTCGACCGGTTCCTCGCCGGCGAGCTGGACGAAATGGGAGCGCGGCGCGTCCGCCAGCACGTCGCGGAGTGCTCCCGGTGCGCCGGCGCCGTGGAGGGAATGCGGGCGGCGCGCGACGAGCGGCTGCCTCCGCTCCGCGTCGTGCCGTTGGCTCCGCGCGCGCGCCGCTGGCCTCGCGCCGCCGCGGCGGGCGCCGGCCTCGCGGCGGCTGCGTCGCTGCTGCTCCTCGCGCGGGCGCCGGGCGAACGGGTGAAGGGGCCGGGCTTCGCGCTCCGCATGTACGTCGAGCACGCGGGAGAGGTGCGGCGCGCCGGGCTCGGAGAAACGGTCGCGCCTGGGGACGCCGTGCGCTTCGCGGTGACCGCGCCGGCCAAGGCATACGTCGCGGTGCTCAGCCTCGATCCCAAAGGCCGCGGCTCGGTGTACTTCCCGCTCGGCGCGCGCGCCGAGGCCGTCGGGCCGGGCGCCGAGGTGGCGCTGCCGCTCGGAACGCGGCTCGACGCGACCGTTGGCGAAGAACGCATCGTGGGACTGTTCTGCTCTTCTCCGGTGGAGCTCGAGCCGCTGCGCGTCCAGCTCGAACGCGGCGGCGCCCCCGCTCCCGACGGCTGCCAGGTGACCCGGTGGGGCTTCGTCAAGCGCTGACCGCGCTCGCACTCGTGCTCTTGCCCGCCGCGGCCGCGGCGCAGGTGGAGCGCTTCGCCGTGGTGGTGGGCAACGATCGAGGCCAACCGCCCGACGCGGCCCTCAGCTACGCGGAGACGGACGCCGCGCGGGTGGCGGCCATGCTGCAGGAAGTGGGCGGCGTCCGTCCCGAGAACCTGGTCCTCTTGCGGGGCGAGGACGCGGGCACCGTCCGGCGCACGCTGATCGCGGTGAACGACCGGCTCCGGGCAGCCGGACGGCAGGCGATGTTGACCGTCTACTACTCCGGCCACGCGGACGCCGGCGCGCTGCACCTGGGCGCGACGTCGCTCGAGCTGCCCGAGCTGGAGCAGCTGGTGCGCGGCTCGGCGGCGACGCTCCGCCTCCTGATCCTCGACGCGTGCCGCTCCGGTGCGCTGACCCGCGTCAAGGGAGGCGCGCCGATCCCGCCCTTCGACATCCAACTGGGCGAGCGGGTGGCGGGGGAGGGCGCGGTGTTCCTCACCTCCAGCTCGGCGTCCGAGGACAGCCAGGAGTCGGACGAGATCAAGGGCAGCTTCTTCACTCACGCGCTCGTGTCGGGCCTCCTGGGCGCGGCCGATGCGAACGGAGACGGGCGCGTGACCCTGGACGAGGCGTACCGGTACGCGTACGAGGCCACCCTGCGTGCCTCCAGCCGCTCGGTGGCGGGCATCCAGCACCCGACCTTTGAGTACGAAGTACGAGGGATGGGAGACGTGGTACTGGCCACGCTGGAGGCCAACGCGCCCACACGCGCCTGGGTCCAGCTGCCGGAAGGGCGGACGTGGCTGTTGTTCCAGGGAACGGAGGAAGGTCCGGTGGTCGGCGAGGTCGGCGCGCGCGACCGGTCGCGCCGCCTCAGCCTGCGCGCGGGCCGATACTTCGTCCGCGGCCGCGGCCCCGACGTGCTGCTGGAGGGGGCCTTCGAAGCGCCGGCGGGCGCGGCCGTGGCGCTCGACGAGTCCCGCCTCGAACGGACTGCCTACGACCGGCTGGTGCGCAAAGGCGGCGGGGCGGCGTCGGCCGTGGCGTCGGTGGAAGCCGAAGCGCGCCTGCGCAGCTCGCTCGTCAACGATGCAGGCGTATGTCCCGGCGCCGCCGTCGGATTAGCAGTGGCCCTGCGCTCCGTCACGCTCAAGCCCCGCCTGGGTTGGTGCCGCGCGAGTTTCTCGAACCCGGGCATCCAGGCGACCGTCGATCAGGTCGACCTGGAGATCTCCGCGGCGCACGTGCGGGACCTGCGGGTCGTTTCGATCGAGCTGGGCATCACGGTGGGAGGAGCGCTGCTCGTCCAGCGATTCCGCACGCAGGGGATGGCGCCGGCGCGGACGACGGCGGCGCTGCAGCTTTCCCCCACCATCGGGATCGCTCGCGACGTCGCGCAGCGCGGTTACGTGTTCCTGCTCGGCTCGGCATCGACGTACCTGCTCCGCAGCGAGGATTCCGCGACCTCGCGGTCCTCGTTCGGTCCGACCTTCGCGCTGCGCGTGGCCATGGGGGCGGGAGTCCGGCTCTGACGCCGGAACGCATCCCGTGACGTCCGCGCTCTGAAAAGCGTAGCGCCGCCCTGTCGGCGGCGACTAGAGCGTCTCCCAGACCCGGCGCTTGAGCGCCGCGAAGGCCGGGGAGAACCGGGCCTCCAGCGAACGCGGCCGGGGGAGGTCCACCGGGAAGTCGGCCTTCACTCGGCCCGGACGCGGGGAGAGCACCACGATCCGGTCGGCCAGGTAGAGGGCTTCCTCCGCGTCGTGCGTCACGAAGAGCACCGTCTTGCGCCGCCGTTCCCACAGCCGCGCCAGCTCGTCCTGCATCCGGGCGCGCGTCTGCGCGTCGAGCGCGCCGAACGGCTCGTCGAGGAGGAGGATGGCCGGGTCGGTGGCGAGCACGCGCGCCACCTCGACCATCTTCGCCATGCCCGCCGACAGCTCTTTCGGGTACGCGTCCTCGAATCGCGACAGCCCGATGAGGCGGATCAGCTCGCGGCTCACCACCCCGCGAGCAGCGGGGTCGACCCCTCTGGCCAGGAGCCCGAACTCGACGTTCTCCCGGACGGTCATCCAGGGAAAGATTGCGTCCTCCTGGAGCACGTATCCCTTCTCGCGGCCCGGACCTTCGACGAGGGCGCCGTCGCAGCGGACCGACCCCGCCGAGGGCCGCAGGAAGCCGGCGAAGATGCGGAGGAGGGTGGTCTTTCCGCAGCCCACCGGGCCGAGCACGGCAACGAACTCGCTGTCATGCACTTCGAGGGAGAGGGCTTCCAGCGCCTGTGTCGGGGTCGGGCCGGAATAGGTAAACCCGACGTCCACCGCCTGGAGGCGGAGCTTCGGCGGGTCGCCTGCGGTCACGCGGTCCGCCTCATCCAGCGGGTGGCCTTCGCGTGCGCGGCCAGCGCGAGCAGGTCGAAGGCGAGCACGAGCGCGCCGATGGTCGCGATCCCGACCACCATCGTCGGGACCCGCGGGTAGGCGCCGGCGAGCGTGAGCAGGTAGCCGAGGCTCGGCATCCTCGCGTCGATCAGCTCGGCGACGACGATCGTCACCCAGGCGAGGCCGAGCCCGATGCGCAGGCTGGCGAAGATGTATGGTAACGCTGCCGGCAGGGCGATCTTCCGGAACGCGAGACCCGGGCTGGCGCCCAGCGCGGAGGCTGCCTCGAGATAGACGCGCGGCACGCTCCGGACGCCCTGGTGCGCTCCCAACAGCGTGACGACCGCGACGCTGGCGGCGATGAGCAGGACCTTCGAGCCTTCGCCGTACCCGAACCACAGCACGAACAAGGGCAAGAGCGCCAGCGCCGGAGTGAACCGGAAGAACGTCACCCAAGGGTCGGCCAGGTACTCCGCGCGCGCGGCGCGGCCGGTCGCGATCCCGAGCAGGATGCCGAAGGCCCCGCCGAGGACGAAGCCGAGCAGCACCCTGCCGGCGCTCACCGCGATGCTGCTGGGGAGGATGCCCGATTCCAGCAGGAATACCGTTTCCTCCAGGAGCGACCGATAGGGCGGGAGCAGCTGGACGTTCTCGACGTAGTGGGTGCCCAGCCAGATCCGGTCCGGCAACCGGCCGCGCCCGATCTCGGCGGCGATCCCGTACACCACCGCGAGCGCGCCCACGCTCACGAGCGCCCGCGTTCCCCGGATGCGGAGCGTCGGCAACATCCCGTCACCTCACCCACCGCGTGAGCCGGGCGGTCGCCGCCCTGGCCAGAGCATCCATCGCCCAGCCTGCCGCCGCGAGGGCCACGATGCCCACGATGACCACCGCCGGATCGGCTTTCGTCTGCGTCCGCGACGCCCACAGGCCGCCGCCGACGATCAGGTTCCCCATCCCGTTCTCCGACATCAGCATCTCGGCGCCGACCGCGGTCATCCAGGCGATCGCGACCGCGTACCGGAGCCCCGCGAGCACGGCCGGGCCCGCCGCGGGGAGGACGACCTTCCTGACCAGGAGCCACCGCCGCGCGCCCAGCGAGCGCGCCGCCACCACGTACGTCGCGGCCACGTCGCGCACGCCGTGGTAGGCGGGGATGACCATCGTCGCCGCGACCGCGTACGCGACGGGGATCAGCCGGTGCGCCTCGCCGTGGCCGAGCCAGAGCATCACGTACGTGATCAGCGCCAGCGGCGGCACCGACCGGAGCAGCACGTAGATGGGGTGCAGGTAGTCGTCGGTGCGCCGGCTCCAGCCCATCAAGACGCCCAGCAGGACGCCGAGTGGCACGCCGGCGGCGAGACCGAACAGGACCCGGGCGGCGGTGACCGCGAGCGAGCCCTGGAGGGTCACGCCCTGCTGCAGCAGGGTGCCCACGTGATCGCTGGAGTGGTGGTGGCCGGCGTGGATGTCGCCTCCGGTCACGGGAGGCGGACGGGTACCCACCACCAGCTCGGTGAAGGCGACGGCTATCTCCTGCGCTGGGGGGACGACCTCGGGGCGGAAGAGGCGGGCGTTGGAGAGCAGCGTGTAGGCGAGGACCATCGCCAGGAGCGAGGCGAAGCCGAGCACGAACCGCTGCGAGGTGAGGCCCTTCATGGCGTAGCGAGCAGCAGGCTACCCCCGGATCGTCTTCATCACGTCTTCGTCCTCGAATACCTGCCGCGGATCCCCTTGGTAGATGATCTCGCCCCGGTCGATCGCATAGAGCCGGTCCGCGACCCGGACCGCGTTCGCGAGGTTCGACTCGGCGATCAGGACCGAGATGCCCATCTCCTTGATCTTCTTCACCGCCTCGATGAAGCGGGTCACCACGACCGGAGCGAGGCCCTCGAACGGCTCGTCGAGCAGGAGGACGGCCGGTGAGAGCGCCATCGCGCGGGCGATGGCCACCATCTTCTTCTGGCCCCCGCTCAGGAACAGGCCGCGCCGCTGCGTGAACTGTTGCACTTCGGGGAACACGGCATAGATGCGCCGGTCCGTCTCGGCCTCGGACACCTGGTCCTGTCGCCCGGAAGCCTCGGCCATCCAGCGGCAGACCTGGAAGTTCTCCGCCACCGTCAGGTCGGTGAACAGCCCGGCGTCCTCGGGCGCGTAGCCGATGCCGAGCCGCGCCCGCTGGTGCGGCGGGAGCCCGCCGATCTCGCGCCCCTGGAAGCCGATCTTCCCGGAGCGCACCGGGAGCAGCCCGATGATGCTGTCGATGGTGGTCGTCTTCCCCGCGCCGTTCCGGCCGACCAGGCACACCGATTCCCTGCTCCCCACGTTGAGCGACACGCGGCGGAGGATCTGCGCCGGGCCGCGCCAGGTATCGATGGCCTCGATCTCAAGCATGCGCGGTCCCGAGCAAGTTCGTGGTCACCGCCTCGTTCCGCCGGATCTCGTCGGGCGTGCCGCTCGCCAGGATCGAGCCCTGGTGCATCGCCACGATCCGGTCCGAGTACTTGAAGACGACGTCCATGTCGTGCTCGATGATCACCGCCGTGATGTTGTTCGAGCGGACGACCGAGGTGATCACGTCCATGATCGGCGCCTTCTCGCGCGTGCTGACGCCGCTCGTGGGCTCGTCGAGGAAGAGGAGCCGCGGCCGCAGCGCGAACGCGACCGCGACGTCGAGCAGCTTTCGCTCCCCTTGCGAGATCCCGCCGGCGAGCTGCGTCGAGCTGACGGCCAGGCCAAACTGGCGGAGGATCTCGAACGCCTCCTGCCAGACGGCGCGGTGGTGGTCGGCGAGGGCGAGGAGCTTTCGCGTCAGGTCCTCGCGGGAGAAGATCGAGAGCGCCACGTTGTCCAGGAGCGTCAGCTGGTCGAACAGGTTGACGAGCTGGAAGCTGCGCGCGATGCCGGCGTGGATCCGGTCGTGGACCGACAGGCCGGTCACCTCCGCGCCGCGGAAGACGATGCTGCCGGAGTCGGGACGAAGGAGCCCGCTGATCACGTTGACGAGGCTCGTCTTCCCCGCTCCGTTCGAGCCGATCAGCGCGAGCACCTCGCCCTCGTTGACGGTGAAATCGACGCCGTCCACCGCGCGGGTCTCGCCGAAATGCTTGGTGAGCTTGGTCGTCTGGAGCAGGTTCATCGGGAGGGCCGCTTCCGGGCGAGGGGGATGAGCTGCACCACCGTTCCGACGATGCCGGCGGGGAGGGCGAGCACGAGGAACACCAGGATCGCGCCGAGCAACGCCTGCCAGTAGGTCGTGAAGCCCACGGCCGAGGTTTTCAGATAGTTGAAGGCGACCGCGCCGATGATGGGGCCCGAGAAGGTGCGGAAGCCGCCGAGCACGGTCATGAAGACGATCTCGCCCGAGAACGGCCAGTAGAGGATGTCCGGCGTGGTGAGCCCGTTGAGCGGAGCCCAGAGCGCGCCGGCGATCCCGGTGAACACGCCGGAGACGAGGAAGGCGACGAACCGGTAGCGCCGGATGTGGACACCGATGAATTCCGCGCGCGTCTCGTTGTCGCGGATCGCCTGGAGCGCCTTCCCGAAGGGCGAGTGCACGATGATCCACATCACCAGCACGCAGGCGAGGAAGAACCCGAGCACGTAGTAATAGTAGTTGCGCGCGAGGAAGAGGATCTTGTCTCCCCCGGTCTCGATCGGAAGGCCCAGGAGGGTGGGCGTCGGCACCCGGAGGCCGTCGGTCCCGCCGGTGATCGGGTAGAACTTGAACGCCAGGCTCCACAAAACCTGCGAGAGCGCCAGCGTGAGGATGCCGAAGAAGATGCGCGTGTATCGCACGCAGACGAAGCCGAACAGCGCGCTGACCACCAGGGAGGCGACGATCGCGCCGAGCAGGAACAGCTCCATCGACCGCACGTGCAGGTACTTGAACATCATCGCCACCGCATAGGCGCCGACGCCGAAGTACGCGGAGTGGCCGAAGGAGAGCAGGCCGGTGTAGCCGAGCAGGAGGTTGAAGCCGAGGGCGGCGATCCCCATCACGAGCCCGTAGGAGAGCAGGATGGTCTTGTACGGGTCGATCGCGTGGGGCAGGGCGAAGAGCAGCACGGCGATCGGCACCGCCCAGGGCAGGACCTTCATCGGCGAGCGCGCCTGGAGCGTGAGCGGGAGAGTGCTCATGCCGTCCGGCCGAACAGCCCCGCGGGGCGCACCAGCAGCACGATCACCGCGATCAGGTACAGCACCGCCAGCTCGATCTCGGGGAACACCGAGACGCCGATCTCCCGGACGACCCCCACGATCAGCGCTCCGAACAGCGCGCCCTCGAGGCTGCCCAGGCCGCCGACCACCACGACCACGAAGGCGAGCACCAGCGCGTCGACGCCCATCCCGAGCACCGCCGACTGGCCCGGCACCACGATCGCGCCACCCAGCCCCGCCATGAAGCAGCCGATGGTGAAGGCCTGGATGTAGACGCGGTTGACGTTGACGCCCATCGCGGACGCCCGCCGCATGTCCTGCGAGGTCGCCCGGAGCACCACGCCGAACCTCGTCTTGTAGACGAACATCCAGAGGAAGAGCGCCGCGAGACCCCCGATGGCGACGACGAGCAGGTTGTACCGCGGGTACACCGAGCCGCCGATCGCGACGCTCCCCATGTTCTCGAACAGCGCGCTCGCCGAGAGCGGATACGGACCCCAGAGGAAGTGCATGAGGTCCTCGAGGATCATCAGCAGGCCGAAGGTGACCAGGAGCTGGTACTCCTCGGCCCGCCGGTAGAACGGCCTGAGCAGCGTCGGCTCGAGGATCGCTCCGAGCAGGGCCGCCGCGAACGCGCC
Organism: Myxococcales bacterium; assembly: GCA_036393595.1. Taxonomy (GTDB): domain Bacteria; phylum Myxococcota; class Myxococcia; order Myxococcales; family 40CM-4-68-19; genus VBKO01. The sequence continues at coordinate 5,867 of DASWGQ010000405.1, read as the reverse complement.
CGCCGGCAGCAGCACGTAGAGCAGGACGATGTTCGCGCCCGCGAGCCACTGGCCGACCACCCAGGCCGTCACGTACGCGCCGAACGCGTAGAGGTTGCCGTGCGCCAGGTTGACGATCCTCATCACGCCGTAGATGAGGCTCAGCCCTCCCGCGATGAGGAAGAGCACCGACGCGTAGAGGAGCGCGTTGAAGAGGTGGATGACGAGGATGTCCACGGCGCCCGAAGGTTCATCCAGCCTGCGCGAGTTGCCCGGGCTACGCCTGCTTCACGGTCGGCCAGGTCTGATCGATCCAGGTATAGGTCGAGGTCGGCTCGCCTTTCGGCCAGCCGGGGGGCGCCGTGATGTTCCGGATCGGGATGGTGATGATCCGGTCCGGATCGAGGATCGGGAACGGGTATTCGGGCACGTTCTTGCTGAAACCCGTGATCGCGTCCTTGTAGCCCTGGTGGTTGTCCGGGCGGATGTAGACGTACCCTCCGGGCCCGGCCAGCATCATGCCCTCGATCTGCGAGATGATCGCGTCGTCGTCCGGCCAGCCGCCGGCCAGCTTGTTCGCCTTCTCGACCGCCGTCTTGAGTACGTGGGTCGCGGTGTAGGCGCCTTCCGCCTGGAAGTTCGGGTACTCGTTGAACTTCGCGTGGTACTTCTCCACGAAGCTCTTGTTGAGCGGCCAGCGGTTCCCCGGCGGATAGCTGAAGTGGTAGTTGGCGTGGACGCCGGCGAGCACGCCCTCCGGGTGATCCTTGCCGATCGCCTGGGGCGCGGTGCCCAGCGCGAGCGTGGTGGCGACCCTCATCTTGCTGAACAGCCCGTGCTGCAGCGCCTGCTTGTAGAAGGAGACGTAGTCGCCGCCCCACACCGAGGTCACGAGCAGGTCGGGCTTGGCCGCGAGCGTCTTGGTGATGTGCGGAGTGAAGTCGGTGGAGAAGAGCTTCGGCCACGCCTCCGAGACGTTCTGCGCCTTCGGCATCAGCTTCTTGGAGACGATGCTGAAGTGGTCGTAGCAGTTCCTGCCGTACGCGTAGTCCGGGTGGATGTGGGCCACCTTCTTCACGTCGGGCCAGGTCATGGCGACGGCGAGCGCGCAGGTGGACCCGTCCGCCGACTGGATGTTGGTGATCCGGAAGACGTAGCGCGGATTCGGGACCGCCTTGTCGAAGAGGAAATCGGTGCACCCGTCGATGAAGATGGTGAGGAGCTTCAGCTCCTCGGCCGCGGGGCCCAGGGCGGGCGTGTTGCCGCTCGAGGTGATCCCCATGAACATGTCGATCTTCTCGGACAGCTTGAGCCGGCGCATCTCCTTCACGTTCGCGTCGGTCCCCGCCGCTTCGTCGGCCTTGAGGACCTCGATCTTCCTCTTCCCCAGAAGGCCGCCCTGCGCGTTGATCTCCTCGGCGGCGAGCAGGTTGCCCTTGTACATGGGCTCGCCCAGCACCGCGCCCGGGCCGGTGAAGAAAGTCATGTGCCCGATGCGGAACGGCTTGTCCGGGATGGCGCCCTTCGGCTTCTCCTGCGCGCGGGCGATCCCGGCGACGCCCAGGCCTGCGGCGGAAGCTCCGAGGGTGGCGGCTGCGGTGACTCCGAGCTGCGCGAGCAGATCCCTGCGCGTGACTGGCATGTTGTGGCCTCCTGCGACGGCGCGACTGTTGACGTCCCGAGAAACAGGCCGCTTCGACGCATGGCTTGGCGCTGGAGCGGCCCCCTAGACGGGCCCGTAAAACTCCAACGGGCATCCGTTGCAAGTCCGGTCGCGTCATCGCTCCGCTCCCTACCGGTCCCTAGCGAGCGTTTTTGCAAGGGGTATGGTGAGAAAGCGCAGCGCCGCTGAATGCGGTGGTGGCTCGAGGTGCACGATGAAAGTCGGAGCGGCGGTAGTCCAGGCGGCGCCGGTAGCGTTCGACCGCGCGCGAAGCCTGGAGAAGCTGGGAACGCTGCTGTCGCAGGCCGCGCAAAAGGGAGCCGAGCTCGCCGTCTTTCCCGAGGCCTTCGTGTCCGCGTACCCGAAGGGGCTCGACTTCGGCGCCGTGGTGGGCAGGCGGACCCGCGAGGGCCGCGACCACTTCCGGCGGTACTTCGACAGCGCGGTCGAGGTGCCCGGACCCGACGTCGACCGCATGGCGAAGATGGCGCGCGAGCACCACGTGCACCTCGTCGTGGGCGTGATCGAGCGCGAGGGCGGGACCCTCTACTGCTCCGTCCTCTTCTTCGGGGACGACGGCAGCTTGCTGGGCAAGCACCGCAAGCTGATGCCCACCGCGGCGGAACGCCTGGTGTGGGGCTTCGGGGACGGCTCGACGCTCCCGGTCTTCGACACCCGGCTCGGCCGCATGGGGGCGGTGATTTGCTGGGAGAACTACATGCCGATGCTGCGCATGGCGATGTACTCGAAGGGGGTGCAGCTCTACTGCGCGCCGACCGCCGACGATCGGGAAACCTGGCTGCCCACGATGCGCCACGTCGCGCTCGAGGGAAGGTGCTTCGTGCTCAGCGCCTGCCAGGTGCTGCGCCGCAGCGATCTTCCGGCCGACATCCCCAACGCCCTGGGCGACTCGCCGGAGACGCTGCTCATGCGGGGCGGCAGCTGCATCGTCGACCCGCTGGGAAAGGTGCTCGCGGGCCCTGCCTTCGACGAGGAGACGATCCTGTTCGCCGAGCTCGACCTCGACGAGATCGCGCGCGGCAAGTACGATTTCGACGTCGCCGGGCACTACGCGCGGCCGGACGTTTTCCAGCTCTCCGTGAACGAGCGGCCTGCTCGAGCGGTCGTCCACGGGTTCGGCGAGGGGTCGCCCTCTCAGTGAGCACGACGCTCCGCGGCGTGACTCGGCGATGGGCGCCGAATAGAAACACCCCACAATCTACGCGGGCGGACGAGGTAGCGCCGCCCATCGGCGGGCGCGATGGCGCAGCCTGATTTTTCGGTCGGAATCGGTGGGGCCGCAGGCCAGGGCGTCGCGACGCCCGGCACCCTCCTCGCGAAGCTGTTCGTTCGCCGGGGCCTGCACATCAACGCCTACAACGCCTACCAGTCGATCATCCGCGGCGGTCACACCTTCCTGACCATCCGGACCGGCGAGGCGCCCGTGCGCTGCATGGGCGACGAGCTGGACATGCTGATCCCCCTCAACCAGGACACGATGGACCGCCACGTCCGGCGGATGCGCCCGGGCTCGGCGGTCCTCTTCGACGGCGGCAAGGTGAACCCCGAAGGCGCGGCGGACGGCGTGCAGCTCTGCCCGCTTCCGTTGGCCCAGCTGGCGAAGAGCCCTCTCCACTACAACACCGCCGCCGTCGCCGCCGTGCTGCGCCTCGTCGGCGTCGAGTGCCGGCCGTTCGAGGACATGCTGGCGGAGCAGTTCGAGCGGAAGGGCGACGCGGTGGTCGCGGAGAACGTCGCCGTGGCACGCGCCGGCTACGAATACGCCGGCGCGCACTTCCGCCCCTATCCGTTCGCGCTGCCCGACACCAAAAAGCCCCTGGCGGTCGCCACCGGCAACGAGTGCCTGGCGATGGGAGGCGTGGCCGCGGGGGTGAAGTTCTACTGCGCCTACCCGATGAGCCCCTCGACGGGCGTGCTGATGTGGATGGCGCGGCACGCGCGGCAGCTGGGCATCATGGTGCGGCAGGTCGAGGACGAGATCGGCGTCATCAACATGGCCATCGGCGCCGCGCACACCGGCTGCCGCGCCCTATGCGCGACCTCTGGTGGAGGGTTCGCGCTGATGACCGAGGCGCTGGGCGCGGCGGCGATGATGGAGATCCCCGTCGTCTGCATCAACGTGCAGCGGGCCGGCCCGGCCACGGGCGTTCCGACCAAGACGGAGCAGGGCGACCTCTGGCAGGTGCTGGGCGCCGGCCAGGGAGACTACCCGCGCCTGATCGCGGCGCCGATCAGCATCGCCGATTGCTTCCACACCATCCCGCAGATCTTCAACCTCGCCGACCGCTTCCAGTGCCCCGGGATCGTGCTGGCCGACCTGCTGGAATCGGAGGGCTTCAGCAGCCTCGACCCGGCGGAGCTGGACTTCAATCCGCCGCGCGACCGCGGCGAGGTGATCGGGCTCGACGGCCCTCCCGTGCCCTCCGGCGAGGGCTACGAGCGCTACCGCCAGACGGAGAGCGGCGTGGCGCCGCGCGCGCTGCCCGGGACGCCGGGCCACGCGCACGTGGTCGCCACCGACGAGCACGACGAGCGCGGCGTCCTGATCAGCGACGAGTTCACCGATCCGCACAAGCGCCAGGCGATCATGGAGCGAAGGCAGCGCAAGATGGACGGCGCCCTGCCTCTGATCGACCCGCCCAGGTTGGCCGGGGCTGCCGACGCCGAGGTCACGCTGGTCGGATGGGGCTCGACCTGGGGCGTGATCGCCGAGGCGGTCGAGAAGCTCGAGCGGGAAGGGATCCGCGCCAACCATCTCCAGGTCAAATGGATGGTCCCGCTCCACGTCGAGGCCATCCAGCAGGCGCTGGCCAACGCGCGGAAGATCGTCATCGTCGAGAACAACTACAGCGGGCAGTTCGCGCGCTACCTGCGGTCGGAGACGGGGGTGGTGGCCGACGCCCACATCCGCAAGTACGACGGCGAGCCGTTCATGCCCCACCACGTGGTGGAGGGCGTCCGGAAGGTGCTCGCGGGCAAGACGAAGAAGTACGTCCCGGTACACGAGATCCGGGTATAGCGGAGGGGACACCATGTTTTTATGGTGTCCCCCAAATGCGGTAGGAGGCGGGAATGGCCGGACCGGCAGTCACCAAGACGAGGACGGCGCTGGTGCAGAGGCCGAGGCGCGCGCCGCTGCCGGTCAAGGAATTCAAGGGCAAGGCGGAGCCGGACTGGTGCCCGGGCTGCGGCGACTTCGGCGTGCTCAACGCGCTCAAGTCGGCGGTGGCCGAGCTGGGCCTCCACCCGCACGAGGTGCTGACCATCAGCGGGATCGGCTGCTCCTCGAACCTGCCCGGCTACATCAACACCTACGGCATGCACACGCTGCACGGGCGCGCGCTGGCGGTCGCGAGCGGCGCGCAGTTGGGCAATCACGGCCTCAAGGTGGTGGTGACCGGCGGCGACGGCGACGGGTTCGGCATCGGCGGGAACCACTTCGTGCACGCGATGCGCCGCAATCTCGACCTCACCTACATCGTGATGGACAACCAGATCTACGGTCTCACCACGGGCCAGGTCTCGCCCACCAGCCGCAAGGGGATGAAGACCAAGTCGACCCCCCACGGCAGCGTGGAGAACCCGGTCAACGCCATCCCGCTCGCCATCGTCTGCGGGGCGACCTACGTCGCGCGCGGCTTCTCGGGGCAGCAGAAGCACCTCATCGAGCTGATCAAGGGCGCCATCGAGCACAAGGGGTTCGCCTTCGTGGACGTGTTCAGCCCCTGCGTGACCTACAACAAGGAGAACACGCACGAGTTCTTCAAGCAGCGCACGCGGAAGCTGGAGGACATGGGCCACGATCCCTCGGACTTCCACGCCGCGATCGAGAAGGGCGGCCTCTGGGGAGACGACATCCCCATCGGGCTGTTCTACCGGAACGAGGCCGTGCCCGCGCTGGACGAGTTGGAGCCGGTGCTGGCCGAGGGCGGTCCGCTGGCGCACCGGCCGCTGGACGTGTCGGAGGAGAACGCCCGGGCGGTCATCGCCGAGCTGATGTGAGGAGCTCCGCCGTCAGGACGTGAGCGAGCGGACGATCAGCTCGTTGACGGCGTCGGTGTGCTGTAACGCGTCGTCTCAGTGCAACAGCCGGAGGGAGAGCGCGACGGTCAGCGCCGAGACGAAGACCATGCTCGCGGCCACGGTGGACGCGGCCTTGGAGCCGTCGCGCATCCACGACAGCGCGGCGCAGACGGCGATCGCC
>DASWGQ010000404.1:0-17638 GCA_036393595.1 Myxococcales bacterium | reverse complement strand
GCGCCTGCCCAAGACGCGGTCGGGGAAGATCCTGCGCGGCACCATGCGCCGGATGGCCGACGGGCAGGAGGTGCGCGTGCCTCCCACCATCGACGACCCCGCCATTCTCGACGAGATTCGCGGCGTCCTGGGGAAACTGGGGTATCCAAAGAAGGTGTGACGCACGCCGAACTCGCCGCGGCGATCCTCGCTGCGGCGTCTCAAGCTGCCGCGAGTCCCGCCGATCACGTGGGCGTGCTTCTGCGCGCGCTGGTGGCCACGTCCGGCCTGTGCGCGGCGCTCGTCCTCGTGGTCCGGAGACTGCTCCCGTGGCTTCAGGCGCGCCGCGAGCGCCAGGTCCGCGCGCTGCGCGAGGTGGCCCAGCGCGCCCGGCAGGCGGGGCAGCAGGCGCGCGACAGCGTGGACCGGGTCCGGCTGCTGCTCGACTCCACCGTCGAGGCGATCTGCGGCCTCGACCTGGACGGCATGATCACCTTCTGCAATGCGGCCTCGCTGCGCATCCTGGGGCTCTCCGCGCCCGAGGAGCTCCTGGGGCGGAGCTTCTATGCGATGGCGCGGCTGCCGGGCGCCGACAAGGGTCTCCCCACGGTGTGGATCGAGGCCGCGGTGCACACCTACGCCCGCCTCGAGCAGGAGCTGCAGCTCGTGCGGGGCGACGGGAGCCTGGTCCCGGTGCAGCACTCGGCGGCGGCCATGCTCCGCCAGGGCAAGCTGGTCGGCCGGGTGGTGACCTTCCTCGACGTCACTGAACGCAAGCGCGCCGAGGAGGCGCTGCGCAAGTCGGAAAAGCAGCTGCGCATGGCGGACCGCCTGGCCACGGTGGGAACCCTGTCGGCGGGAGTGGCGCACGAGATCAACAACCCGCTCGCCTACACTCTGGCGAACCTCTCGTATGTGCGCGATGCGCTGTCTCGCCTGCCCGACGCGCTCCCCGGCGTCGACGTCGCCGAGCTGCGCGCCTCCGTCGCGGAGGCCAGCGAGGGCGCCGAGCGCGTGCGGCGCATCGTCAAGGACATGAAGACGCTCTCGCGCATGGACGACGAGCGCGTCGGCGCCGTCGACGTCGAGGCCGCTCTCGAGGTGAGCGTGAACATGGCCGCTCACGAGCTGCGCCACAGCGCCCAGGTGGTGAGGGAGTACGGGGACGTGCCGCTGGTGCGCTGCAACGAGGGACGCCTGGTGCAGGTCTTCCTGAACCTCCTGGTGAACGCGGCCCACGCCTTCAGCGGGAGCGCCCCCGAGCGCAACGAGGTGCGCCTCGCCACCTGCGTCGACGGCCACGGGCGGGTCGCGGTCGAGATCTCCGACACCGGCATGGGGATCCCCGAGGACGTCATGCCCCGCATCTTCGATCCCTTCTTCACCACCAAGCCCGTGGGGGTGGGCACCGGGCTCGGTCTCTCGATCTGCCACAGCCTCATCACGGGGATGGGCGGCGAGATCGAGGTGGCGAGCAAGGTGGGCGTGGGCACCCGGTTCCTCATCCTCCTCCCGACCGCGTCGCCGCCGGGAACTTGAACCCCGCTGCCGTGCGCGGGCATTCTCCGTCCATGCCAGCCGACCTCATCGCCCGCGCGCGGGAGTCGCTGCCTCCCGACCTGTACCAGCAGCCCGCCTACCTGATCGTGCGCCCGCTCTGGTCGCTCCTCGGGCGCGTCTACCGCGTGCACGCGCCGGACGGGCGCCTGGCGATGTTCGTGCGCCACCCGATCTTCCGCATCCGCGACCGCTTGATCCTCTTCGCCGACGAGGACGAGACCATCCCGCTGCTCGAGATCCGCAACCGTTCCTTGCTCAGCTTCAACATGTGCCACGACGTGCTCGACGCGCTCACCGGAGTGCGCCTGGGCGCGGTGCGCACGCGCGGGCTCTCGTGGATGTGGCGCGACGCCTGGGACGTGCTCGATCCGGACGACCGGGTCTGCGGGACGATGCAGGAGGACACGCTCTCGCTGGTCCGCCGCGTGCTCCGCTTCTGGCCCGGACGGCACCACATCGAGATCGGCGGCGAGGTGGTGGCGCTGCTTGCGCAACAGTTCCGGCTCTTTCGCAAAGTATTCGCGCTACAAATGCTGCCGGCCTCGCAAAACCTGGATCCGCGGTTCCTCATTGCCTGTGCTTTGGTGGCGGTGATGGCCGACGTTCGCCGCGAGAGCCACGACTGACATCGGTCATTTTGCCGATGGCGCATCTCCGCGCGATGTGACGGTGCTCATGGACGGCGCCCGCGCCGGGCGTGCGAACCTGATTTCGCGATCATCAAAAAAAGGGGAAACCAATGGCTCGACTCATGGTCGTTGCCGCAGGTATGGTGCTGCTTGCTGGCTGTTCCGCGCCGCCGCCTCAGGAAGCGCCCCAGGTGCAGATGCCGGATCGCGCGGCCGCCGCCGACCTGGGTGTCGCGGGCACCGGGTTCGGCGATCCGTTGCCCGGTCTCGGCGCGGCGGAGCTGGCGAAGTTCGACGTCGGGAAGACCGAGTTCACCGCCCCCGAGGAGCCCGGCGAGGGCCTCGGTCCGGTCTTCAACGAGGCGTCTTGCGTCGCCTGCCATCTCGGACCGGATACCGCCGTGGGTGGGACCAACCAGCGGCTCGAGACCCGCTTCGGCCGCACCCGCGCCGACGGCACTTTCGATCCGATGGCGGATTTCGGCGGCTCGCTCATCCAGGACCAGGGCATCGGCTTCGTCTCCGTCCCAGCGGGGACCTTCACGTTCGCCGGCGAAACGGTCCCGCCCGAGGCGACCGTGAGGGCCAGCCGCCGCACGCAGCCACTGTTCGGCCTCGGTCTGGTCGACGCCACGCCGGCGTCGACCTTCGAGACCATCGCCTTCCTGCAGTCGTTCCTGACGCCTTCGACCGCCGGAACGCCCAGCATCGTGCCCGACCCGAGCAACGGCGGCCAGCCGGCCCTCGGCAAGTTCGGGTGGAAGGCGCAGGTGCCGAGCCTCTTCGTCTTCTCCGGCGACGCCTACCTGAACGAGATGGGCATCACCACCCCGCTCTTTCCCAACGAAAACTGCCCTCAGGGAACGTGCGACCACCTCCAGTACAACCCGGCGCTCGAGACGCCGAACGACGACGGCACGGGCGTGGTCAGGTTCAACGACTTCATGACCTTCCTGGGGCCGCCGCCGCGCGGGTCGCGCAACCTGGTCACCGACATCGGCAACGCGGTGGCCGCCGCCATCGGCTGCCTCGACTGCCATGCCCAGACGCTGCGCACCGGCCCGAACGCGGTCGCGGCGCTGGACCGCGTCTACTACCACCCGTTCTCGGACTTCCTGCTTCACGACATGGGCTCTCTCGGCGACGGCATCACGCAGAACCAGGCCACGGGCCGGCTGATGCGCACGCAGCCGCTCTGGGGCCTGCGCACGCAGGCGAAGCTGCTGCACGACGGGCGCGCCACCACGATCGGGCAAGCCATCCTGGCCCACGACGGGCAGGGCGCCAGCTCGCGCGAACACTTCAGGAGACTCGACGCGTTCTCGCGCTTCGTGCTGATCGCGTTCCTCGAGAGCCTGTAGCCGGCGCGTCAAAACGTAGCGCCGCCTCAGGGGCGGCGACTAGACTTGCCCGCATGCCCTTCGACCCGCAGGCGAGCTTCGGCAAGTCGCTCTTCTTCGGCGACATCCTCGAGGACCAGCTCTTTCCGTACCCCGCGATGGACCAGGACTCGCGGGAGACCGTGCGCGAGATCGTCGAAGCCACCGGCAAGTACATGGCGGGCATCGACACGGCGCGCCTCGATCGGACCGGGGAGATGCCGGCCGAGTTGCTCCAGTCGTTGCGCGAGCTGGGGCTCTTCGGGCTCATCGTTCCGCAGGAGCACGGCGGGATCGGGCTCTCCAACACCGGCTACGCGCGGGTGATGGAGGAGCTCGCCTCGTGGGACGGCTCGGTCGCCGTCACGCTGGGCGCGCATTCCTCCATCGGGTTCAAGGGCCTCCTGCTCCTCGGCACCGACGCGCAGAAGCGCAGGTGGCTGCCCAAGCTCGCCACCGGCGAGATGATCGCCGCCTTCTGCCTGACCGAGCCCAGCTCCGGCAGCGACGCGTTCAGCATCCGCACCCGGGCGGTGAAGTCCGCCGACGGGTCGCACTACGTGCTGAACGGCGAGAAGATCTGGATCACCAACGGCGGCATCGCGGACTTCTTCACCGTCTTCGCCAAGACCACGCCCGACACGCCGGAGCAGAAAGGGAAGATCACCGCCTTCGCGGTGACGCGCGACCTGGGCGGCGTGTCGCACGGGCCGCACGAGGACAAGATGGGGATCCGCGCCTCGGTGACCACCAGCGTCCGCTTCGACGACGTGAAGGTCCCCGCGGAGAACGTGCTGGGCGAGGAGGGGAAGGGATTCAAGGTCGCGATGTCCATCCTGAACCACGGGCGCACCGGCCTGGGCGCCGGGTCCATCGGCGGGCAGAAGCGCCTCTTGCAGCTCGCCTCCGAGCACGCCTCCACGCGCAAGCAGTTCGGGCGCCCCATCGGCAGCTTCGGACTGATCAAGGAGAAGCTGGGCCGGATGGCGATGCGCTGCTACGCGAGCGAGTCGCTCTGCTACCTGGTCAGCTCCACCATCGACCGGGGCGGGGTGGACTACTCCGTCGAGGGCGCCGCCACCAAGGTCTACAACTCCGAGGCGCTGTGGACCGCGTCAGACGAGGCGCTGCAGATCGCCGGCGGAATGGGCTACATGCGCGAGCAGCCCTACGAGCGCGTGGTCCGGGACGCGCGCATCAACCGGATCTTCGAAGGGACGAACGAGATCCTGCGCCTGTACGTGGGCCTCACCGGGGTGCAGAGGCCGGGCGAGTTCCTCCAGGGCCTGGGCAAGGAGCTGGCGAACTCGCTCAACGACCCCATCAAGAGCCTGGGCGTGCTGCGCGACTACGGGCGCCGCAAGGTGCGCCAGACGCTGCCCTATGGCCGGACGCAGATCACCAAGGCGCACGAGTCGATGCGCAAGCAGGTGGCGAACGTGGAGGACGCGGTGCAGGAGCTGGCGGCGCTCACCGAGTCCGTCCTGCGCCGGCACGGCCGGGAGATCGTCGAGAAGCAGTTCGCCACCCGCCGCCTCGCCGACGTCGGCATCGATCTGATGGGCATGCTGGCCGTCATTTCGCGGACCACCGCGCTGATCGAGCGCCGGGGCATTTCGAAGTGCGAGAACGAGCTGAACATGGCGCTCGCCTTCTGCACCGACGCCCACCACCGCGTGCACCAGAGCTTCCACGCGGCCAGCCACAACAACGACGAAGAGATCAAGGCAATCGCCGACCACTCGCTCGAGGTGGGCAAGTACGAGAACGACATCCTCGCCTGAGCGGACAGACGGCCTTGGTCAGCCGGCGGCCCGGAGGAAACCCTCGGGCAGGGGGACCTCGATCGGGCCGGCGTCGACGCAGCACCAGGACGGATGGCGGGACTCGAGGGCGCTCGCCCACGCGTCGGCGACCGAGCGGACCAGCTCGATGACCGCGGTGCGGGAAGACGAGTCCAGCCGATCGAACTGGACCCCCATCTCGCCGCCCTCTTCGGCCCAGGCGACGTACGCCGTGCCCAGCTCGTGGAAGAGGGCGGGGTCTTCCTCCGAAGGGAGCCGCAGCTCGACCAGGTCGCCGCGCAGGATGCCGGGCGCGCCGGAGATTCGTGCCCCGCCCGCCGAGACGTCCAGCAGGCGCCCGCTCTCGACCCGGTCGGACCAGGCGATCTGCGTCGGCCGGTCAGTTGCCATGCGCCGGTGACGGCGCACGTTGTGCAAGGAGCGCAGCTCGCGCAGTTGCCGCGTGTCGTGCAGCTCCATCCACACGCCGCAGCGGTCCACGTTCTCCAGCGCCGTGCCGTGCAGCATGCGCGCCGGCTCCGCGTTCTGGAAGGTCCACTCCATCTGCACCGAGGAGCCCGGCTCGAGCGAGAGCCGGGGATGGCGGAAGAAGAAGAGGGAATGCTCGGCCGCGCGCACGACGTGCGTGCGCGCCTGATCGAGGTGGTCGAAGCGGTAGCGTAGCGGCGAGTTGAAGTGCTCCATCCGCGACCTCCGACTGCGAAAGTTCCAGAGGGCAGCGGAAGGAAGCTAGGGACGAGGGTAGAGAGAGGTGGGGGATTCGACTACGAGATTCGAACCTCGAACCTCGACGTCGAGCCTCGAACCTCGAAATCGACCTTGCCTGAAACCGTTCGTCCCATCGCGTCACCTTTGGACGTGCCGGTTCCCCCCGCCGACCGCACACCCGCCTCGCGAGGGCGCGGGGAGGTTCCGCCGGAGCGGGACTTGCTCGACCGCGCCCGGCGCGGCGAGCCGGAGGCTTTTCGGGTGATCTTCGACCGCCACTCTCCTTCCGTCCGTCGCTTCCTCGGGGACCTGCTGCGCGACGACGCCGCCGCCGACGAGGCGACGCAGGAGACCTTCGTGCGCGCCCACTCGCGCATGCGCACCTTGCGCGAGGACGAGCGGCTGGGCGGCTGGCTGCTCGGCATCGCCAGGATGGTCTCGATGGAGCAGCTGCGCAGGTGGCGGCGGGATCCGCTGCCACTGCCCGAGGAGGAGCCCCGCGAGCCCGATCGCTCCCCCTCTCCCGAGGCGGTGCTCCTCTCCGGCGAGGCGGACCGGCTGCTCGACGGGGCCCTCCAGGTCCTCGCCTCGGATCGCCGAGCCGCCCTGCTGATGCGCATCGACCACGGCCTGCCCTACGAGCACATCGCCGAGGCGATGGGCTGGAACGTGCAGAAGGTGAAGAACGAGATCCACCGCGCCCGCCTGCAATTGCGCGAGCGCTTGTCGGGGTACGTGGAGGGAACGCCATGACGGGCCACCCGACCTTCGAGGAGCTGGAGGCCGCTGCTCTCGGCGAGGAAGCCCGTCCGGAGGTCCTGGCGCACACGGGGCGGTGCGCCGAATGCGCGCGCGAGCTGGCCTGGCTGCGCGCGGAGGCGCAGCTCTTGCGCCGCCGCCCGCAGCCGCCGGTGCGGCCGGAGATCTGGGAACGGGTCGAGGAGCGCGTGCACGCGCCCGTCCCGATCTCGAGCGCTCGGCGCTGGCGCCCGTTCCTCGGAGCCGCGGTGGCGGTCGCCGCGGCGGCTGCGCTCGCCGTGGTCGTGCGTCCGCCCCAGCGCGCCACCCAGGACGAGCAAGGCGACGCCGCGGTCTCCGACGAGGCGGTCGCGAGCACCGACGCGAAAGCGGAGCAGGCCCTGGACCGCGCCGCGGGCGACTATCGCAGCGCGCTCGGGGTGCTCGAGCAGGAGTACGCGCGCGGCCGCGGGCGGCTCGACCCGCGCACGCAGAAGCGCTGGGACGACTCGTTCGCGCGGGCCCGCTCGCTGATCGACGCCAGCGCGCAGGCGCGCAACGACCTCGACGAGCGCCTCAGGCTCCTGGACGGCAGCGCCGTCATGGTGCGCTCGCTCCGCCACGCCATCGAGGATTCCGAGGAGGTCGCGCGATGATCGGCAGCATCGCCCTCGTTGCCGCGCTCCTGGCCGCCGCGCCCGCGGATCGCCCGCGCGCGAACCTCCCGCGCGCCGGGGACCCGGACCTGCGCCTCGACCTGCGCGGCTTCGAGATGCCGGACCTGCGCCTCGACCTGCACGGCTTCGAGATGCCGGACCTGCACCTCGACCTGCGCGGCCTCGGCCTGCTCGCCATGCGCGACGAGGACGAGGACGACCAGGACCACGACGAGGAGGCCAGCGACGCCGGTCCCTCCGACCGCCGGGCCCGCGAACGGGACCGGATCGAACGGGAGCGCGACCGTGAGAGGCGGGCCCGCGAGCGGTGGCGGAGCCGGTTCGGCAGCGACGACGAGTCCTTCGGCGAACAGCCCAGCGCGCGCTCGACCGGCAAGAACGGCGCCGCCGCCCTGGCGGTGAAGGGGCCGGTCACCTTCCGGCTGCGCGTGCAGTCCGGCGAGGTGGAGGTGGTGCCGAGCGACAAGCCGCAGATCGCGCTCAGCGTCGAGGGGGTGCCCATCACGGGGGAAGTGCAGCTCCTGCAGTTCGGCGACCGCGTCGAGGCCGAGTTCAGCGGCCGCCGCCAGTTGCGCCGGGGCAGGCTGCGCGTCGAGCTGCCCAAGGGCTCGAACCTGGACTTCGACTCGACCTCCGGCGACGTGTCGGTGCAGGAGGTCGGCGGCGACGTGCGGGTGCGGACCATGTCCGGAGACGTCAAGGTCAAGGGCGCGCGCAACGCCGACGTGCAGAGCGTCTCCGGAGACGTCGCCGTGAGCGTGACCGGCCCGCGGCTCCGGCTGCACCTGGTCTCGGGCACCGCGCTCGCCACCACCGCCGATCCCGCCGTGCAGCTCGCCTTCCAGTCGGCCTCCGGCAACCTGGAGTGGAGCGGAGTGTGCGCGAAGGGCTGCCACCTGAGCACGGAGACCGTGTCAGGGGAGATCAAGCTGCAGCCCGACGCGTCGAAGAGCAGCTTCCAGCTGTCGTACGCCTCGCACAGCGGCGACCTGCGCGACGAGCTGAAGCTCGAGGTGAAGCGCGCGCCGAGGCGCGAGCACGGCATGGGCGGGTGGGTGGAAGCCGTCTACGGAAAGGGCGAGGGCGTCATCGAGTGCGACGCCTTCTCCGGCGACGTGATCGTGCGCAAGAAGTGAACCGGGTCGCGCCGGGGCGCGCGATCATCTACCCTCGGGGTGCGCTTCGAGGGTCGCATGCGCATCGTGCACGCCGCCAGGACCGACGTCGGGATGAAGCGGGACAACAACGAGGACAACTACCTCGCGCTCCCCGAGGAAGGCCTGTTCGCGGTGTTCGACGGCATGGGCGGTCACGCTGCGGGCGAGGTGGCGAGCGGCATCGCGGTGCAGGAGATGCGGGAGTTCTTCGAGCTGACCGGCCGCGATCGCGAGGCCACCTGGCCGTTCAAGGAGGACCGCGACAAGGGCTACGACGAGAACCGTCTGGTCACGGCCATCAAGCTGGTGAACCAGCGCATCCTCGAGGCTTCCGAGGCCGATCCCTCGAAGAAGAACATGGGGACCACCTGCGTGTCGGCGCACTTCGTCGAGCGCGACGGCGGCGCCCGGGCGATCGTGGCGCACGCCGGCGACAGCCGTGTCTACCAGCTGCGGGACGGAAAGCTGCGCCGCATCACCATCGACCACTCGCTGGTCGAGGAATACCTGCGCCAGCGGAAGATCACCGAGGAGGAGGCGCGGACCTTCCCGCAGAAGAACATCATCCTCCGCGCGCTCGGCCAGCAGCGCCAGGTGGACGTGGAGGTCCACGAGCACGACCTGCGCCCGGGCGACTTGCTGATGCTCTGCAGCGACGGCTTGTCGGGCATGGTGGATGACGACGTGATGCAGGCGATCCTGCAACGGTCCGCCGGCCTGGAGGCGGCCGCCAGGAAGCTCTTGGACACCGCCAACGCCAACGGCGGAATCGACAACTCCACCGTGATCCTGGTCCGTTACGAAGGACCCTGAGAGTCAGCGACTGCTTCTGCTCAGTTGTGCGCGGGGGCGGCCTGGGAGGACGGCCTGTGCGGCTCGGCCGTCGCGCCCAGCGCGCGCAGCGCCAGGCGGTCGAGCGACAGCGGACCCGGGCCGGCCGTCACCAGCCAAGAGAGCAGCACGATGTAGAGAGTCTCGGTGAAGCCGAGCAAGTCGGACAGGCCTCCGATGTCGCCGCGCTTCGCGGTGAGGATCGCGACCACCATCACCACGATGAGCGGAATGGAGGCGAGCCGCGTCAGGAGCCCCACCAAGATGAGCACGCCGCAGATCAGCTCGGCAGACGACGCGAGCACGGCGTTGAAGGCCGGCGCGGGGATGCCGAGGTCGGCGAAGAAGGAAGTGATCTTGTCCAGGTTGTGCAGCTTCCCCCACCCGGTCCCGGCGAAGACGACGCCGATGGCCAGGCGCGCCAGGGTGGGCGGTAGCCAGGAGAGGCGGTCGGCCGCGGAGAGGATGGAACGGCGGATGCGGAGGAAGGCGTCCATGCGGTTGCTCCTTTTGGGGAGGAGTCGCGCGTCCCGGCCGTTCGTTACCGATCGATCCGCGCAATGAGCCCTTCGCCGGACCAGCTCGCCAGCGCGTCGAGCGCTGCCCGGGCCGGATCGGGCACCGCGGCGAATGCTTCGCAGGCTTCGCCGAGCGTCGCGCCTCGCTGCACCGCCGAGAGGGCGGAGAGCTCTTCGGGCGAAACCTCCGCGTGGAACACTTCGAATCCCTTGCGCCAGACCAGCAGCGAGGCGGTCCCCGGCCACGGGGGGGCCGGTTCGCGCGACGCCTCGAGATCGGTCCAGAGCGCGGCGGCGTCGTACTCGAGCGACAGCAGCCGGACGGACGGGACGAGCACCAGGCGGGCGGAGGCGGCGTCCTCTCCGAGCGACCGCAACGCGGTCTCGTCGAGCGGCCCGGCGTCCGCCGCGACGAACGCCTCCGCGCGCGCCCACTCCAGCGCCGCCAGATCGGACAGGTCCGCCCTCGGGGCGGCGCGGTCGCGCAGGAAGCCGGGGAGCGCCCAGCCCAGCCGGGCGAGGGAGGGATGGCGCGAGGGGTGGGCGCGCACGTAATCGGCGCAGAGGGAGAAGAACTCCTCGTCGCCGAGCAGCCGCGCGAGCAGCGGGTAGTCCTCGCGCAGGGCATCGACCAGGCGGAAGAGGTACATGTCGGAGTAGATGCGCGCGCGCCCACTGGCGGAGAGCCCGGCATCGCCGACCAGGAACGCCTCCCGCGCCGCGGGATCGACCGGGTGCTCCCCCGTCACCAGGGCGGCGAACAAGTCCTGGGCCTCGGCCAGCCTCACGCCGCCTCCCGCGCGGCCAGCGCCCGCGCCTCGACTGCCTCGGCGGCGCGGCTCTCCTCGATCAGCCGCTCCAGCTCGGGGACGTGGTCGTCCCATTCGATCAGCGCGGGCACGCGCCCGAAGCGGCGCACCGCGGCCGCGTACAGGTCCCACACCGCATCCGCCACCGGCGCGTCGTGCGTGTCGAGCAGGTGCGTCCCGCGATCGGAGTGCCCCGCCAGGTGGAACTGTCCGACCCGATCCGCCGGAATGGCGGAGAGGTACTCGCGCGGATCGAATCCGTGGTTCCGCGCGCTGACGTGGACGTTGTTGACGTCGAGCAGGATGCCGCAGTCCGCCCGCTCGGCCACCTGCGCGACGAACTCCCATTCCGTGAGGGTCGAGCCGCGGAACGCAACGTAGCTGGATACGTTCTCCAGCAGGATCTGGCGCCCGAGGGCGTCCTGCACCTGGTGCACCCGCCGCACCACGTGGTCGAGCGCTTCCTCGGTGTACGGCAGCGGCATCAGATCGTGCAGGTAGCGGCCGCGGTGCGTGCCCCAGCACAGGTGGTCGGACACGTACGCGGGCTGGATGTGGTCGGCGAGCGCGCGCAGCCCGGCGAGATGCCCGCGATCGAGCGGATCGACCGAGCCGATCGACAGGGAGACGCCGTGCAACACCACCGGGAAGTCGCGCCGCGCTTTCTCCAGCACCGCCAGCGGCCTGCCGCCGACGCCGATGAAGTTCTCGCTGATCGCCTCGATCCACCCGACCTCGGGCCGCTCGTCGAGGAAGCGCCCGTAGTGCTTGGAGCGGAGCCCGATGCCGTGACCGAGGTGCGCGCGCTGGAAGGCCATCCCGCCTCCGCGGGGCCGGCGCACCGCGCGCCGGCCCCCGAAACGAAGATCACTTCGCGGCGACGACCTTGCCGCCCTTCGTGGTGCAGTCCTTCTCCGTCTTCATCTCGGTCGTGCCCTGGCCCTTGCAGCCGTTCTGGCCCTTGCACGCGTTGCTGGCGCTGTGGCACGAGCCCTGGCCCTTGCACTCGTTGACGCCGGCACACTTGACCGCGTTGCTGGAGGCCTTCTTCTCCTTCTCCTTGGCCTGGGCGGCGCCGGACGCGAACAGCGAGCCCACTGCGGCGGCGATCACCGCGCCTTTCAGCATCTCCTTGACCATCTTTTTCGTCTCCCGGGTTGGTACTGCGCCTCAAGTCTCGCGTAGCGCGGCTACGTTACAGCGGGCGCGTCGAGCGGCGCCAGGGACCCTGGCTCGGGTCAGGTGTTCGCGCGGTGCCAGGCGTCGAGGATGCCTTCGCGCGTGACGATGCCCAGCGGGCGGGGTGCGTCAGGGCTCTCGACCACGACCGCCTCCGACGTCCCGGACTCGGAGAGCACGTGCAGCGCATGCTGCAGATCGTCGTCGGGGAGGAGCAGCACCAGGCCGGCCGTCCGCGCGAGCTCGCCCGCCGTGCGCGCAGCGGACCCTGCGAGCGCCTCGCGCGCGGCGCGCACCGGCAGCACGCCGATGACGAAGCCGCGCTCATCGACCACCGGCACCGCGGTGCGCGGACCGCCGAGCGCCCGCAGCAACTCCGCGCCGGACGATTCGGCGGGGACCGCCGGGGTAGCCTCGAAGGCCTGGGCGACGGACAGGTCGCGCAGCGGCTCCTCGATGCGCGCGCGCACGCCCCGGCGCCTGGCCCCGAGGGTGTAGATGGAGCCGCCGAAGACGCCGTTGACCAGCGCCGCCGCCGCGCCGCACGCGACCAGCAGCGGGAGCACGATCTGGTAGCTGCCGGTCAGCTCGAACATCATCATGACGCCGGTCAGCGGCGCCGCGGTCGCTCCGGCGACCACCGCGCCCATCCCCACGGCCGCGTACGCGCCCGGTCCGGAGGTGATCGCCGGCAGCGCCCAGTGGACGGCCCGGCCGAACGCGCCTCCGAACATCGCCCCGAGGAACACCGCGGGAAAGAAGCTCCCGCCGGGCGAGCCGGATCCGAGCGTCGCCGCGGTGGCCGCGAGCTTCAGCGCGAAGGTGAGCGCCAGCGCGCCGAAGGCCAGCTCTCCGGCGAGGGCCGCGTTCATGCTCTCGATGCCGGTGCCCAGCACGCGCGGGGTGATGAGCGCGAGCAGTCCCACGGCGAGCCCGCCCAGCGCCGCGCGCCATTCAGGCCGCAGTCGCCCAAGCCCCCTGCCGAGCCGGCCGCCGGCGTGTCCGGTAAAGATCGCCTCGGCCGCGTAGATGGAGCGGATGTAGAGGATGCCCGCGCCCCCGGCCGCGATGCCCAGGGCCAGGTAGACGGCGATCTCTCCCGAGTGCTGCAGCGTCCACGAGACGGGCTGCAGCTCGCTCCCGCCGCCCAGCAGCGCCCGCGAGGTGGCGGTGGCGGTCACGCAGGAGAGCACGATCGGGGCGAAGCGGCTGACGCCGAAGTCGCCGAGCACGATCTCCAGCGCGAACATGGCGCCCGCCAGCGGCGCCTGGAAGGAGGCGGCGATCCCGGCGCCGGCGCCGCAGGCGAGCAGCGCGGCCGTCTCGCGCCGGGGCAGCGCCAGGAAGCGCCCCAGGGACGCCGCCACCGCGCCGCCCAGGTGGACCACGGGTCCTTCGCGCCCCGCGCTTCCGCCCGACCCGATCACCAGGCCCGCCGCGAGCGACTTCCACACCGCGACGCGCCCCCGCAGCTGGCGTCCGCGCAGGTGGATGGCCTCCATCACCTCGACCACGCCGTGCCCGCCGCTCTCCGGGCTCACGTAGCGGACCAGCAAGCCGGCCGCCAGCGCGCCGAATGCGGGGGCGAGAACGCGCACCCAGACCGGCGCCTGGATGGCGATGTGGTACAGCCCGCCGCTCGTCTCGTGGAAGGTGCCGTTGAAGACGCGGAGCAGGACCAGCGGGTAGTAGAGCCACAGCCCGAGCGCCCCGGCGAGAGCGACCGCGCGCACGCGGTGCACCTCGAAGCGCGGCAGCCAGGAAGGCTTCCGCGCCGCGACCGCCTCGGCAGCGAAGGCGAATGCGAGCGCGAGGAGCGCCAGGGCGGCGAACTCCACGTGCCAGCGCGCGCGAGCGAGATGCTCGCGGAAGGTGGCCGCCCAGGCCTGGCGTCCCGCGCCGAAGAGGGCCGCGGCCACCTCGGTGCCGCGGAAGAGCACGATCTGGACGAAGCGGATGCTCTGCGAGAACAGGCCGGCGGCGACCCCGGCGTAGATGCCGATCACCGCGGCCACGCCGAGGAACAGCGCCCGTTCCCAGGGAATCCTCGAGAGGGGAGAACGGAACGGCTCGCGCGCGCGCCCCAGGAGCCGCCCGAGCCCGCGGGCGGATGGCTGCTGCGGGTCCTGCGGCCCGGGCTCCACGCCCGGCTCTGTAGCAGCGATGTGGCTACAATGCATCCGGGAACGGAGGGTGCGTGAGCGAGATGGTGCAGGCGGCGCTGCGCGAACGGCTCGAGGAGCTGTTCGGCGCCGGGACGCGGGTCGCGCGAGCGGCGCTCCTGGGCGGCGGCGCGTCGATGGAGGCGTGGGCGGTGGACGCGGAGACCCCGCGCGGGCCGCTGCCGCTGCTGTTGCGGCGCGCCGCCGGAGGCCGCATCTACAGCGAGGCGCTGTCGCTCGCGCAGGAGTTCCGCGTGCTCCAGGCCGCCTGGGAGGCAGGAGTGCTGGTGCCGCGACCCTACCGCCATTTCCCCGACGTCGCGGGGCGCGAGGCGTTCTTGATGGAGCGGCTGCCCGGCGAGACGGTGGGGCGCCGCATCGTGCAGAAGCCGGAGCTGGCGGAGGCGCGCGCGGCGCTGCCCGGGCAGATGGCCGAGCAGCTGGCGCGCATCCACGCGCTCGACCCGGCGCGGCTCGACTTCCTCCCCGGCGCGCGCGACGAGGCGCCGCTGCGGAGGTCCCTCGACGCGCTCGAGGCGCAGCTCGACGCGGCCTCCGAGCCGCACCCGGCGATCGAGCTGGGGCTGTTGCGCCTCCGCCGCGACCTGCCTCGCAACGGGCGGCGCTCCGTCTGCCACGGCGACTTCCGCATCGGCAACCTCCTGGTGGGCGCGGCGGGACTGACGGGCGTGCTCGATTGGGAGTTCGCGCACGTGGGCGATCCCCGCGAGGACCTCGCCTGGCCGCTGGTGCGCGCCTGGCGGTTCGGGAGGGAGCAGCTGCGGCTGGGGGGCCTCGCGCAACCCGACGCCTTCCTGGACCGCTACGCGCAGCTGACCGGCTTGCGCGTCTCCCTCGAGGAGCTGCGCGTCTTCGAGCTGCTGGGGAACGTGCGCTGGGCGGTCGGCGCCCTGACGCAAGCCCGGCGGCACCTGTCCGGCGAGGAGCGCAGCGTCGAGCTGGCCATCCTGGGCCGGCTCGCCGCCGAGGTGGAGCACGAGCTTCTCTCGCTGCTCGGCGAAGGAGGTGCGTGATGCCCGACCGGCCTTCAGCCGCTGAGCTGGCGGACGCGGTCCGCGAGTTCCTCGAGGCGGAGGCGTTGCCCGCGGCGACCGATCCGCGCCTGCGGTTCCGCCTGCTGGTGGCGGCGAACGCGCTCTCGATCCTGAAGCGCGACCTGGAGCTGGGCGAGGAGCTGCTCCGGGAAGAGACTGCGCTGCTCCGGCCGCTCGCCGGAGCGCCCCGGCCGGGGACGCTCCGGGAGCAGGCGCTGGAGCTGTCCGCCGAGCTGTCGCGGCGGATTCGCCGCGGCGACGTCCCGCGCGGCACCCTGGAGGCGCTGCGGCGGATCGCCGAGCTGAAGCTGCGTGTGGCGAGCCCGCGGTATCTCGAGCGCGGGTAGGACGCCGTGCTCCTCGCCGCGATCCCCTGGTTCCAGATCCCGCCGCTGCGCATCGGCCCGCTCGCCATCGAGCCGTTCGGCGTGCTCGCCGCCGCGGGAGTGTACCTGGCCTCGCTGCTGCTGGTGCGCCGCGCGCGCGAGGAAGGTCTCGACCCGGCGCCTCTCAC
Organism: Myxococcales bacterium; assembly: GCA_036393595.1. Taxonomy (GTDB): domain Bacteria; phylum Myxococcota; class Myxococcia; order Myxococcales; family 40CM-4-68-19; genus VBKO01. The sequence goes on along the minus strand of DASWGQ010000404.1, from coordinate 1,938 downwards.
CTCGTTCGCCACCTGGGCGCTGGTCGGCGGAATCGTGGGCGGCCACCTCGTGCACCTCTTCCTCTACCATCCCGAAGAGCTGCGCTCGGGCGGCTTCCTCCAGGTGCTCAAGGTCTGGGACGGCCTCTCCTCGACGGGCGGCGTCCTGGGCGGGCTCGCCGCGGGCGCGCTGTTCTTCCGCCGGCGGCGCCTCTCCTTCGCCCGCTACGGCGACGTGATCGCGCTGTCGGTCGCGCCCGGATGGGCGGTGGCGCGGCTGGGCTGCTTCGCCGTGCACGACCATCCCGGCGTGCGGACCAGCTTCCCTCTCGCGGTGGTGTTCCCGGACGGGCCCCGCCACGACCTGGGCTTCTACGATGCCCTGCTGCTCGCGGCGATCACCCTGGTGCTGTACGGCCTGCGCCGCCGCGGCGCGCTGCGCGGGTCGCTCCTGGCCGCGCTGGCGCTCCTTTACGGTGCCGGCCGTTTCGCGTTCGACTTCCTGCGCGCGCGCGACCTGCCCTACGTCGATGCGCGCTACCTGGGGCTCACCCCGGCGCAGTACTTCTGCGCGGGGCTGGTCGTCTACGGCGGCGGCGCGCTGCTCGCACGGCGGCGTCGCTCGGGCGCCGATCCACCAGCTTGACACGCCGTTCCCGCGCGGTGAAGGTGCCCGGCCCCGATGCCTTCGCACCCGCCGCGTCCCGTCGTCGCGGCCATCGACATGGGGTACGGCCACCTGCGCGCCGCGGCGCCGCTGGCGGACGCGCTCGGCGTCCCGTTGCTGCTCATGGACCTGCCGCCGCTCGGGGACGCGCGCGACGCGTGGTTCTGGTGGCGGACCCGCGCGTTGTACGAGCCGCTCACGCGCTGGTCGCAGGTCGCCGCCCTCGGTGGTCCGCTGCGCCGGCTCCTCGCGCGCATCACCGCCATCCCCGACGCGGGCGGAGACCTGTCCGCGCCCACGCCTGGCACCCGGTGGATGGAGCGCGCCGCGCGCGCGGGCGCTGGGAAGGCGCTGGCCGAGCATCTACGCGCCAGCGGCGCGCCGCTCCTGGCGACGTTCTACGCGGCGCCCATCCTCGCCGAGCTGCACGGCGCGGTTCGGCTGCACTGCGTGGTGACCGACGCCGACGTCAACCGCGTCTGGGCGCCTCCGCACCCTGCGCGAAGCAAGATCCGCTACTACGTGCCGAGCGAGCCGGCGCGGCGGAGGATCGAGTCCTACGGCGTGGCTCCGGAGCGGATCCGCCTGACGGGCTTTCCCTTGCCTCATGACCTGGTCGGCGGACGCGAGAGGTCCGCGCTCAAGCGCAACCTGGCCGCCCGGCTCGGACGAATCGACGCGCGCAGGGCCGTGGCGGACGCCGCCGCGGCGGAGATCGGCCCGGTGGGACGCGACGACTCGCCGCCGCTGGTCACGTTCGCGATCGGCGGGGCGGGCGCTCAGGTAGGCATCGCAGCCCGGCTGGTGCGCGCGCTCGCGGGTCCGCTGCGCAACCGGCAGCTGGCGCTGGCGCTCGTCGCCGGCCGCCGGCGCGACGTCGCGCGCAAGCTGCGCGCCGCGGTCGCCGCGGAGGCGCTGGCGGGCCATTCCGCGGTCGAGGTGCTGGAGGAGCTCGACACGCTGAAATACCTGCGGAGGTTCAACGCGCTGCTCGCGCGGACGGACGTGCTGTGGACCAAGCCAAGCGAGATGACCTTCTTCGCCGCGCTCGGGTTGCCGGTGATCGCCGCTCCGCCCGTGGGGGTCCACGAGGAGCGCAACCTGCGCTGGGCGGTGGAGCAGGGCGCGGCCCTCCCGCAAGCCGACCCGGATCGCGCAGGCGAGTGGCTCCCTCGCTGGATCGAGGACGGGACGCTCGCGCGCGCCGCCTGGAACGGCTACCGGCGCCTGCCGGCGCTCGGGCTGTACGAGATCCTCGACGACCTCGGGGCCTGAACGCATCCGATCGAGTC
>DASWGQ010000403.1:0-12077 GCA_036393595.1 Myxococcales bacterium | reverse complement strand
CGGCGGGAAGGGAACCCATCACGGCTTCCTCCCCCAGTGGATGGCCATGTCCCGGATGGGCGCGGGCGGTGCGCTGCACGGAACCGAGCGCGTCTGCTCGCGCCCCGCGGCGTCGCGGATCGCGACCACGGCCGCGCGCTTGTGGCGTTCGCGCGCCACCTTGCGGCGGAAGTGGCCGTCGGGCCCCAGCTGCACCGGCTCCCCGTCGACGGTCACCTCGGACCCGGGCGCCGCCTGGCCGTCGATCTCCGCGCACACGTCGTCGCTCCCGGCGGTGGCGGCGTTGGCGATCTTGAGCAGCACCGCCGTGGGGATGGGCCGGGCAGGCGAGGGCGATGCGCCGCTCATCGCGACGGCTTGCTGCCCGGCGGCGATGCGCACGGCGCGGCGATGCGATCGCAGCTCGACTTCGCCGGCGCTGGTCGCGACGGCGATCGCGGTGCCCGTGCTGAGGACGCTGAAGCGGGCCGACCGCGCTTCGGCGACCGCCTCGCCCCTGCCGTCCTCGACGCGCAGCACGCGCTGCCCTTCCGCCTCGTAATCGGCGATCATCTGCCCGCGGGTGAGCCGGAACCGGTGCACCATTCCGGTCAGCTCCTGGATCTTCACCTCCGAGGCCGCCCCGATGGTGAGGCGCGACCGCTGCCCGATGCTCAGGTCGGTACGCCCGTTCGCGCCGGTGCGCAGGAGCTCGTCCGGCCGGACGAGATGTCCGGGCGCCAATTTCATCCACGGGCCGGCCGCCGTCCCGCGCTGGACCTCGCCCTCCACCGAGAGCACCAGCGCGCGCACTCCCGCGTCGGAAGACCGCGCGCCCGGAGCCGCTGCCGCGTCCGCTCGCGGCGACGCGGGCCGCTCGTACATGCCGAGGCGGAAGACGAGCAGCGCGACCGCGAGACCGGCGAGCACCACCAAGGCGATCTGCGCGGGGAGCTTCTGGCGCGGACCGCTCATGGCCGCGCCTCTCCCCACGAGGGCAGCTCGATGGCGAACTCGGTGCGCGCCCAGCGCGCGCGCGCCGGGTCCTCGTCGTCCACCAGCCGGACCGCTCCGCCCGCTCGCTCCATCGCGGCCCGGGCGAGGTACAGCCCCAGCCCCGTTCCCTTGTCGGGCGGCTTGGTGGTGAACCGTGGCTGGAAGAGGCGCGGGCGCGCTTCCGGCGAGATGCCGCTGCCCTGGTCGCTGATGCGCACCTCGACGCGGTCCGTCCCGCGCACGATGCGCACCTCGACGCGGCCGCTGCCGCCGCTCTCCTCGACGGCGTCGAGCGCGTTCGAGAGTAGATTTGTCACGGCGTGCACGAGCGGCGGCGCGCCCCCCAGCGCGAGCACCGGCGCCTTGCCAGGGTGCAGGGCGAAGCGATCGCCGAGCTTGCGCAGGCGCAGGTTGAGCAGCGAGACGGCGCGCTTCACGGTCTCGTCCACCGGGAAGGGCTGCGGCCTCGGCGGAGTCCCGGCGAAGAGCTCGTGATACGTCCGGAACAGCTCCTCCAGGCGCCTGGCCTGCTCGGTGACGATCGTCCACTCGTGCAGGCCGGCGACGGCCGGCATGCGGCGCGCGACCAGCTCCAGGCCCGCCAGCACGCCCATCAGCGGGTGGCGCATCTCGTGGATGAGCCCGGGCGCCAGCGGCTCCGCCTCGATCGCTCTCTCCCGTCGCTCGCGTTCGTCCATCGGCTCTCCTCAGCTCAGGTGCGCCGGCGCCGCCGCGGCAGGCAGCACGACGGTGAAGGTCGATCCGCGCCCCTCGATGCTCTCGACCAGGAGCTTTCCGTGGTGCGCCTCGACGATGCTGTGCGAGACCGAGAGCCCCAGGCCGGCCCCTCTGCCCACGCCGTCCTTGGTGCTGAAGAAAGGATCGAAGATCCGCTCGCGGAACGAGGCCGCGATGCCCCTGCCGGTATCTGCGACCACCAGCTTGAGCGAGTCGCCCAGGTCCGCGACGCGCACCTGGAGCTGCCCGCCCGACGGCATCGCCTGGATCGCGTTGCGGACCAGGTGGTCGACCACCTGCTCGATCTGGACGGGGTCCCCCTCCGCCTCGCGCGCCGGAGCGTCGAGCTCGGCGCGGACCTCGATGCGGCCCCGGGCGAGCTGCGCCGCGTAGCGGTCCAGGACGGCCTTGACCGGGGCGGCGAGGGCGAACCGCCTGCCCTGCACCGCGCGCTCCTGGCGGGCGAACTGCAGGAGACCCTCGACGATCTTCGCCACCCGCGAGACCTGATCCTGCGCCTTGCGCACCAGGGTGCCGCGCGCCTCGTCGCACTCGCGCAGGAGCAGGGCCAGGTATCCGGAAATGGCCATCAGCGGATTGTTGATCTCGTGCGCGAGGCCCGCGCCCAAGGAGCCCAGCGCCGCGAGCCGGCGGGTGCGCAGCACCTGGTCCTGCGCGGCCTTGAGCTCGGCGCCCCGCTGCTCGACGCGCTTCTGCAGCTCCGCGTTCCAGTGGCGGATCTCCTCGTCCCGCCGCTGGATCTCGCGCGCCATGTGGCCGAAGGCCAGGGCGAGCTCCCCCAATTCGTCGCGGCTCTCGACCACGACGGGCTCGCCGTATCGCCCCTCCTGCAGCGCCTTCGCCGATCGCTTGAGCCGATCGACCGGCACGGTCAGGCTTCGCGAGACGAGCAGGCCCAGCGCCGCGGTCAAAGCCAGGGCGACGAAAGCCCAGAACACCGTGTAGCGGCGCACGCGCAGAGCGGGTCCGAGCGCGGCGTCGACGGGCTGCGCCACCACCGCGGCCCATCCCAGGCCGCCGACCGGCGCCGCGGAGGCGAGCCACTGCTGGCCGCTCGCGACGCGCAGGAACCGGGTAGACGGAGCGTGCGCTATCGCGGCCGCGGAGATGAGTGGGCCCGCGGCCGCTCGCAGCGGGTCGGTGTCGCCGGCGCCGGCGACGAGCGCGCCATCAGCCGTCACCAGGAACGCCGCGGCGGGCGGACGGAGCGCTTCCCTCATCGCTTGCTGCAGCTCGCCGAGGGAGAACTGCGCGCCGACGACGCGGAGCGGGTCCGTCGACACGCGCACCGCGACCGCGACGCGCGCATCGCCGCCGCGACCACGGTACGGCGCGCCCAGCGCCGTCCCCGCCTGCGCCGCGAGCTCGAGCGGCGCCGCGACGAGGAACCGCTGCGCGTCCGCCTGGTCGAACGACGCGCGGGAGGAACCCGCGCGCGCCTCGGCGATGAGCGGCACCACCAGGTTTCCTTCCGAGTCGAACAGCGCCAGCGCGTCGATGAACTGCAGCTGGCCGTAGGGAATGTGCAACGCCGCGGCCACCTCGGCGGGCTGGAGCTGGTCGAACGGGAGCAGCGCGAGCGAGAGGCGCAGCCCCTCGATGCCGCGGGCGATGGCATGCTCGGCTCCGCGCGCTTCCTGCTGCGCGAGCGCTTCCTGAGCGCCCGCCGCGCTGCGCTCCAGCTCGTCGCGATTCACGGTGAAGGAGAGCCAGCCGAGGAGCGCTACCGGCAGCAGGCCGACCACCGTGAGGACCGCGAAGATCTTCGACCGGAATCGCATCGATTTCTCCCGCTACCGCAACGCGAAGAGGTAGCCCGCGCACACCGTGAGCCCGCCCAGGTTTCCACTGAGGTCCCCGCGGCCCGGCGCGGCGGTGTACTGCAGCTCGGCGATCGCCCGTCCAGGTCCGATCCGCAGCGTGGTGCCCGCGGCGATCGCGCCGAGAGGCCCCCACTGGGCGGTGCCCTGGCGTACCCCGGCGGCCGCACCTCCGTCGACGGTGAGCGTGCCGAAGGTGCGCAGCGCGCCGCCGGAGACCGTCGCGTGCAGCGCCCAGCGGCCGAGGAGCGCGACCGACGCCCGCGCTCCGACGGCGAGCGAGAGCCCGCGAAGGTCGCCGCGGCCGATGGCGTCCGATCCGGCCAGCGCCGAGCGCGCGGGGGCGAACTGCAGCAGCCCCGCGCGCGCGACCAGCTCGATCGGACGCAGCCCGGGATGCACGGACAACTCGATCGCCGCGGCGCCGCCCCATGCGCGCGACAGATTCGATTGACCCCAGACGAGCCCGCCGATCGCGATTCCGTCCGCGCGCTCGTCCGGGATCACGGCCAACCGTGCCCGGCCCACGGCCACGCCCGAGCGCACGACCAGGCTCGCCGGGCCCGGAGCATCGCCGACGCGCACGCGCACCGAGTAGATCCCCTCCCGGATCTCGCGCGCCGGCTCCGCGCGCGCTCTCTCGGCCTCGACCTCCAGCGCTGCCCCTTCGATCGGGTTCCCCGCCTCGTCGCTCAGCTGCACGGTCGCCTCGACGTCCTGGCCCTCGCGCACCTCGCTCCTGGCCAGCTGCACGATCGCGCGTGCGGCAGGGCCCGGCCGCAGATCGACGTCGACGACACCCTCGGCGCTGGCTGCGCGGGCGCGGATGCGCGCGCGCCGCCGGCCTTCGTGCGCTGCCGGGACGCGCAACCGCGCGGTGGGGCCGCTCGCCGCGAGCTCGCCGTAATCGGTGGAGAACGCCACCGGCTGGTCCCGGAGCGCGTTGCCGCGCGTGTCGAGCACCTCCGCGCGCAGCACGACCTCGCCCGCGCCGGCGATCTGCGCCGCGCTGGGCTGGAGCTGGATCGAGGCGGGAGCGCCGGCGCGCAGCGCGATCGAGACCACCTGCGCGGGCGCCGCATCGTGGGACAGCGCCGCGCGGACCCTGGCTGCGCCGCCCGCGACGTCCGGCGCGCGGAACGCGATCCGGAACACGCCGGGCGCACGTTCCTCCAGGACGCCGAGCCGCCCGCGATCGGCGGAGACCGAGACGTCCGCGCGCGCCGCGGGGCTCCCGTCGGCCGCCACGGCGAAGAGCTCCAGCTCGACGGGGTTCGCATCGGCCCAGCTCGCCTCGCTCGCCGACGCGAGCAGGCGCAACCTCTGGAACGGGGGCGGGCGAAGATCGAACGCGGTCTCGTTCACGTTTCCGTACGGATCGCGCACGCGCACGCGGGCGGTCCGGATGCCGGGCGGAACGCGCACCCGGACGCGCGCACTGCCGGCGCGGTCCGCCAGCACGGGTCCGAACGCCGTCTCCGCGATCGTCACCTCCACGCGTGACGACGGCTTGGTGGCGAGGGAGAGCGCCTCGTTGGAGACCAGGGGCAGGGCGAGCCAGGCGCGTTCCTCGCCCGTTCCCTCCCGCACCGTCGCGAGGAGCAGCGCGACGCGCGGGAACCGCTCGCGCGGAGCGCGGTAGGTGGCGCGGTAGGTGCCGTCGGGGCCGCGGCGCGGCTCGCCGACGGTTCCCGCGCTGGCCCACAGCTCGACGCGCGCGCCGTCCGGTGCGCCGGCCACGGAAATTTCCGCGGCCGCGGCGCCCGACAGCAACAGCCGCGGCGGGTCCGCGCGCAACGAGAGCGAGACTGCGAGAAGCCGCCCGATCACCACGCCCCCCCGATCGTTTGAACGACCTGCGTGACCTGCTCACAGGTTGATGAACTTGCCGTGGAGCTGCAACGGGTGGGGGAAGCTCGCGGGACGTAGCCGTACGTGGTCCGATCTGGCGCGGAGGCGGCCCGTGTCGCAGCGGCCGGGTGCGGTTCTGCGCAAAGGCTCCACGGCGCCCACAGCTCCTCACATTTTGCGCACGCTGCGCGGGGGCTAACTTTACAGGGGTGCGCGGGACGGTCCTCCAGATCGCTGTCGCGATCCTCGCCGTGTCTTCCGGTGCGGGAGCGGCTTCGTTCACGTGGACCGGAGCGGGAGCGACGCGAAGTTGGACGGATGCAGCGAATTGGGCGGGAGGCTCGCCGCCGCCGGACGACGGGACCGCCGCCGTCGACGTCTCTGCGCCGGGCGCCGTCGCGCTCGATGGCACGCGGGTGATCTCGACGCTCTCCGTCTCCGCCGCGGGCACCGTGACGCTGCAGCCTGGCTCGCAGGCCGGCAGCGCTCTCGCCGTGCGTGGCGCGGGATTGTCGCGGAGCGCGCGCGGCTCGCTCGTGTCGCAGGTGCCCATCTTCGATGCCGGATCTCTGTCGTTGAACGGCTTCGAGAACCAGACGGCGCTCGGTACGGGGACCGTCTTCAACCTCGGCAACACCGGCACGCCGGGGCCGGTGAGTGTCTCGCAGGCGATCCTCGCCGCCTCGGGAGACGCCGTCCCCGCGGCGAGTCAGCTCTCGCTGGGCGCAGGCGCATGGCTGGACCTCGCCGGCCGGCCGCTGGCGATCGGCTCGCTCGCCGGCACGGGATCGGTGACCAACACGTCAACGGCGCACGCCACGTTCTTGGTGGGGCTCGACGGGACCGACTCCACCTTCTCCGGCGTCCTCGGCGCCCAACTCGCGGACCAGCCGAACGGGAACGGATTCGATTTCGTGAAGGTGGGCACCGGCACGCTGACGTTCTCGGGCGCCGGCGCGATCGGCGGGTATGCGCGGGTCGCCGATGGGGCGCTGGTGGTGACCGGCACGCTCACCACCGGCAACCCCGGATTCGACTACGTCGTGGTCGGGAGCTCGAGCACGCAGCACGGCAGCCTCTGGGGCAGCGGGAACGTGGGCATCATCTGGACGGCGAACTCCGTTCCTGGCGGCGTGGTGAACCCGGGACTGCCCGCCAGCCGGGGAATCCTCCACGCCGCCAGCGCCGACCTGCGCCACGGCACGCTCTCCGTGCGCGTCGCGGGCTACGGCACCGCAGGCGTGGATTACGATCAGCTCGACGCCACCGGCGGTCCGCTGACGTTCGACGACGAATCCGAGCTGGTCATCGACCTGGGCGGCCTCACCACCACGGGAGGCCCCATTTCGCTCGCGACGTATTCCAACGGTAACGGACCGGCGCCGCTGGTCCGCGTGCTGAACAACCCCGGGAACCTGGCCGCGCGCATCTTGTTCGGCCCATCGGCCCTGACGCTCTCGACGCGCCCGTCCAGCCCGCCGGCGATCCCGCTGTTCGTGGTCATCCCGGCACACGGGATCGTCACCAGCGAATCGGGCCGAGCGGCTACCTTCACCGTCGCGCTCGGAAAGGCGCCCACCGCGAACGTCACCCTGCCGATCGCGAGCAGCGACCCCGGCGAGGGTGCCGTTTCGGCCACCTCGTTGGTCTTCACCCCCGCGAACTACTCCACCCCGCAGACCGTGGCCGTGACCGGCGTCGACGACGCCCTGCCGGACGGCAACGTTGCCTACACCATCGGCCTCGGACCGGCGATCAGCTCGGACGCGGCGTTCTCCGGAGAGAGCGCGCCCTCCGTCTCGGCGGTGAACCTCGACGATGATTTGATCACCGCCGCGCCGCTGACGGGGCTCGTGTCGGGCCCTCCGGGGCAGCCGGCGGCATCCTTCGCCTTGACGTTCCACGCCGCTCCCAGCCAGGAGCTCTGGATGCCGCTGGCCAGCTCTGCCCCGCAGCTCGGCAATCCTGGCCCGGCGCTCGTGCACCTCTTCTCTACCGGCAACACGCCGCCCCCCGTGACGATCGGCATCGTCGGCACGCACTCGCTGCAGGCCGACTGCGCGCCGTATGCCATCCGCGCGATGGCGATCATCTCGCTCGACAACCTGTTCAACGGATTCGAGTTGCCCGACGTGCCGATCTGCAACCAGGGCGACCGTGCTCCATCCGCATCCGCCGATGCGTTTTCCGGGATCCAGGGATCGCCCCTGCAGGTTTCCGCGCCCGGGGTCCTCGGCAACGATTCGGATCCCGACCTCGACCCCCTCTCCGCCATGCTGGTGGCAGCTCCTCAGCACGGCACGCTGTCGCTGTTCCCCGACGGCTCGTTCAGCTACCAGCCGGCGGCCGGATTCGCCGGACAGGATTCGTTCACCTACCAGGCCACGGACGGAATCCTCGCCTCCGCCGACGCGGTGGTGACGCTCGACGTGCAGCCCTCGAACCACGCGCCCGTCGCGGCCGCCGATTCCTGGACGTGGCAGAACGGAGATCTCGCGCTCGCCGTCGCCGCCCCCGGCGTGCTGGCGAACGACAGCGATCCCGATCTCGATCCGCTCTCGGCAGTCCTGCTGTCCGGGCCGGCGCACGGGACGCTCGACCTGCGTGCCGACGGGTCGTTCACCTATCTTCCCGACGCCGGCTTCGGGGGGCTGGACTCGTTCGTCTACGCCGCCACCGACGGGCAGGCGTCCACGCCCGCGCAGGTGACCCTCGACGTCGTGCTGCCCGCTCTCTACGAGGCGGGAGCACTGACGCTCTCCGCGACTGCGCCGGGCATGCCCGGCAGCGCCGTCACCTTCGTCGTGCGGATCGCCAACGCCGGTACCCTGCCGGTCGCGGGGGCGCGGCTCGCGCTCTCGCCGATCGGCGTCACCCTGGGTCGCGCTTCGTCCGGCGCTTCGGAGCTCTCCTGGGAGGGAGCCGCGGTGCTGCTGCCCGATCTTCCGGTCGGCGGCACCGTGGACGTCGCGGTCGCCGCCGGGATCACGGCGGGCCCGGGCGCCCGCGCCGGAGTCGCCGCGATCCTGCGGAGCGCGTCGGGCCGCCAGCTCGCGCCGGCGCAGCAGGCGGCAGTCGACGTGGAGCGGCTGCGCCTCGACGCCGGAGGCTGTGGCTGCCGCGGGTCGGGCGGGACGGACCTCGGCTGGCTCGTGGCGATGGGAGCGCTGCTCGCGCGGCGCCGGCGTTCAGCGCTCCCACGGCGCCGTCATCTGCACCTGGGGCAGCGACTGATCGAGCACCACGTCCGCTTCGTCCGACTTGCGCCGCCCGAACGGGTCGACCGTGACTACGGCGATCCGCTGGCGGCCGTCGTGCAGCCGGACATCGACCTGGAATTCGCCGGAAGGGCGCACCTCGACGGGTTGCCCCTGGACGTACACGCGGCTGCCGGCGGCGACGCGCCCCGAGACGGGTATGGACGACCGGTTGGTCTTGTCGCCGGGCCATTGCACCGCCAGCAAGACCTTGCGCAGCGCCTGCTTCGGCTGCTCGAGCGTGCCGGTCTGCACCCGCGTACTCTGCCCGTCGCGCACCTGGACGTGCTTGCCGCCCGAAGACACGTCGACCGCGCCACTCGTCGCGGCGACCACCACGGCCCTCCCTTCGGCGGTGATCATGAAATGACCGCCCTCGCTGGTCGCGATGGCGCTTCCGTCCTCGACCTGGAGCGACACCGAACCTCTGCCGCGCTCGACGTCGGACTCGACCCGGCCGCGGATGCGCGCGCGCAGCAGGCCGGGGCCGATGGCGGTCAGCCGGACCTCGCTGCGGTCGTGCAGCTTGATCCGGACGCCGTCCACCGACAGTTCGGCCCGGCCCTCGCCCGGCGTGCGCAGGGCGTCGGAGGACCCGACGCGGTCGCCGGTCGCGGCCGGGCTCCAGGACCCGCTGCCTCGCTGCAGCTCGACGACGCCGCTCTTGTCGACCAGGACGGCGCCTGGGGGCGGCCCGGCATCGGGCTCGGTGGCCTCCGCGCGGGGGGTGGGTGGAGGTGGGGCGGGCGGCGGGGCGCTCCTCGTGCACCTGCAGCCGTGCAGGGCGAAGGCGAGGCCGAGCAGAGCTACTCCCCGGAGCATGGACACACATATACGGGCGCCGGGCACCGTCGGGCAACGTCGTCGAGGAGGGTACCGTGCGGCTCGCGGTGAAGTTGTCGCTGCTCCTGGCGGTTGCCATCACCCTGCCGCTGCTGCTCGTCCTGGGCGTGCTGCTGCCGCGGGGCGGCGCCGCGTTGGAGGCGCAGCTGCGGCAGCTGTACGCGCAGGATGCGCGATCGCTCGCGCTCGAATGCCAGAAGACGGTGCTCGACGACCTGGAGGCCCTCTCGCTCGCCGCCCGCACGCTGCGTTTCGCCGAGCTCGACGAGGAGACGCGCCAGCAGGCGCTGCTGCTGCTCTACAAGGAGACCCGCGGCGCGGACGTGATGGGGCTTTTCGACGAGACCGGCCGCCCGGTGGTCCCGGCGGTGCGCTTCCTGACGCTGGCGCCGAACGCGGCTGGCGAGCACGAGGTCGTCAGCGACCTGGGGATGGCCGCGTACTCCCACCACGTTCCGCTGCGGGCCGCGCTGGAGACGGGGCTCGCCATCGGGCCGGTCTACTCGATCCCGGACGAGGCGGGGTCGCCGATCCCGCGCGTGGTGCTGGCGGCCAAGGTGCCGGACCGGAGCTGGGTGCTGGCGATGGAGCTGTCGCTGCGGCCCCTGGTGCGCTCGATCCTGGAGTTCAAGGCCGGCGAGAACGGCGTCGCCTTCCTGGTGGATGCGCGCAACCACGTCATCGCGCACCGCGACCCGCTGCTCATCCGCGACCGCACCGACCTTTCCTCGCATCCGCTGCTCGGCGGCGCCTTCGGCAGCCATCTCCTCGGCGCCTCCGCGGTCGCGCCGCTGCTGGGATGGAAGGTGATCGTGCAGCAGCCGGCGGCCGAGGCGCTGGGACCGTTGCGCTCGACCATGCGGAGCGCCGCCCTGTGGGTGCTGGTGGCGCTGGCCCTCGCGGTGTTCACCGGCGTGGTGGCCGTCCGCGCGGTCACCCGTCCCGTGCAGGCGTTGCACGACGCAGCCCGGGCTGTCGCCGCGGGTTCGCTGGACGTCGTGGTGACGCCGCGCGGGTCGGACGAAGTGGCGCAGCTCGCGCGCATGTTCAACGCCATGACGGTGGGGTTGCGGGAGCGCGACGAGATGAAGCTCGTCCTCTCGCTCAGCTCCTCGCTCGACCTGCAGGAGGTGCTGCACCGCCTGCTCGATTCGCTCGCGAAGGTCGCCCGTTTCGAGCGTGCGGCGGTGCTGGTGGCGCGCGCGGAAGGCTACGAGCTGGCGCTCGCGCGCGGGTGGCTCGACGGGGACGAGCCGCGCCTCTACTGCCCCCGCGAGGGCGCCGACGGATTGCCCGAGCGCGCGGTGCAGCGGCGCGAACCGCTGATCTCGCCGGGGGGAGACGTGCTGCTGCTTCCGCTGCTCTCGCGGGAGAACGAGGTGGCGGGCCTGATCGTCCTCGAGACCCAGGGGCGGTACGGCGAGGACGACGCGCGCGTCGCTGCCGCATTCCTGCAGCCCGCCGCGGTGGCGATCGACAACGCCCGCCTGTTCAGCGAAGTGAAGAGGCTCGCCACCACCGACGACCTGACCGGCATCTCCAACCGGCGGCACTTCCTGCAGCTCGGCGAGCGGCTCTTCGAAACGGCGCGCCGGTACGGCCAGCCGCTCAGCGTGCTGATGCTGGACGTCGACCACTTCAAGCGCGTGAACGACCGCCATGGCCACGCGGTCGGCGACCAGGTGCTGCGCGCGATCGCGCTGCGCTGCAAAGACACCCTGCGCTCGGCCGATCTGCTCGGTCGCTATGGCGGCGAGGAGTTCGCCATGCTGCTGCCGATGACCCAGGCAGAGTCCGCGCAGAGCCTGCTGGCGGAGAGGATCCGGCGGGCCATCGCGCACGAGCCGTTCCCGACCAGGACGGGACCGGTGTCAGTCACCGCGAGCATCGGAATGGCGACGCTCTCGCCCGCGATTGAGTCGCTGGAGGCGCTGCTGATACGCGCGGATGCCAGCCTGTACGAAGCGAAGGCGGCCGGAAGGGACCGGGTGGCCTGAGTGGCGGAAGAAGCCTCCCTGGAAGGCGCGTGCCCCGGGCCCGCCGAGCCGGCCGTCGCGCCGGAGCAACTGCCCGGCCAGGCTACCGCGCAGCGGATCCTGCAAGAGGTCGACGACCAGCCGACCGCCGAGGCCGCTGCGCGCGCCTTGCTCGCCGGACTCTGCGCGGAAGCGGGCTGGGAGGCGGCCCGCCTCGAGCTGCGCGGCGGCCTCGTGCGCCGCCCGCTGTGGCACGTCAGCCCCGGCCGGATGCCGCGCCGGGTACTCTCGGCGGCCGTCGAGCGACGCCGCTCGCCCGTCTTCCTCGGCGAGCCGCTGCGTCAGCGGGCCGACCTGCGGTGGGAAACGATCGCCCGCGACGGAGGCAGCTCGTTCCTCTTTCCCGTGCGCGCCGGGGACGAGCTGACCGCCGCGGTGGAATGCTTTCCGGCCGGCGGCGTCTTTCCCGGACTTCTGCTGCTCGAGCTGTCCGCGGCGGTGTGCTCGCTCTCCGGGCCCATCCTGTTGCGAAAGCCTTCCGAGCAGGCGTCCGCCGGCCCGCCCGAGGACGACGCGCTCACCGGGCTCGCAAGCCG
>DASWGQ010000402.1:0-3662 GCA_036393595.1 Myxococcales bacterium | reverse complement strand
CGCGATCTGCGGCTGGCCCGGCAGATCGAGGCCGCCGCCAAGGACCAGCTCGCGTAGTACGCTGCCGCGCATGGCGGCGTGGCACGAGCTCCCGGACCCCCAGCTGCTCGCGCAGTGCGAGGTGCAGGCGCACCGGGCGGGTGGACCCGGCGGGCAGCACCGCAACAAGGCGGAGACCGCGGTGCGGCTCGTGCACCTCCACACCGGCGTCGCCGCGGAAGGCAAGGACCAGCGTTCGCGCGGGCAGAACCTCTCCTCGGCGCTCGAGCGGCTGCGCGAGAAGCTCGCGCGGCGGGCGTACCGGCCGCCGCCGCGGCACAAGACGCGGCCGAGCCGGGCGGCGAAGGAGAGGAGGATGGAGGAGAAGAGGAGGGCGGGGGAGAAGAAGAAGGGGCGGCGGTGGGCGGAGTGAGCTGGGCCGCCGTGATTGCCGCGGTTGGCGCGCTGCAGGCGACGGCGACAGCGACGGCGACTACGCCAGCGAGTGCGACATCGAGTCTGATGGCCACTCCGACTCCGAGCCCTGGGGCGGGGCGGCAAGAGAGGTTCCTCTACCTGCTCCGGACCTATCCGCAGAGGGCGCCGAGGGACACCTTGGCGCAGGTGGAGCAGCTCATCGGGGAAGGGGAGTTTCCTGAACACGACCGGGCCGAATACTGGATGGGGAGCGCGTGGCTGGCGCTGCAGGAGGGCGAGGTGGCGCGGCGGTGGTTCGAGCGGGTGGGGCGCGACCATCCCGGGTCAGTGTGGGTGGAGCGCAGCTGGGTCGGGTTGGGCGATGTGGCGGCGCAGGAGAGGCGGTATGGCGCGGCGCTGGGGTGGTACGCGAAGGCAGAGGGAGCACGGGACGAGGCGGTGCGCGAGATGGGCCGCGTCTCGGCGCGGTCGACGCAGGTGCTCCGGGCCCGGCAGCGTCTGGCCTGGGCGGCGGGCGGACTGGCGGTGATCGTCGCGGGGCTCCTGGCCGAGTCGCTCCGGCGTCGGGGGCCGGTGCGCCTCTGGCCGCTGCCCGCCGAGGCGCGGATCGTCCTTCCCGTGCTGGGCGTCCTCGCCCTCCTCTCCGCGCGGCAGGATCCGGCGCCGCGCGCCGCCATCCTCGAGCTGTGTGCGGGCGCGGCCTTGCTGGTCACGCTCTCCGGGCTGCGGCTCCGCGCCGCCTCGCCGCGGGGAGCCGCGCGGGCGCTGCACGCCGCTGGAACCCTCGCCGCGCTGGGCGCGCTGGCGTACGTCGCGGTGTACCGCGGCGGACTGGTCGGCATGCTGCTCGAGACGCTCCGCGCAGGCCCGGAGTAGAGTCCGCCGCCATGCCGATCTCTCCCGAGGACAAGGGATTCGGCCAGGGCTCGCCCGAATTGGCGCGCTGGGCCGAGAACGTGTTCCAGCCCGAGGACGCGGTGCTGGCGGAGATCCGCGCGCGCAGCGTCCGCGAGGGGCTGCCGGCCATCGCGGTGGGGCGCTTCGACGGGCTGCACCTCGAGGTGGTGGCGAGGCTCCTGGGCGCGCGCAAGGCGGTCGAGATCGGCACGCTCGGCGGCTACAGCGGCGTGTGCCTCTTGCGCGGCATGCCCGAGGACGGCGTCTTGCACACCTTCGAGCTGGACGCGCACCACGCCGAGGTGGCGCGCGAATCGTTCCGCAAGGCGGGCGTCGCGGACCGCGCCCGCATCCACGTCGGCCCGGCGCTCCAGAACCTGCGCGAGATCGAGCGCGAAGCGCCGTTCGACCTCTGCTTCATCGACGCCGACAAGGCCGGCTATCCCGCCTACCTCGACTGGGCCGCGCGGCACCTGCGCGTCGGAGGCGCCGTGCTGGGCGACAATGCGTTCGGCTTCGGCGGGGTGTCCAAGCCGGACGGGGACGAGGGAGTGCGGGCCCTGCGGCGCTTCAACGAAGAGCTGGCGCGCGGGGGCCGCTTCCGCGCCACCATGATCCCCACCGAGGAAGGCCTCGCGCTCGGGGTCAAGGTCCGGTAGAGCCCCTGAGCGCAACCCATGACGTCCGCGCCATGAAAAGCATGGCGCCGCCGAATACGGCGGCGACTACTTCCCCTGCGCTTCCGCGTCCGACTTGAGCACTTCCTCCGCGCGCTTCTTGCGCCAGGCGCGGAGCTTCTCGCGCAGCTCGGGGCGCTTCGCGCCGAGGATCGAGACCGCCAGCAGCGCCGCGTTCGCCGCGCCACCCTTGCCGATGGCCAGGGTTCCCACCGGTACGCCCTTCGGCATCTGCACGATCGACAGCAGCGCGTCGACGCCGCCCAGCGTGGTCGAGGCGACCGGCACGCCGAGGACCGGCAGGACGGTCTTCGCCGCCACCACGCCCGGCAACGCGGCTGCGCTGCCGGCGCCCGCGATGAGCACCTCGAGCCCGCGCTCCTCGGCCGTCTCCGACCACTCCAGCACCTTCTCGGGCGTCCGGTGCGCCGACAGGATGCGCAGCTCGTGGCCCACGCCGAATTCGCGGAGCACCTCGACCGCCCCCTGGAGGATCTCCAGGTCGGTCTTGCTTCCCATGATGATGCCCACCAACGGCTTGCCGGCCATCCGGGGCGGGTAACAGAGCGGGGACGCGCGGTCAAGGCGCTTGACTCGGGCCTCCGCGAGCCGACAGATCCGGGCGATGGACTTCCGCGAGCGCGACGTGGCCGTGCGGGGGCTGTCGCTGCGCGTGCGCGAGCGAGGTCCCCAGGATGGCCCTGCCTCGGTGCTGCTGCACGGATGGCTCGATCACCGGGGCTCCTTCGACCTGCTCGCGCCGCTCCTGCCCGGCCGCACCGTCGCGGTCGATCAGCGCGGTCACGGCGATTCCTCCTGGGCGGGCGCGGGTGCCTTCTACCACTTCGTCGAATATCTCGGCGACCTGGACGGCCTCTTGCGCGAGCTTGAGCTGCCCGCGCCGGCGCGCCTGGTCGGCCATTCCATGGGCGGTGCGGTCTCGCTGCTCTACGCCGCCGCGCGACCCGATCTCGTCGCGCAAGTGACGCTCTTGGACGCGGCGCCGCTGCTCATCGAGCCGGCCGAGGTGCCCGATCGGCTGACCGGGTGGCTCGAGGACCTGGCCAGGCCCCGCGCCCGCGGCGCGGTCGCCTCGGTGGACGAGGCGCGAGAGCGGATGGAGCGCGCCAATCCGGACCTCTCCCCCGCCGCCGCGCGCCTGCTCGCCGGGGGAGCCGTCGGGCCCGACCCTGGCCGGGGCGGGGCGCTCGCCTGGAAATGGGACCCGCTGCTGCGCGCGCGCTCTCCGCTGCCCTACACGAAGGAAGTCCTCGAAGAAATCATGGGCCGGGTGCGCGCGCCCGTGCTGGTGCTCCGGGCCGAGCGGGGGCACCTACCGGACGAGCAGCAGCTCCGGTCGTGGCTCTCCGCCGTCCCCTCGCTCATCGTCGAGACGGTGCCCGGGGCGAGCCACCACCTGCACATCGAGCAGCCGGAACTGGTCGCCGACCGGATCCGGCGGGCGTGGGACGCGGCCGCGCGCGACGCGCCGCCGCCCGGCCGGTTATAAAGCGGCCGCCGTGAGCGACCTCGGGGTCTACATCCACTTCCCGTACTGCCTGTCGAAGTGCCCGTACTGCGACTTCGCCTCGCGGGCCGAGAAGGTGATCCCGCAGGAGCGCTACACCCGCGCCGTGCTGCGCGAGCTGCGCGAGCGAGCGCCCGAGTTCG
>DASWGQ010000401.1:0-2246 GCA_036393595.1 Myxococcales bacterium | reverse complement strand
GCCGGCGTGAGCGGCGTCGGCGAAGTCGGTGGAGAGATTGACCGTGACCATCGGCTGCGGCGGAGTGCGCGAGGTGGCGAGCGCGATCCCGAGCGCGCTGTCCGCGAGCGTCACCAGCATCCCGCCGTGCGCGATGCCGCGAGTATTGAGGTGCTTCTCCTCGACCCGAAGGCCGATCACGGGCGTCGCGCCGCCCGTCTTCACGTAGAGCGGACCGAGCGCGGAGAGGAACGGGCCGCCGCGCTGGATGGGCCGGAACCCCTCGGGGACCACGTTCGCTTCGCTCACGAAGGCCTCCCGAGCCGGTCGATCCGGCCTCGCGTCAGCGCCCGCTCCGCTTGCACGGAGACCACGCGCACCCAATCGCCCAGCGTCGCGAAGCGCGGATCGCGCGTGTGGCCCTGCACGTACCGCTTGTAGATCTGCTGGACGACGACCGCGTTCTTGAAGAGCGCGAAGACGTAATAGAAGAGCGCGGCAAAGGGCGCGCGGCCGCTCCGCTCCTGGTAACGCTGCACGAGGTCCGTCCGCGAGAGGCTGCCCGGCAGGAAGGTGGGCCCGTATGAGCGCGCGCGCATCTCGGCCGGGTCGTCCGGATCGGGCCAGTAGGCGAGCAGCGTGCCGAGGTCCATCAGCGGGTCGCCGATCGTGGCCATCTCCCAGTCGAGCACCGCGACGATGCGGGACAGGTCGTCCGGATCCAGCACCACGTTGTCGTATTTGTAGTCGTTGTGGATGACGGCGGCACCGCTCTCTTTGGGGAGGTTGCGCGCGAGCCACTCGGCGGCGGCATCGACCTGCGGTACGTCGTGGGTCCGCGCCTTCGCATAGCGCTCGGTCCAGCCGGCGACCTGGCGGGCGACGTACCCCTCGGGATGGCCGATGGATCCGAATCCGGCGCGAGTCACGTCTACGGCGTGCAGCCCGGCGAGATTGTCGACCAGTGCGGTCGAGATGGCGCGCAGCAGCTCCGGCGTGAGAACGACCCCCGGCGGCGGTTCGGCGGCCCGGACGACGACGCCGCGGACGCGGTCCATCAGGTAGAAGCGGGCGCCGATCAGCGACTCGTCTTCGCAGAACGCGATGGGCCGGGGAGCTTTCGCGTAGACGCCCTGGAGCGCGGAGAGGATGGTGAACTCCCGCCGCATGTCGTGCGCGCTCTTCACCTGTACGCCGAAGGGAGCGCGCCGCAGCACGGCCTCGCTGTCTCCGATGCGGACCAGGTAGGTCAGATTCGAGTAGCCCTTGCGGAACTGGAGCACCTCGATCGGCCCGGATGCGCCCGGGAGCGCGGCCTCGAGGAACCCGCGCAGCCGCTCGGCGTCGAAGCGCTCCTCCTCCCGCACCTCGTCCGGCGCATCGATCGGCAGGGGGGCGTGCACGTCGCTCCTCGCGCTCCGTCAGAAGACGATCACGCCGCGCGCGTTCGCGCCGGAGGTCATGTCCGCGAACGCCTCGTTGATCTGGGCGAGCCCGTAGGTGCGCGTCACCAGAGCGTCCAGCTTCAGCTTGCCGGCCCGATGAAGCGAGAGCAGCCGCGGGATGTCGCGGTGCACGTCGGCGCTGCCGTACCAGCAGCCCAGCAGCCGCTTCTCCAGCAGGGGGAGCACGAAGAGATTCAGCGAGACCGATTCCTTGATGCTGCCGAGGCCGATCACCACGCAGGTCCCTGCTTTGCGGGTCGCTTCGTACGCCTGCTCCACCGTCCGCTTGTTGCCGATCGCCTCGAACGCGAAATCGGCGCCGCGGCCCGCCGTCAGCGCGCGGATGGCTTCGACGGGGTCGGCCTTGGTCGCATCGACCAGGTCCGTGGCGCCGAACTTTCGCGCCAGCTCGAGCTTCGCCGGCTGCGCGTCGACGGCGACGATCCGCTCCGCGCCGGCGATGGCCGCGCCTTGGATGACGTTGAGCCCCACGCCTCCGGCGCCGAACACCGCCACGCTACTGCCGGGCGCGACCTGCGCGGTATTGAAGACCGCGCCCACGCCCGTGGTCACCGCGCAGCCGAGGAGAGCGCACTTGTCCAGCGGCGCATCGGGCGGGAGCTTCACCGCCGCGTTCGCGGGCGCCACCGCGAATTCCGCCATGGTGCCGATTGCGGAGAAGACGTTGAGGTCCTGGCCGTCCTTGTGGACCCGCGTGCTGCCGTCCGGCATGCGGTTGGTCTTGTTGATGCGCTCGCCCACCTCGCAGAGGTGCGGCTTGGCCAGCCGGCAGTAGAAGCAGCGGCCACACGGGGTGACCCA
>DASWGQ010000400.1:0-6245 GCA_036393595.1 Myxococcales bacterium | reverse complement strand
CGGTGTGGTGGACGAACACGTCCTCTCCCCCCTGCTGGGAGATGAAGCCGTAGCCCTTGCTGTCGTTGAACCATTTCACGGTACCCTGCGCCATGTCGAAGACCTTCCTTGCTAGCGGGCGGTCCCCCCGCCCGGTGTTTTTGCCGGCCCACGCGGCCGGCCTGGATCCGGTATCAAAAGTCGCATCGGCGGGTCAAACGAGCCGCCGCCGTGGAGGGGGACCGGTCCCGGAGGGCGGGCTTCAGGGGCGGGCGCGAACGCGGAACATGGTGTACGTGAAGGAGCCTTCCGGGGCGCGCTCGATCGAGACCAGCTGCGCGATGGCCTCGTCCACCCGGCCGCGCAGCCGCTCGGGGAGCGAATCCTGCGCGCTGCGCAGGATCTCGCCGAATTCGTGCAGGGCGCCGTGCAGGTATCCAGCCGGCGAGCCCGCGTGCATGTGCAGGGTGGTCGGCAGCACCTCGACCTGCGAGAACCCCGCGGCGGTGCAGAGGCCATGGAGCTTGCGCCCGATGATCGGGTCGCCGCCGCCGGCCGCCTGGGCCTGCCAGAGCGCGCGGAAGGCCTCCTCGGCGAGCGGCTGCCGCGGCCAGAGGAAGAGGCTGTCGTTCTCGACCTCGCACAGGTGGAGGGTGCCGTTCCGCCGCAGCACGCGGCGGGCCTCCCGCAGGATCGGCACCACGTCGTGGCCCGCGACGTGCTCCAGGAACCACGATGCGTGCACGGCGTCGAAGGTGCGGTCGGCGAAGGGCAAGGCGGCCGCGGTGCTCTGCACGAGGGGGATGGGGTCGCGCAGCCGGATCTGCTCGTCGCGCGCGGCGCGCAGCTGGTCGAGGGAGAGGTCCGATCCGACCAGCCTGGCGTCGGGGAAGCGTGCCCGCAGCCGGCGGGACATCGCGCCCGTGCCACAGGCGAGATCGAGCAAGCGCGCGGAGGGTCCCACCTCGACCCCGTCGAGGATCCAGCGGGAGAGGAAGCGCGCCTGCGTCTCCAGGCGCGCCACCTCGACCGGGTCGGTCTCACCGTGGATGTAGCGGGGCATGCCCGGCCTTTCTAGGTCGAGTCGAGGCGCAGGTCGAGGTCGGGGTCGAGGTCGAGGTCGGGGTCGAGGTCGAGGTCGGGGTCGGGGTCGGGGTCGGGGTCGAGGTCGGGGTCGGGGTCGAGGCGTACACGCGGCGCGGACTGTAGCGGCTCGGGGGTGGGGCTGTCCCTCCGTCCCGCGCTGCGCTAGGCTCCCACACGTGCGCATCCTGGTCGGAGTGGACGGCTCGGAACCGGCGCAGCGGGCCGCGCGCCGCGCCTTCGATCTGGCCAAGCGGCTCGGCGAATCCGTCACCCTGACGCACGTCCTGCCTCCGCCGCCCGTCTTCTCCGAGCCGGCCGTGGTGCTGGACATCGCCGAGCTCGAGCGCCGCGTCTACGAAGCGGGAAAGACGCTGCTCGAGAAGCTGGCCGCGGAAGGTCGCGCGGCCGGCGTGCAGGTCGACACGCAGCTCCTTTCCGGGCCCGCCGCCGAGGTCCTCGCCGACGCGGCCCAGCCGCCGGAAGTGGAATTCGTCGCGGTGGGCAGCCGGGGCCGCACGCTGGTCGGCAGCATGCTGCTGGGAGGCACCTCGCACCGGCTCGTGCACATCTGCAAGAAGCCGGTGCTGATCGTGCACTGAATTACTGGCTGAAGCCTTCCAGCTGGTAGTGCGCCTCGATGCGCTTGAGCGCCAGCACCATGGCCCCCGTGCGCATGTCCACCTCGCGCCCGATGCAGTAGCGCTGCGAGTTGTGGGTGGCGGTCCGGCGCGGAGTGTTGCGGGCGATGTCCCGGATGATGCGGTAGTTGGACTTGATCGCTTGCTCGAGGCGCCCGTTCACCTCGGTCTCGCTCCAGTGCTCCATGCGTTTGTTCTGGATCCACTCGTAGTACGAGACCGTCACGCCGCCCGCGTTGCCGATGATGTCCGGGATCAGCTCGATGCCGCGCTTGGCGAGGACGCGGTCGCCCTCCGGGGTGGTGGGTCCGTTGGCCCCTTCGGCGACGAGCTTGACCTTGATGCGCTCGGCGACCGGACCCGTGATCTCGCCCCCGAGCGCCGCGGGAATCAGGATGTCCGCGTCGACGTCCCACAGATCGTTCTTCGAGATCTGCTCCGCCTTGGGGTAGCCGGCCACGGTCCGGCGCAGGTTGGAAGGGTTGTCGTACACGTACGAGACGAGGTCGGGGACGTCGATGCCGCTCGGGTTGAAGATGGTGCCGCCGGCATCGTTCACCGCGAGCAGCTTGGACCCCATGCCGGCGAGGATCTCCGCCGCGTTGGAGCCGACGTTTCCGAAGCCCTGGAGGAGGAAGCTGGAGCCCGCCGGCACCGAGCCACGGTCCGCGTACCACTCCTGGATGCAGTACGCGAGGCCCTGGCCGGTGGCCCTCACGCGACCCTCGGAGCCGCCGATGCGCGTGTCCTTGCCGGTCACCACGCCGCGCAGGGAATGGCGCTCGCGCTCGCCGTCGGTGAACTGGCGCAGCAAGAGGCCCATGATGGTGCCGTCGGTGCCGACGTCGGGCGCCGGGATGTCCAGGTTGGGGCCGATGAGCGGCTTCAAGCGGTACATGTAGCGCAGCGTGAGCGCCTCCAGCTCCTCGGAGCTGAGGGTCTTGGGGTCGACCTTGATCCCGCCCTTGCCCCCGCCGAAGGGCACGTCGGCGATCGCGGTCTTCCAGGTCATCTCCGCGGCCAGCACCTTGAACAGGTCGAGCGAGACGTCCTGGTGGAAGCGGGTGCCGCCCTTGTACGGTCCGCGCGCCTGGTTGTGCTGCACGCGGTAGGCCTTGAAGCGCTCCGGGCGGCCGGGCACCACCTTGTAGAGCCCCTTGCCCTTGAGCCGCACCACGCCGTCGCGCATGAAGACGTTCGCGTTGATCAGCGCGCGCCGCTTGAAGACGAAGCTGCCGTCGAGCAGCGGCTCCAGGCCGTCGGGCAGGAGCTCGCTGTCGGGGAGGTCCTTGTAGCGGGGCTGCTCGGAGGCGGCCAGGGGAGTGAGGCGGGTGTGCATCTTCACGGTCACGTAGAAGATGTGCTCGTAATCGGGCTCTTCCAGCTCCATCCGCACCCGGCGATCGAGGCCGATCAGGTCGGCCGCCCGGTGGAAGACCTCCATCGCCTCGGTGTAGACGGTCTGCCTGGTCGGCTCGATGCTGGCGACGCGTGCGGTCACTCGTCCTCCGTCTGCGAAAGGGGCGGTTTCTAGAGTGGATGGCGCGCCCTGTCAATCCGCGGCGCGTCACTTCTTCGCGAAGCCGCGCACGTACGCGGCGAGCGCCTTGATCTGCCCCGGCGTGAGCTTGGTCCGGTACGCGGGCATTCGCACCTTTCCCTTCTTGTCCTTGGTGCCGTTGCGGACGGTCTCCAGGATCTCCTTGTCGCTGGTCTCCTCCGACCACTTCGGGCTGGTGAAGTCGGGCACCTTCAGCTTGCGCCCCTTGTCGGTGTCGCCGCGGCCGTCCTCGCCGTGGCAGGTGGCGCACTTCGCTTTTTCGAAGAGCTCCTTCGGGTCCTGGATCCCGGGAGCGATCCGGCCCGGAGGAGCGGTGGGGGCTTGCTGCAAGGCGAGCGAGAGCGCGAACGCGGCGAGGGGCAAGGGATCCTCCTTCAGGGTTTCAGGGCCGGCCGTCAGTAGCGCTCCAGGGCGCGTTCCGCTTCGGCCCGCAGGGCGTCGCGCGCCTCGGGCGGATCCACGATCTCGGCGGCCCCGGCGAAGGACAGCACCAGCGAGACGGCATACTGCGTTCCCGCGGTGTCGATGGCCACCTCCACGCCGCCCCCGGCCAGCCGGCGCGCGCGGTCGCCGTACCGGGAAAGCGCCCACCCGGCCGCCGGCGGGGAGAAGCGCACGGTCACGGGCTTCTCCGCGCCGGTGGGGAAGAAGAGCGCGGAGCGCTGGAAGAGGGCGGGATCGACGGGACCGCGGTCGGGGGACGCGGCGCCGGTCTCGCGCACGCCGCGGACGCGATCCAGCCGGAACGTCCGGTCCGCCGAGCGGGCCGGATCGTATGCATAGACGTACCAGCGGCCGCGGTGCTCCACCACCG
This sequence comes from Myxococcales bacterium, assembly GCA_036393595.1. Taxonomy (GTDB): domain Bacteria; phylum Myxococcota; class Myxococcia; order Myxococcales; family 40CM-4-68-19; genus VBKO01. The sequence continues at coordinate 2,167 of DASWGQ010000400.1, read as the reverse complement.
CCCGCGGGTGCACGGTGCGCGGCCCGGCCTCGCCGCGGCCGTCCTTGTCGTACTCGAGGGCCACTTCGCGCTTCTGCTCCGCGGCACGGCGCAGGCGGGCCAGCAGGTCGTCGGTGCCGCGCGGGGGCGGGGTCGCCGCGGCCACTCGCCGGGCCAGGCCGGCGTACAGCTCGCGCGCCTTGGCGGGCAGCTTGTCGGTGAGCTTGCGCAGCGCGGAGACCACGGCGGGATCCGCCGGCGCGGTCTCCTGCGCGGCGCCGGCCAGCGCGAGCGCCTCGAGCGGCGTGAGCTGCGGCGGGCGCGAGAAGGACTGGTCCAGCATCACGCTCACCCGGCCGCGCTCGTCCACGCTGATGTCGATCAGATCGTCGGGCGAGAAGGGCGGCCTGCCGACGAAACCGAGCAGGTCGATGTCCTCCATCAGCTCGTCGGGCGAGAGGCCCAGTTCACCGGCCAGCTCGTCGACGCGGATGCCGGGCCGCCGGCGCGCCGCGGGGACGATGAGGAGCAGCCTGCGCAGCCGCTCCTGCGGTTCGAGCTGCTTGCGCACGCGCTTCCCGGCCGGCGGCGCCGCCTTCTCCGCGGGCGGCGCCGCCGGCGCGGGCTCCACCGGTGAAGAGGCCCCGGAGTGCTGGTCGACCAGCACCATCAAGGCCCGCCGCGCACGTGTCCTGGCCTGGCCGGGCGCCTCGATCCAGACGCGGTCGCCTTGCGCGAGGACCTGTGTGAGGAGCCCGTCGAGGTAGGTGACGCGCAGCTGCGCCGACTCGCCGGGAGGCGCGTCGAAGGCGCGCTCCGCGAGCAGCTCGCTCCCCGGGGCGAACCGGAGCGTCACCTCGAGCGGCTCGGCCCCCGTCCATTGCCACGCCCTGCGCCCCGCCGCCTCGCCTGCGTCGAACCCGTCCGGGATCTGGAAGTCGGGCTGGCCGGGCTTCTGCTCGTTGACCTCGAGGGCCTCGATGCGATCGACGAGGAACACCCGCTGCGCCTGTCGCAGGTGGCAGTACCCCACCAGGCGCCAGGTCCCGCCCCGGAACGCGAGGCCGTACGGATCGACGTCGCGCTCGGTCACCGAGCCGAACTTGTCGTAACGGAGGTGAACGCGCTTCCGCCGGGCCACCGCGCCGGCCAGCTCGCCCAGGCGCCCGGCGCGCTCGGTGTCGCCGGGTCGCACCACCAGCAGGCTGCGCGAGACGGACTGCGGGGCGGGCGCGGCGCCCGCCAGGGAGATCTTGCGCAGCGCGTGCTGCAGGTCCTGCGCGAAGGGGAAGTCGCGGGTGGCCAGCGCCGCCGAGCCGGCCGCGTAGAGCGCCGCCGCCTCTTCGGGCAAAAGGCGCGGGTCAGGCAGGAAGAACGCGGCGCGATCGATGCGGTACCCGCCCAGCTCGCGCCCGTCGTCCAGGCTGGGCGGGACGAACTCGAGCGGCACGCCGAGCTGCAAGAGCTCCGCCTTGTCGCGCTCCAGCTTGCGCTCGGCGGATTCGCGCCCGCCTCCGTAGTCGTCGGGGAAGGCCTCGCGCAGATCGGAGAAGGGCACCGGCTCGGGCGCGTCGAGCAGCAGCGCGACCAGGTCGAGGAGCCGCTCGGTGCGGTCCATCTTCGCCCTACGAGGTCGCGGCGCTCTTGGAGGCCGCCTTGGCCTCCTCCTCCAGCGCCCACTGGATGGCGGCGACGTTGTCGCCGGGGATCTGCACCTTCTTGCCGGCGAGCGGCCCGTCCTCGGTGCCGATGACCCAGTAGCTGTCGCCTTCCTTGTCGATCCGCGCGATTCCCGGGCCGATCTGGATGACGGTGATGTTCGGGTGGACGGGGAAGCGCAGGTAGATGATCTCGATCGAAGAGGCCAAAGGGGACTCCCGCCTTTCGGGGACTTCAGTCTCGTACCGTCCCGGCGCAGGGGCGGTCAAGGCCGGCGGGAAGGCTGGTACAAGGCTCGAGCATGCGGCGCGAAGGTTCGGTGCTCGGGACGGCGCTGGTGGCGCTCGCGGCCGCGGGGTGGGGGACGTGGGCCCTGTTCGTGCGCGGGCGCGGGCTGACCCCGGCGTGGGGGTCGGTGCTGATCCTCTCGGTCATCGCAGCCGCGAGCCTCCCTGGCGCCCTGGTCGCGGCGCTCTTGGAGGCCGCCTTGGCCTCCTCCTCCAGCGCCCACTGGATGGCGGCGACGTTG
>DASWGQ010000399.1:0-5026 GCA_036393595.1 Myxococcales bacterium | reverse complement strand
AAAACACCGGGCGGGGGGACCGCCCGCTAGCAAGGAAGGTCTTCGACATGGCGCAGGGTACCGTGAAATGGTTCAACGACAGCAAGGGCTACGGCTTCATCTCCCAGCAGGGGGGAGAGGACGTGTTCGTCCACCACACCGCCATCCAGATGGACGGTTTCCGATCGCTCTCGGAGGGAGACAAGGTCGAGTTCGAGGTCGCCAAGGGCCCCAAGGGCCTGCAGGCGCAGAACGTCCGCAAGCAGTAGCCCGCATTCCAAGCGGCCTGTGCCGCGGGGGAGAAGGCCGTCCGCTCCGGCGGGCGGCCTTCTCGCTTCGACGCGCCGATCGATCGACGCCCCCGCCCCCACCAAAGGGTCTCAATCGCGACCGTCTTCGCCCTGACCAGGTACCGCCGGACGGGGGCAACGGGGCGCAACCTCCAGCCTTCTGCGGCATCTCAAGAGACCGCGGGCAGGAAGGCGCGCACGCCTGAACGGCCGTGATGGCGCCTGCTTGCCGTTCATCCCGTTTCGGGGTAGGGAGCGCGGCTCCGTTTGCGGGGCCTGCTCGGAAATTCGCGCTCCCGCGGCGCTTGTTCCAGACTGCAATCCAGAAGGGCAGACACAGACGTGGCGAACATCGACCTCATCCGCAACATCGGCATCTCGGCGCACATCGACTCGGGCAAGACGACCCTGTCCGAGCGCATCCTCTATTACACCGGGCGGATCCACCAGATCCACGAGGTGAAGGGGAAGGACCAGGTCGGCGCCAAGATGGACTCGATGGAGCTGGAGCGCGAGAAGGGCATCACCATCCAGTCCGCGGCGACCTACTGCGAGTGGGACCCGACCGACGCCTCGCGCACGACCCACAACATCAACATCATCGACACGCCCGGACACGTCGACTTCACCATCGAGGTGGAGCGCGCGCTGCGCGTGCTCGACGGCGCCATCCTGGTGCTCTGCTCGGTCTCGGGGGTGCAGTCGCAGTCCATCACGGTCGATCGGCAGATGCGGCGCTACAAGGTCCCGCGCCTCGCCTTCATCAACAAGATGGACCGCGCCGGCGCCAACGCCTTCCGCGTCACCCAGCAGCTGCGCGAGAAGCTGAACCACAACGCGGTGCTGATGGAGCTGCCCATCGGCGCGGAGGACAAGTTCCAGGGCGTGGTGGACCTCGTCACCATGAAGGCCCACTACTACGACGGCGAGAACGGCGAGCAGGTCCGCACCGAGGAGGTGCCCGCCGAGCTGCTCGAGCAGGCGAAGACGATGCGGCACGACCTGATCGCCGCGGTCGCCGACTTCGACGAGAAGCTCACCGAGCTCTACCTCGAGGACAAGGAGCCTTCGGTCGAGGACATCCGCCGCGCCGTCCGCGCCGGCGCCCTCCAGCTCAAGCTCACCCCCGTGTTCGTCGGCTCGGCCTACAAGAACAAGGGCGTGCAGCACCTGCTGGACGGCGTGGTGTACTACCTGCCGAATCCCAAGGAAGTCACCAACGAGGCGCACGACCAGAGCAAGAACGAGGAGAAGGTCATCCTCGAGTCGCGCGCGGACAAGCCGTTCGTCGGCCTGGCGTTCAAGCTGGAGGACGGCCGCTACGGGCAGCTCACCTACCTGCGCGTCTACCAGGGCAAGCTCGCCAAGGGCGACTTCATCATCAACAACCGCGACCAGAAGAAGGTCAAGGTGCCGCGCCTGGTCCGCATGCACGCCGACGAGATGCACGACATCGACCGCGCCGAGGCGGGGGACATCATCGCCATGTTCGGCGTCGACTGCGCGTCCGGCGACACCTTCACCGACGGCGCCGTGAAGTACACGATGACCTCGATGCACGTGCCCGACGCCGTCATCTCCCTGGCCATCGCTCCCAAGGAGAAGTCGGCCGCCGCCAACTTCTCCAAGGCGCTGAACCGCTTCACCCGCGAGGACCCGACCTTCCGCGTGCACCGCGACGAGGAATCGGCGCAGACCATCGCCTCGGGCATGGGCGAGCTGCACCTCGAGATCTACATGGAGCGCATCAAGCGCGAGTACGGCTGCGAGGTCACCGTCGGCCAGCCGCAGGTCGCGTTCCGCGAGACCATCCAGCAGCGGGGCGAGTTCCACTACACGCACAAGAAGCAGACCGGCGGCTCGGGCCAGTTCGCCCGCGTGGCCGGGTACCTCGAGCCGCTGCCGCCCGACTCGGTGGAGACGAAGGAGTTCGTCGACGACGTGGTCGGCGGCGCCATTCCGCGCGAGTTCATCCCGGCGGTCGAGAAGGGCTTCCTGGAGGCCGTCAAGAAGGGGTCGCTGATCGGTTTTCCGGTCGTCGGCGTCCGGTTCGTGGTGAACGACGGCCTTTCTCACGCGGTCGACTCCAGCGAGCAGGCCTTCAAGACCGCCGCGCTGATGGGCTTCCGCGAGGGTTACGAGAAGGCCAAGCCGGTCATCCTCGAGCCGATCATGAACGTCGAGGTCCAGGCGCCCGAGGAGTTCCAGGGCGCCGTGGTCGGCCAGCTGAACCAGCGCCGCGGCGTGATCCAGTCCACCGAGACGGTCGAAGGCTACATGGTGGCGACGGCGCACGTGCCGCTCAGCGAGATGTTCGGGTACTCGACGGACCTCCGCTCCGCCACGCAGGGCAAGGGCGAGTTCTCCATGGAGTTCGCCAAGTACCAGCCGGTGCCCCGCGCCACGCAGGAGCAGATGATCAAGGAGTTCCGCGAGAAGCAGGCGGCGGCGAAGAAGTAATACAATGGCCGCCTTTGGAGGCGGTCGATGCGGATGCACGGGGGAAAGCTCCGGCCCGGCGAGGCCGTGGAGGCGGAACCGCTGCCGCCCTTCCCGGAGCGGAGCGTCGGCGCGCTGCTCCGGTCGCGCGCCGAGCGCTTCGGCGACAAGGACGCGGTCCGGTTCCGCACCCGCAGCGGCCGCTGGCAGGAGCTCTCGTTCCGCCAGCTCGATTACCTCTGCCGGGTGTCGGCCGCCGGGCTCGCCGAGCTGGGCGTGCGCCGCGGCGACACGGTCCTCGTTTGCGCCCCGAACGGCGTGGCGGTCCTGGTGGCGGAGCTGGCCCTGCTCTCGCTCGGCGCGGTGAGCGCGCCCGTCTACTCCGACTACCCCCCCGAGCTTCTCGCGCACTGCGCCCGCGATTCCGGCGCCAAGATCGCGCTCTGCGGGACGACCCTGCAGCAGCACAAGCTGTCGCGCGCGGCCTCGTTTTCGCGGATGGTGGTGCTCGACGAGGAGGCGCTCCCCGGCGCGCTGACCGCGGTGAAGGTGCTGGACGCGGTCCGGCAGCTCCCCGAGGACGAGCGCGACCGGCGCCTCGCCGCGGCCCTGGAAGCTTGCGCCTCGGTGCAGCCGGAGGATCCCGCCTTCCTGCTCTACACCAGCGGCACCACCGGTCTACCCAAGGGCGTGGAGCTGACCCACCGGAACGTGCTCTCGCAGCAGGCGGCCATCGCGCAGGTTTGGGACGTATCGCCGCGCGACGTCTTCCTCTCGTACCTGCCCTGGCACCACTGCTTCGGGGGGCTCTTCGAACGGCTGATGGCCCTCTGGAACGGCGCGCTGCTGGTCATCGACGACAGCCGCGGACGCGACTTGGGCAAGCTGCTCGCCAACTTCCGCGAGGTGAAGCCCACCGTCTACTTCAGCGTCCCGCGCGTCTACCAGGGGCTCATCGCGCGGGCGCGCGCCGACGCCGAGGTGCGGGAGGCGCTGCTGCATCCCGGGCTGCGCCTGGTGTTCACCGCCGCCGCGCCGCTCCCCGCCCCGGCCTACCGCTTCTTCGAGGAAGCCGGCGTTCCGGTGCACGAGGGATGGGGGCTCACCGAGACTTCCCCGTGCGCCACGCTGACGCGCCCCGGGGAGCCGCGCGAGTCCGGAGTCGCGGGATGGCCGCTGCCGGGCACGGCGGTCCGGCTCGACCGCGTCGAGCAGGCCGATCCGCCCCAGGGCGAGGTCCTGGTCCGCGGCCCACAAGTGATGCGCGGGTACCGCAACGCCCCCGAGGACACCGCGCGCGTGCTGAGCGACGGGTGGCTGCGCACGGGCGACCTGGGCGAGTGGACCGACCGCGGCCTGCGCGTGCGCGGCCGGGTCGACGGGGTGTTCAAGCTCGAGAACGGCGAGAAGGTCTCTTCCGCGGTGGTCGAGGCGCGGCTGCTCGCGTCCACCCCGCTGCTCGAGCAGGCGGTGGTGCTCGGCGACGGGCAGCCCTTCACCACCGCGCTCTGCTGGCTTTCGGTCCCGGCGGTGCGGTCGTGGGCCGAGGCCAACGGGCTCACGCCCGATCCGGACGCGCTTCCCCGGCTCCCCGAGCTGCGCCGCGCCCTCACCGAGGCGCTGCAGGCCGCCAACGCTCTCGCGCAGGTCCCCTACGAGCGCGTGCGGCGCGTTGCCCTGCTCGGCACTCCCCCTTCGCTGGAGACCGGCGAGCTGACGCCGACCCAGAAGGTCGTCCGCGCCGTCGTGGCGAGCCGACACGCGCAGCTGATCGATGCGCTGCGGGAGGGGTCGCATCACCCGGTGGTGCTGGACATCGAGCGTCGCGGCGACGCATTCGGGCAGGCCTGAGCGGAACGTGAGCGCGCTGATCAACTTCCTCGTCCTGATGACCCTGCTCTTCGGCGGCCTGGCCCAGACGGCGTCGCTGCCGCCGCGCATCGCCTGGGGCATCGCGATCGGCTGTGCGGTGGCCGCGATGACGCTCGCGATCGTGCGATACGTCCGCAGTCGCCGCCCCTAGCGCCGCCCTCTCACGACATCACTTCTCGAGAAGCACCAGTTCGTGCATTCCGCGTCCGAGGACAAGATCGCTCTGCGCCTCCCTTTGCTTTTCAGGAGAGCCGACCGGAGCGACGTCGAGGACTGCGCCGCCGCCTGTGCAGTGCTCTTCTGACGCGCCGCGTCCCGCCCCGGGGCGGGACACAGTGCGTCAAGAAGTCATTCCGAGCTCCTTGCCGCCGCTGCGCTCGGCACTCACCCTGAAAAGCAGACGGAGGCGGCACGCTACCAGACGGTGCAGCGACTCTCCGCCGTCC
>DASWGQ010000398.1:0-9150 GCA_036393595.1 Myxococcales bacterium | reverse complement strand
AAGCGGGAGCGACCCAGCTACTGGCGCAAGACGTACAAACGGCCGTGAACGCAGTCAACAACAGACTGAACGTCGTCGTATCCCAGAATGAGTTTGATGCCCTGGTCGACTTTACGTACAACCTGGGCGAGGGGAACCCAGGCAGGTCGACGCTATTATCCAATATCAATTCTGGGAATGACGTCACACTAAATAACTTCACGGTTTGGAATCGAGCTGGCGGCGTGGTTAACCGTGGGTTAATCATTCGACGGACCGGCGAATACAATCTCTACACTTACGGTAACTATGGTCACTGAGCGATCAGGCTCGAGTCTCGACGTTACCTCGCCCCTGACGGGCTTACCGCCGAGGAGGATAGCCTTGATGCGATGTCTAGCCCTTGTGCTTTTTCTGGCCCTTAGCTCATTTCCGAGCCTCGCTCAATATTCGCAACAGTATAGCACTTGCAGCGATAAGGCAAAGACTCAGCACGAGCTACACGTCTGTGCGAGTGAAGAGGCAGCACGCGTCGATGCAGAGTTGAATGATATCTACAGTACCCTGCTGTCAAGAGCCGCAAGCCAACCGGGAGCCACTGCAAAAATCAAAGCGGCCGAAAGAGCTTGGGTTGCCTACCGAGACGCGTACATTGATGCGATGTACCCCGCAAAGGATAAGCAAGCTGAGTACGGTTCCGTGTATCCGATGGAGGTTGACTTCCTCCGCGCCAAGTTAACACGGCAACAAGTCGCGGCCCTAAAAGAACTGCTGCGGCAATACAGCAACTAAGCACAAAGGCAGCACATGGGCCGCAAAAACCTGCGGGCGTGAAATCGTGAGGCGATAGACACTTCAAGTGGCCTTCCGTCACGTCGCCGCCGCCATCCGCGAGCCTTCGGTGCAGAGATCCATTCTCTGTGGGGCGTACTTCACCCTGCACGCGAGGCCTCGCGCAAGGGGGCGTACTTCACCCTGCACGCGAGGCCTCGCGCAAGCCGAAAACAAGGCATAGGCACAAGCGGGCCCCGCGCACCCTTCAGCGGAGCGCCTGCTGCAGCGTGGGCACGTCGTCTTGCCAGGGAGCCAGGTCCGGCGAGGCGGTGCTGCGGGCCGGAGCGATCGGCGGCCCGGTCGTCGGCAGGCCAAGGTGCTCCAAGATCGCCTTGACCACTGTGCGCTCGGCGATGAAGGCGATCACCCTCCGGCGGCCACCGCAGGGACAGGCGAGCATGTCCTCGCGGAAGACGCGCTGGAGCAACTCCGCCCATGGGATCTTGGCGTCTGGTCTGCGTGGCTTCCAGGGTTCTGCCGGTGGCGCGGTCTCGCCCGGTTCGGCTGGTGCCGCAGCAGTCGGTGCGGATCGTCGATGTTGGTGCGGGCTCTCGACGGGCGCCGCCGGCACGATCTCGCTGCGCCACTTCGAGGCCGGACCGAATATTCCGTGGAAACGGACGAGGTGCGCGCGCGGCGGCGGGACGAGCGTCGCGAGGCGGCGAAGCAGCTCGACCGGCTCCAGCAGCAGTTCCTGGCGGCCGTCGGCGAGCGGGCGCTTCATTCGGATCGCGAGGCGCCCGTCGGGCAGCTCGGAGAGCCGATCCTGCGACAGCGCCGGCCGCGCACCATAGCCACACAACCGGGCCAGACCCTCCCGATCGTTGGCGTGCAGGTGGACACCGGCGTGCAGCGAGAATCCTTCGAGGTAGGCGGCGTGCTTTTTCGTGATCGCGGCGTCGGCTGGCTTGCCGAAGAGGGTGGCCACCGAGTCCGCCTGGGCGCCGGCGAGCGCGTCGGGCGTGCGGGCGTCGTCCCGCACGGCTTCGAGGCGCGGGCGCAAGAGCTTGCGGACGCGCACGACGATCTTCTGGAGGATCGCCTTCACCTCGTCGTCCGATGGTGCGTCGAGCGGCTCGAAGCGGACTTGTCCATGCTCGCGGACGAAGACGCCGTCAGGTATGCAAGAGTGGAAGTGGACGTTGAGATTGATCGCGGAGCCAAATCGCTGAACGAACGAAACGGCTCCGGGCCGCGAGGCGCGCGCTCCTGCCCTCCGTGCTCGGCGTCGGTGGCTGTTGAATATCTCACGCAGGAAGAGATCGAGCGTGCGAGTGATCAGCGCCGGGTCGCGTGCGAGCAGAAAGCGCGCCCAGCGCGGCAGCGAGAGCACCCACTGGCGCACCGGCACCCTGGGAATGACGCGGTCGACAAGGTGGATCGCGGTACCCTGCATGCGGCGCGTGGTGCACGAGGGGCAGAAGCCGCGTCCGCGACACGAAAACGCGACGAGCGCGTCCCTCCCGCAGGCGTCGCAGTGCACGCGCGCGAAGCCGTTGGCGAGGATGCCGCACGAGAGGTACCGCTCGAACTCGGCGATGACGAATCCCGGGAGGCTCCCGCCGTCAGTGCGCTGGGCGACCTCGGCGAGGAGCGTGTTCCAGTGGGTGCGAACGGTCTCGTAGAGGACCGACCGCTCCGGCTCGCGGCGGCGATAGGACGAGGGGAGCGGCCCGCTGGCGGCGCCGGGCTGGCGCTCGTAGGCCTGCGCGTCCATTGCCCGCTCGCTCTCGGCCACGCCGCGGGTTCGATCCACAAAACGGGCCAGAAGCAGGAACCCGGTCCTTCAGAGTGGCCGGGCCGGTCGCTGGTCTGGTTGACCGGGTATCGAAATGCGACCCTGACCGCCTGACCGGTATCAAATCGAGACCACCCGCTTTCGGCACGATGCTTCGGTGACGGCATTGACGTACTGCGCACTCGGCCTGCTGCGCAGCGATCTTGACGTCCAGGTTGGGCGGCCTCGCGAACTGGCTCAGGACGCTGCGGGGCGACTCGCGGCTCCTTGTTACCGCGGCCGCGCAGGCGCAGCGGGTCGCGCCGACCCGATCCTCGGCCACGTCGCGGAGCCCGAGCTCGCCGCCGTCGCCTGAAGTCGTTCGCTCCTCGGGGCGCGGCCCGGCGCGTCCCGATTCCCTCTTATCGGGGGCTAACGCTAATGAGGCGGAGGGGTCCCCCCGTCGGGAGTGGGTGGGGCCTGTTTCGGGGCGGCGGGCTGGCGCGGAGGCGAGGTGGAAGATGGCGGGGGGTGCGCTTTGGATTGGGAGGCGTCTTCGAGGAGGCCCTGGATGCCTTCCAATTCGCGGAGCAGGGGGCCGGCTTCGAGGGCGTGCTCGCCGCCGCCCTCCTCGACGGACTGGAGCTTGCGGCGGGCGGAGAGGACCAGCTTGGCCGCCTGGAGCAGCTCCTGCCGGGCGGCGGTGAAGGCGAACTCGCCGCGCAGCGCGGCGAGCTGCTGGTGCTGCTCGGCGGTGAGGCCAGGCAACGCGCTCGCCCGATCGACCAGCCGCCCCGCTTCGGCGATCGACTTCTCCTCGCCCTTCTGCGCGTCGGCGCGGGCCCAGGGCACCACCAGATCGAAGAGCGCCCGATCGAGCGCCGTCTGGTCGTCGAACTCTTGCTCGGAGATCCTGGCCCCCTGCGGGATCGGGATCGGCCCGTAGACCTTGCCGAGCTGCGGGTCGTCGGGCGCGATGTTCGCCATCCCCAGCGGGAAGAAGCGGCCCTTGGAGATGGTGAGGATCGACTCGTCGGGCCGCCAGGCGAACCGGCGCAGGTTGCGCTCCGACGCGAGCCACCAGACCGCGGCGAGGAGGGCCAGCACCAGGAGCCAGAGGACCAGCTTGGAGAGACCGCCGCCGCGGCGCGCGGGCTGCGTCTGCGTGTCGGCCATCGCGCTCAGGCCCCCTTCAGCGCGCCGATGAACGGCAGGTTGCGGTACTTCTCGCCCGCGTCGAGCCCGTAGCCGACCACGAACAGGTCCGGCACGGTGAAGCCCAGGTACTGGATGGGGATGCGCGTGCGCAGGCGCGACGGCTTCTGCAGGAGCGCGCAGATCTTCACCGACGTTGGCCGCCGGGTGGAGAAGTTGTCCAGGAGGTACCGCATGGTGAGGCCCGTATCGACGATGTCCTCCACGATCAGCACGTGCTTGCCCTCGATGGGCCGCGTCAGGTCCGAGGTGATCTTCACCACGCCCGAGCTCTCGGTCTCCTCGCCATAGCTGGAGAGCCCGATGAAGTCGACCGAGAGCGGCAGGTCGATCAGGCGCGCCAGGTCGCTCACGAACACGAACGCGCCCTTGAGGACGCCGACCAGCACCAGCTCCTTGCCCCGGTGGTCGCGCTCGATCTCCGCGGCCATCTCCCGGACGCGGCCGGCGATCTGCTGCTGCGTGTACAGGACCTCGAGCTCGTCGCCCAGCTTCATCGGATCTCCTCGGGACTCACACGTACGCGTTGTTCATCAGCTCGCCGAATCCGCCGCCGCCCGGCACGATGTACTGCCGATCGTCCAGCCCGCGCTCCCGCTCCCACAAGGTGCCGGGGACGGTGTCGAAGACCTCGGGCGGCGAGAGCCCGCGGTCGAGGCGCAGGGCGTAGATCACCGTCCCGGGGTGCTGCGCGGTGACGCGCTTCACGTACTCGGGAGTGACGATGAGGTGCGCGGCGATCACCTTGCGCGGCGACCCCGCCACCTGCGCCTTGTAGGCGTCGAGCGCGGCGCAGAGGGAGCCGCCCGTGGCCCCCATCGGATCGGGGAAGAGCAGGATGGCGTCGTCCACGTCGCCGCCGATCTTGCTGCCCGAGATGTGCGCGCCGATCACCTGGGAGGCCTCGTCCAGCACGCGGGCCATGACGAAGTGGTCCTGCCGGACCAGGCGCGGGTCGAGCAGCGTGTTGAGGAAGTCGTAGGTGATCTGCGAGGGCAAGGTGCCGGCGCGCGCGATGTTCACCGTGATGACCCGCACCTCCGGGTCGATGGTCTCGCCGTGGAACACCCCGTGCGGGGTGTGGTCGATCATCCGGGTGGGAGTGGCGGCCGCGCGCCGGGGGAACTCCGCGTTGACGACGACCCGGAGCAGGTCGCGGTACAGCTCGCCGACCAGGCGGTTGATGTCCGGCTGGTTGGTCCCCTTCGCGCACAGCCTGGCCAGCTGCGTGAGCGCAAGCGGCTCGGCGAGCACGTGCACCGAGGGGCCGTAGCGGTGCGGCATCTCGGGCGCGCGGTACGGGATCTCGTCGTACGCGTGGTCGCGCATGAAGGCCTCCCTCAACTCCCCTGGGGCCCGGCTCGCTTCACGAAGGGGAACAGCTCCTGCTCGGCTGGCGCGGTGGCGGGCCGCGGCTCGGGCGAGAAGCACTTGCGGCAGCGCGGCTCGTAGGTTTCCGCGGCGCCCACCACCACGCGGTCGTCGGCGGGGACGATGCGCTGCGAACGGCCCGCGGGCGCGCCGCACACCATGCAGATGGCCAGCTCCTTGGTGACGTACTCCGCCTCGGCGAGGAGCTGCGGCATCGGCTCGAACGGAGCGCCGCGGTAGTCCTGGTCGAGCCCGGCGACGATCACGCGCAAGCCGCGCTCGACGAGCGCCCGGCACACCTCCACCGCCTGGGGACCGAGGAACTGCACCTCGTCGATACCCACCACCTCGGCGGCGGGATCGAGCTGCTCGAGGATCTGCGGCGCGGTGTCCACCACGGTGGAGACGACCCTCCACTGCGAATGGCTGACCACGGCGTCGGGGTCGTAGCGCGAGTCGAGCCGGGGCTTGAACACCTGCACCTTCCGCCGGGCGATCACGGCCCGCGTGACGCGGCGGATCAGCTCCTCGGTCTTCCCCGAGAACATCGGCCCGCAGATGACCTCCAGCGTGCCCATCAGCGGGGCGACCCTCCTCCGGTGCCGCCGGCCCGGGTCCTGCCGCGGTCGCGCCGGAACCGGATGGAGAGGCTCGCGTCGACGCCGTCGGGCACGGACCGCGCCAGGAGCACCGCGTCGCGGAGCGCGGCCATCCGGTCCGCGGCCATCCGGGCCCCGGCGCCCACCATGCCGCCTTCTCCCTCGGCGGCGGCCTGCAACGAGCGCAACAAGCCCTGCACGTCGAACCACCCGACCTGGTCGCGCGGCGAATCGAAGCCGGAGACGCCGGCCTCTTTCAACTGATCGCTCAGCGTCCGGGAGCCCGCCTCGGACGCCACGGCAAGCCCGATGGGGCCGAGCTGCGAGGGACGCGGAGGAGGCGGCGCGCGGCGGCGGCGGCCGCGGCGGGGCGGCGGCGCCGGCTGGGGCTCCTCCTCGTCCTGGGGCACCCCACCGACGGCGAAGTAGAAGTACCCGTCCTTCACCGCGGCCATGGCCGCGCCGCCGCCGAGCTTCCAGAGGGTGGTCCCTCCGATCGGCACGCGCTGGGCCGGGCTCACTTTTCGATCGATCGCCTGCTGCAGCGTGCGCGCCCGGTCCGGCGCGAGCTCCGCCGCGACCAGGAAGCCCGAACGGTCGAACGCGCTCACCTCCTCGCCCAGCACCGCCTCCAGCAGCGCGGCGGCGTCGAGGTACAGCGCGATGCCGAAGTTGCCGGTGAAGGCCGGCAGGAGGTCCTTTTCCAGGTCGAGGCCGGTCAGCTCCTCGGCGCGCTCGCGCGCGCGGCTGGCGTCCGCCTGGCTCGCCTTGAGCAGCTCGCGCCACAGGGCATCCGGCCGGCCGGACACCTTCACGTACGCGGCGGGACCGGTGGGGAGCCGGGCGGCGAGGTCGGGCGGCGGCTTGAGTGGCGTGAACGTCTTCTGCAGCTCCTCGCCGGACAGGCGGCGCGGCTGCGCGAAGAGCTTCATCTGCAGGGCTTCCGCACCGTCGAGGAGCGAGAAGGCGGCGAGGCCGAGCTGCGTGGCGAAGCGGCCCTGCCCGTCCTTCTCCGAGGGCCGCGAGAAGAACACCGCGTCCCCCTGGCCCACGTGCTCCAGCGCGAGCTGCCAGCCGGGATCCGCGGCCAGGCCGCCCGAAGGCGGAAGCGAGATCACGCCGCGCAGCGCGAGCGTCGGATCGGTGAGCCCCGGCAGGCGCAGGTACAGGTACCCGTACCGGAGCACCACCGCGACCTGCTCGCCGCCGCGCCCCGCGCCGAGCAGCACCGGCACCCCGCTCTGCGTCCGGGTGTCGGTGAGCTGGAACGGCCCGCCCGCGAACCGCCCTTCGGAGGCGCGCGAGAGCAGGCGCTTCACCGCCGCGAGCGCCTTCGCGTCGTCGCTGGTGCCGACGGCGGCCACCAGCGCCTCGGGATCCTGCGGGACGGTGAACAGCGCCAGGCCCTCGTCGGGATCGAAGCCGTTCTCCTGCGCCGCGCGGGCGTCGAGAGCGTCGAATCCGAGCGCATCGGACAGCTCGGCCGCGGTCTCGTCGAAGACGTCGCTCAGAGCGAGCTTCGCCGCGGTCGCCCGGTGCACGTTGACGCGCTCCCACGGACGCTCCTGCACCCAGGCGGCGCGCACGTCGGCCGGCACCGCCGCGGGGACCGGCCGGCGCAGCACCGTCGCCTTCGCGCTCGCGCTCCGCTTCTGCCCGTCGGCGTCCACCACCGTCTCGGTGACGCGGTACACGCCCGCGCGCGGGAAGGCGTGCTCCATGCGCGCTCCGAAGGCGGGCGGCGTGCCGTCGCCGAAGTCCCAGATCACGCGGGTGCCCTTCGGCAGGTCCTGATCTGACCCGTAGGTGACCGGCACTCCGGAGACGACGGTCCGGTCCTCGCCCGGCGCCGGCGCCACGTGCCGGGCGCAGGCCGCGCACAAGAGCAGCGCCCCGCAGGCGAGTCGGCTCGGCATCGCGCACCCATCTACCACAGCGCTAGAACTGCATCAGGACGTTGGCGTTGGCGCCCCCGAAGCGGGCGTTGCGGACCTCCCAGGAGAGGAGCGCGCGAAGCGAGACCGGGCCCAAGGATAGATCGCACGAGCCGTACAGCTTGTCCTGGTAGGGAGCCGAGTCTGCGGCGGGGCCAATGCCCGTCCGCCGCAGCACCGGGACGGCCAGCGCGTAGCCCAGCTCCCAGAGGGCCTTCCCGTCTTCCCGCTGCGCGGCGATCCGCGCGCCCGGTTCGCGCCGGGTGAGACTGGAGCGAACGCCTTGTTCGTCTCCGAGCGCCTCGCCGGTGAGCGCCCGCAATCCGAGCCGGGGCCGCCAGCGCGTTCCGGCGAGAGGCGGCAGCAGGCCGTCGAGCCGAAGCGTCGTGACCGTCTGGCGCAGCGCCGAAGACGCCCCGAGCTGGGTGCGCGCCTGGTGGGTCCGGAGGACGTCGAGCCGCGCGTCCAGCTCCAGCGCGGGCGCGGCGTAGCGGCCGTGGAGGGACAGCTCGCGCCGGGAGCCTGCCTCGAACGTGACCAGCGACGCGCCGGGAAAGCTCGTCTCGCTCTCGGTGGTGGCGTCGACGGACCCGGCCACCGACCACGCGCCCTCCTCCCAGCGCCCCTGCGCCTGCGCGTGCAGCACCGGCGAGGCGCGCGTTCCCCCGTCGAGGTTGGTCCGGTTGTAGAGGAACTGGTCGGCGACGACGCGGGCGAGCAGGTATCGCCGGCGCGACGCGCTGGCGACCAGCACGCTGCCTCCCACGCCGTAGTCCTGCTTCCTGGCCGCCGGAACTCCAGAGGCGCCCAACCAGAGCCCCGGGGCGACGTTCACCAGCAGATCGGCGACCGCGCGCGTCACCCGGCCGTCGGGATCGCGGTCGTTGCGCAGCTCCGCGTGGAGCGAGAGGCGCGAGGCGAGGTCGAGGTTGAGCACTCCGCGCTCGACCGCGTCGTACTCGCCGCCTTCGATGCTGCCGAGGTCGATCCAGACGTTTCCGCGCTGGGCGAGCTGCCCGGCTTCCCACTGCGCCAGCCGGCCCGGCGTGAGCTGGTACGTGTCCTCGTGCAGGTAGAACATCGGGTCGTCGAGCGCGCCGGCGGAGGCGGCGCCCGCCGCGCACCCGGCCACCGCGCAGAGCAGGACGGCGCGCATCAGAAGATCACCTCGAGCCCGCCGCTGAAGCCTCCGAAGCCGCCGGTGGTCACCTGGTGGCTGAGGAGGAAGTGCAGCCGCACGCGTTCCCGCGGCGCCCAGCGGGCCGTGCCGTACGCCTTGTCGCCCCACCGGCCGAGCGAGGCCCCCGAGAGGTCCTGCGCGCTGTGGATCCGGACGTAGCCCGCCTCGAAGGTCCACTCCTCGCCGGGGGTCCAGACCGCGCCCAGGCGGCCGCCCAGGTCCCAGCGCGAGAACCCGTACCGGGCGCCTGCGTCGAGGCCGCGCGCCCGCTCCTTCCAGCCGAGCGCGACCGCGCGCAGCGCGAGCCGCGGGAGCACCGGC
>DASWGQ010000397.1:0-10398 GCA_036393595.1 Myxococcales bacterium | reverse complement strand
GGGCGCCAGCGCTGGAAGTGCGTCGCGTGACGGAAGCGGGTGCCCTGCAGATGATCGTACGCGACCTCGCCGACGCGCTCGGGGCGGAGAGGTTCCCAGCTCAGGTCCTTGCCGCGGTTCCAGCGGCTCGAGGCCCCCGGCATGCGCTGGTCGCCCTCCTCCGCGCCGGCCCAGTCGCGCCAGGGATGACCGGCCAGCGCGTTCTCGCGTAACGGCGCAAGCTCCTCGACCAGCTCGCGGCGCTTGGCGGTGGTGAAGCTGGAGGCGATGCCGACGTGGTGCAGCGTGCCCTCGTCGTCGTAAAGCCCGAGGAGCAGCGAGCCGATCATCGTGCCGGGGCCGTTCTTGTGCCAGCGGAAGCCGGCCACCACGCAGTCGGCGGTGCGGGCATGCTTCACCTTCACCATGGCGCGCTTGCCCGGTTGATACGTGGAGTCGAGCTGCTTGGCGATCACTCCGTCGAGTCCCGCGCCCTCGAACCGGGAGAACCAGTCCTGCGCGACCGCGCGGTCGGCGCTCGCGGGCGTGAGGTGCACCGGAACCTGCGCCGTCCCCAGCGCGCGCTCGAGCATCTCGCGCCGCTCCGCCAGCGGCCGCCCGCGCAGATCGTCGTCGCCGAGCGCGAGCAGGTCGAACGCGACGTACGAGGCGGGGCTCTCCTGCGCCAGCATCTTCACGCGCGACGCGGCCGGGTGGATGCGCAGCAGCAGCGCCTCGAAGTCCAGCCCACGCTTCCCGGCGATGACGATCTCGCCGTCCACCACGCACCGCTCCGGCAGCTCGCGCAGGAGCGGCGCCTCCAGCTCCGGGAAGTAGCGGTTGAGGGGTTTCAGCTCGCGCGACTGCAAATACAGTTCGCCGCCATCCCGGAAGGCGAGCGCGCGGAAGCCGTCCCACTTCGGCTCGTACAGCCACCCTTCTCCCTCGGGCAACTCGCCCGCGAGCTTCGCCAGCATCGGCTCGACGGGCGGGCTGAACGGCAGCGACACCTGGTCACGCCCCGCGCAGCGCGTCGGCCACGATCTGCCGGGCCTCGGCGACAATCGCCTGCAGGTGGTCTTCACCGCGAAAGCTCTCCGCGTAGATCTTGAACACGTCCTCCGTCCCCGACGGCCGCGCGGCGAACCAGCCGTCGTCCGCGACCACCTTGAGCCCGCCGATCTCGGCGCCGTTGCCGGGCGCGCGGGTGAGCTTCGCGCGGATCGGCTGCCCGGCCAGCGTCTTCGCCCGAACTGCCTCCGGGGAGAGCTTCTTCAGCACGGACTTCTGCTGCGGCGTCGCCGGCGCGTCGATGCGCGTGTAATACGGCGTCCCGAGCCGCTGCATGATCGCGCGAGCCTGCTCGCCCGGATCCTTGCCGGTCACCGCCAGCATCTCGGCGGCGAGCAGGTCCATGAGGATGCCGTCCTTGTCCGTGGTCCACACCGTCCCGTCGCGGCGAAGGAACGACGCGCCCGCGCTCTCCTCGCCCCCGAACCCGAGCGAGCCGTCGAGCAGCCCGTCGACGAACCACTTGAAGCCCACCGGGACCTCGCGCAGCTCGCGCCCCAGTTCGCGCGCGACTCGATCGATCAGGCTGCTCGACACCAGGGTCTTTCCCACCGCCGCGCGCGCGCTCCACCCGGGCCGGTTGCGGAACACATACCCGATCGCCGCGGCCAGGAAGTGGTTGGGGTTCAACAGCCCCTGGCCGGGCGTCACGATGCCGTGGCGGTCCGAGTCGGTGTCGTTGCCGAAGGCGAGATCGTAGCGGTCCTTCAAGGCGACCAGGTTCGCCATCGCGTACGGCGACGAGCAGTCCATCCGGATCTTGCCGTCGTGGTCGAGCGGCATGAACGAGAACGTCGGGTCGACGCGCTCGTTCACCACCGTGAGGTCGAGCCCGTACTCCTCGGCGATGGGCCTCCAGTACGCCACGTTGGAGCCGCCCAGCGGATCGGCCGCGAGCCGCGGGCGCGCCGCGCGCACCGCCTCGAGATCGACCACGTTGCGCAGGTCTTTCACGTAGGGCGCGACGAAGTCGTGCTCGTGCAGCGTCGGCGCGCGCGACGCCTCGGCGCGGCGGACCCGCGCGGCCAGGAGCTCGTTCGCGCGGCGCTCGATCCAACCCGTGGCCGCGGTGTCCGCCGGGCCGCCGCTGGGCGGGTTGTACTTGATGCCGCCGTCCTCCGGCGGGTTGTGAGACGGGGTGATGACGATCCCGTCGGCGAGCCCCGCGGTCCGGCCGCGGTTGTGGACGAGGATGGCGTGCGAGATCACCGGCGTGGGCGTCCACTGTCCTTGGGGCGCGTGGAGCACCTCGACCTCGCTCACGGCCAGGACCTCCAGCGCCGTACGCTGCGCGGGCTCGGAGAGGGCGTGCGTATCCGCGCCCAGGAAGAGCGGCCCGGTGGTTCCCTGCGCCTCGCGGTACTCGCAGATGGCCTGGGTCACCGCCAGGATGTGCGCCTCGTTGAAGCTTCCGCGCAGCGACGAGCCGCGGTGGCCCGAGGTCCCGAAGCTGACCCGCTGCTGCGGATCGGAGGGATCGGGCTTTTCGAAGTAGCGCCGCCGGAGCAGCTCGAGATCGACGAGCAGCTCGCGCGGGGCGGGCTTCCCGGCGAGTGGATGGGCCATGCGGCCAATCGTACTGCGTCAGGCGGCGGGCTGCTCGGCCTCCGCGCAGTGCTCGTCGAGCAGCGTCAGCACGCGGTCGATGTCGAACGGCTTCTGCAGCACGCCGATGACGTGGTCGCGGAACGCGGTGGCGACCTGCGAGCCGCTCGACTCAGGGCGGGCCGAGATCACCGCGACCGGGACGTTCGCGAGCCGCGGCTGGGACCGCATCCAGCGCAGCACCGCGACACCGCCCACGCGCGGCATGAGGAGGTCGAGCAGCACCAGGCACGGCAGCTCCTCGCAGCCGGCGAGGTGCTCGATCGCTTCCTGGCCGTCCGCGGCGACGGCCGTCTGGTAGCCCTCTTCCTCGAGCAGCATGCGGACGACCTCGCGGGTGTCGGCGTCGTCTTCGACCAGCAGCACGCTGGGCATCCGGACCTCCTGGCAATCCAACCGGCTGGAACAGGGTAGCGCCGGAAATTCTTCCAGGCACGTCGCGGAGTTGCGCCGCGGCCGCGGGCTGGCGGACCCGGTGGGTTGCGGTGAACGAACGGTCGTGCTATTATCTTGCGCATGCATCCAGCGCGCAAGGTGGACGGGCGGGTGGAGCGCGGCGAGCGCACGCGCCGGCAGATCCTCGACGCCGCCGTGGACATCGCCTCGGTGGAGGGCCTGGAGGGCCTCTCGATCGGAAGGCTGGCGCTGAAGCTGGACATGAGCAAGAGCGGCCTGTTCGCCGCCTTCGGCTCCAAGGTGGACCTACAGGTGGCGACCGTGGACCGCGCCGCCGAGATCTTCGTCGAGCAGGTCGTCCGCCGCGCCATGGGGGCTCCTCGCGGGCTGCCCCGGCTGCGCTCGCTCTGCGCGTCCAAGCTGGAGTACATGCAGCGCGAGGTCTTCCGAGGCGGCTGCTTCTTCGCAGCCGCCTCGGCGGAGTTCGACGGGCGCCCCGGACCGGTGCGCGACCGCGTCGCGGGGCACATGAAGGCCTGGGTCGAGTTGCTCGGGGGCGCCGTGCGGCGGGCCCAGGGCGAGGGCCACCTGCAAGCCGACGTCGATCCCGCGCAGCTCGCTTTCGAGATCGACTCGCTCGCGCAAGGCGCCAACTGGGCGTACCAGCTCTTCGGCGATGCCGCCGCGTTCGACCGCGCCCGGAGCGCCACCAAGGCGCGCATCGATGCTTCCGCGCGGCTTGCGCCGAAGACAGGCTCGCGCGGCGCCCGCCGCAAGCCGGCCGGAAACCGCGACTGACAGAGGCTCGAACCACGGAGGTCCCGATGCGCGCCATCTTGTACTCGCCAGAAAATAGCACGAACGTTCGGTTTGTTTCGCCGGAGGCGCCGGACCTCGCCGGAGAGGTCCCCGAGCGGCCCGCCCGGCCGGCACGGCCCGTGCGCCTGCCACGCCGGGGGCCGTACCCCTGGCTGCGCACCGCCTTCCGCGTCGCCTCTGCGATCGCCCCCCCGCTCGCCGTGCGCTTGGCCGAGCGCGCCTTCGGCACGCCGCCGCGCGTCGAAGCGCGAACATCCCTGGTGCTCGCTTCAGGCCATCGCTTCTACCTGACCGCCGGTGGGGAGCGGCTGGCCATCTGGTCCTGGGGCGACGGTCCAGTGGCGCTTCTGCTCCACGGCTGGGGCGGCCGGTCGGAGCAACTCGTCTCGTTCGTGACACCCTTGCTCGCCGCCGGTTACAGCGTGCTGGCGCCGGACGCGCCCGGGCACGGTTCGTCGACCGGACGCGGCTCCTCGATCGTCGCCTTCGCCGACGCGCTGGAGGCCTTCGGCGCGCGCGTCGGTCCCGTGCACGCGTTCATCGGTCACTCCGGAGGCGCGGCTGCCGGCGCGCTCGCCATCCACCGTGGCCTGCCCGTGCGCCGCGCCGTGTTCCTCGCGCCGGTTGCCAGCATGACCGACGTGGTGATGCGCTTCTCCTGGCAGTTGCACGTCCCGCCCTGGATCGCCGACGCCATGCGGAGTCGATTCGAGTCGCGGCTCGGAGTGCCCATGTCGGCGCTCGACGTGCCCACCCTCGCGCGTGGCGCGAGCACTCCGCTGCTCGTGTTCCACGATCCGGAGGATCGCGAGGTGCCCTGGCACGATGCCGCCGCAATCGCTCAGGCATGGCCCGGCGCGCGCCTGGTCGACGCTCCCCGCGTCGGACACAACCGGATCCTGCGGGACGAGAGCGTCATCGAGCAGGCCGTCTCCTTCCTCGGAGCGGCTGCCTGACTGCATCCGCGACGCGCACTCCAAAAGCACAGCGCCGCCGAATACGGTGGCGACTGGAAAAAGACGAAGCCCGCGGCCCAGGAAACAGGGCTCGCAGGCCTCGTGAATTCAACGTGCCCGGCGGACCGAAGGCCCGCCCTGCGCGCATTCCCCTTCGGAGGATCCAGGACCGCCGGTCGCTGCACCGTGCAGGTCACCCCGCCCGGCACTGCCTCTCGTGAAGGTTCGGTGCTCCTAGGAGTGTTATCTGCAGCCGGATTGCGGGGATATTGGGTTCCCCGCACCCGCCAAGCCTCGACATTTCTGCCAGGTCGAGCGGATCTGTCCGACCGCCATCCACCGCGAGCTTTCGCACGCGGCTTCATCCTCCCTCGAGCTTTCCGCCTCCTCCAGAGTCCTGCAACCGACGACCTGCCCTCGGTACCCCGGACGACCTCGCGACCGTCCGGAGGCCAGAGAGCGCCTCCCGTGGGGTTCCACTTCCCTCATCGCGACATCAGCAGGCGACGTCCACTCTTGCCCGGGGTTCCCACGCCCCGAGCTGACGGTCCGTCCTCGACGTTTCGCACGTCCTCGACGGTTTGCTCCGCCACCTGCCTTGCGGGTTTTTTTCGCCCCGCAGCCGCGTCCAGGGTTTGCCCTTCAGGGGTTTGTCCCTCCCCGCGGAGCCGTACCGGCTTTCACCGGCCGAGTCATGCCCTCTTGCCGTTGGATGGAGGCGCCTGCGGTTTGACCCGCGCCAGCGACCCCATCCTCGACTTCAGGGCCTTGCTCCCCGCGGAGAGTGCGGTGACGGCGGAACCGGTTAAAGCCCCGGCCGATCCGCGCCCCTCCTGGGCTTTTCCTCCTCCGGGTCTTCCATCCCCGCACCGTTGGGAACGCCTTCGCGTCCCCTCCGCCCACGACCTTCGCCGCAACGAGCCCGTTGCGGCTGGTCCTCGGCGTATCGCCGGTACGAGGCTCGGTTTGCCTGGGACCAGGCCACCGACCCGCACGAGGTTTCTGGCCTGAACCCCCGCCCTCCTTTCGTGAGACGGGTTCGAGGCCTTGCGCCTTGCGACCCACCGGGCCGCCGGACACGCAGTACTTATGAGCACGGGTCGTGCCACAGAGTTCACCTCGTAACTATGCGAAACTACGTATGTACGATGCGAACGCACTGTCCTCTTGCTGCACGCCATCCCTGTGGATGGTTTGTGGCTCACGCGGGAGGTAGATGTGGGAGACCTGTGGACTCGATGGCGCTCGCTGCAATGAATCAGGTTGTGAATGACCAGCCGCTGGACGCATCGTTCACATTGGGTACACCGCTCCAGGCCGAAGGTCGCGCGAGTCGCTGTCAAAAAGAAGCCAGGTCGCCGTTTCCGCGTCACAGTTCGAGACAGCACCGACGCGGCGCAGGGAGGAATGCCAATGATGTCGAACGGAACGAGGCGCATCTCGCTGGACTGGTGGACGGTGATCGCCGCAGTGGCGGCCGCCGCCCTGATCAAGGTGGGGCTCATCCCCAGCGTGCCCTGGTGAGGGGAGCCCGCCATGACTGAAGCCGTCGCTCTGGAGTCGACCCCTCCGGTCGGGCTGCACGCGCGCCTCGCCCGGCTCCTGCCCGGGATCGCGCTGCTGTTCGCGATCGGGTACGCGGGCAAGCTCACCGAGCAGCTCTTGCGCGATTACGGGAAGGCGCACCACGTCGCGCTGCCCAACATCGAGTACGTGCTGTGGGCCATCCTTTTCGGCCTGATCATCGCCAACACGGTCGGCGTGCCCCAGGTCTTCCGGCCCGGCATCGCCACCTACGAGGTCTGGCTCAAGACGGGCATCGTGCTGCTCGGCGCCCGGTTCCTCCTCGGGGACGTCCTCAAGCTGGGCAGCATCTCGCTGGGGCTGGTCGCCATCGAGATCGCCGTCGCCATCGCCCTGATGACCGTGCTCGGGCGGGCGTTCAAGCTGAAGCCCAAGCTGACCAGCCTCCTGGCGGTGGGCTCGTCGATCTGCGGCGTCTCGGCGATCATCGCGGCCCAGGGCGCGATCGAGGCGGACGACGAGGACGCCACCTTCGCCATCGCCGCCATCCTCGCGCTCGGCGCGTTCGGGCTCTTCACCTATCCGGTGCTGGGCCGGCTCCTGCACATGAGCGACCACGCCTTTGGCGTGTGGGCAGGGCTGGCGGTCGACAACACGGCGGAGGCGGCGGCGGCCGGCGCGCTCTACTCGGACGCCGCGGGCAAGGTCGCGGTGCTCACCAAGTCGACGCGGAACGCGATGATCGGCTTCGTGGTGCTGGGCTATGCCGTGTACTGGGCGTCGCGCGGGCAGGCGCACGCGGTCGCGAACAAGGCGGCGTTCGTCTGGCAGAAGTTCCCCAAGTTCGTCCTGGGCTTCCTCTTCATCTCGCTGCTCGCCACGCTGGGCACGTTCCACAAGGGGCAGATCGCCAGCATCGCGAACCTCTCGCGCTGGGCCTTCCTGTTCACCTTCGCCGGAGTGGGGCTGAAAACCGACTTCCGCGAGCTGCGCAAGCAGGGCCTGCGGCCGTTCGTGGTCGGCGCCCTGGCCGAGCTCTTCATCACCATCGTGACGCTGGGCCTGGTCCTCGGCGCCGCCGCCCTCTTCCACCTCTGACGCGATACTAGACAAACCGATTTCACCACGGAGCACACGGAGGGCACGGAGTTCTTTTTCAAAAACAACTCCGTGGGCTCCGTGCCCTCCGTGGTGAAATCGTTTTGTCGATCCTTAGCGCAGAGCGGCGGCTGAAGAGCCTGGGGCGGGGATGCAGGTGGTCAGGCGGACTGGCTCGCAACGCAGGACGGCGGTGGCGGTGGTGCCGTCCTGCGGCAGATCGAGGGAGGCTTGGGTGGTGGGGATGGGGGCCAGGTTTCGCTGGCGGAGCTGCTCGTCGACGGAGCGGACCTCGGTGGTGGCGAGCTTGTCGAGCTCCGCCTGCACGTCGGACAGCTCTCGCCGGAGCACCTCGATGCGGTCGAGCTGGTACTTCGCCGGCGAGCCCTCCCACTGCGTGAACGCTCCGTAGAGGATGTCGGCGTGCTCGCGGATGCGCTCCTCGCCGGTGATCGCGCCGCCCTCCTTGGTGGCGACGACCTTCTTCTTCACCTCCTCCAGGCGCCCGGAGAGCCCGCGCAGCCGCGGCCCCAGCTCGTCGGCCTGCGGCAGCGCCCGCGTCCGCGCCTCGATCGCGCCGCGCGCGCCGTCGATGCGGTCCACCAGCGAGCTCATGTCGCCGAAGAGCGCGTGCACGCGCATGCCCGCGTCGAAGTTCGCCCGGCGCTCCGCCACGCCGTACGGCGCGCGCCGATCGATGGCAATGGCCAGCTTCGTCTCCAGGACCTGCGCGCCCTTGGTGAGCCTGACCGTGTACGTGCCCGGCGGCACGCGCGGCCCTTGCGAGGCGTTGAAGGCGAGCTGCGCGGCGCGCGGCACCCGCGGGGCGGGCATGCGCATCGTCCACGACACGCGGTTGAGTCCCCGCCGCTTGGTGGCGGGGACCGTATCGACCACCTTTCCCTGCGCGTCGAGCACGTCGAGCCGGATGGGTCCGAAGAGGTGGCGCGTGCGCTGGTAGTACGTGATCACCGCGCCGCCGGCGGGGTTCTCGCCCGTGAAGCTCGCGTCACCCTCGGAGAAACCGCCCTGCGCCGGCATCCGCTGCTGCGGCTGCCGGCCCGGCAGGAAGGCGGCGTCTCGCGACAACAGATCTGGCGTCAGCGCCCGCAGCGGAGTCAGGTCGTCGATCACCCACAGGCCCCGGCCGTGGGTCGCGATGACCAGGTCCCCGTCCCGCTGCTGGAGCGCCAGGTCGCGCACCGCCACCGCCGGGAACCCGCCTCCCTTGAATTCCGCCCACTGCTTGCCGCCGTCGAGCGAGATCCAGAGGCCGACCTCCGTGCCGAGGAACAGGAGCTGCGGCCGGACCGCGTCCTCCTTCACCACGTGGGCGTAGCCTCGCACTCCCTGCTGCGGAGAAACGATCCGCGTCCAGGTCTTCCCGTAGTCCGCCGTGCGGTACACCCAGGGAGACATGTCTCCATGAGTATGCCGGTCGAACGCGGCGTAGGCGGTGCCGGCCTGGTGCCGGCTCGCCTCGATCCAGCTCACCCAGGAGGCGGGAGGCAGCCCCTGCAGGTTGCGTGTCAGATTGCTCCACGACTTCCCGCCGTCGCGCGTGAGCTGGACGTTGCCGTCGTCCGTGCCCACCCAGACGACGTTGGGGTCGAAGCGCGACTCGCTGATCGCGTAGATGGTGGTGTGCATCTCGGCGGCGGAGTTGTCCACCGTGACTCCGCCCGACTGCTCCTGCTTCTGCTTCTCCGGGTCGTTGGTGGTCAGGTCGGGCGAGATGCGCTCCCAGTTGTCGCCCTTGTCGCGCGACCGGAAGAGGAACTGCGCGCCGATGTAGAGGGTGCCCTTCTGGGTCGGGCTCACCGCGATGGGCGTGTTCCAGTTGAAGCGCAGCTTCTCGTGGTAGCCGGCCTTGGGCTGGATGTCCCGGCTCGCGAGCGAGCGGCGGTCGACGCGGCCGATGTAGCCGCCCTGGAACTCGGCGTAGATCGCGTTCGGGTCGGAGGGGTCCTGCCAGGTCCAGAAGCCGTCGCCGTTGTAGACGTTCTCCCAGCGGCTGTTCGAGATCCCGCCGGGGTACGCCGAGTCCCCCACCCAGGAGCTGTTGTCCTGCAGTCCGCCGTACACCTGGTACGGGTCCTTGTCGTCGACGCTCACGTGATAGAACTGCGAGATGGGCAGGTTGGCCGCCTTCCACCAGCGGCTGCCGCCGTCGTACGAGATCCACAGGCCCCCGTCGTCGCCGCCCACCACGTGCTTGGGATTGTCGGGGTCGACCCACACGTCGTGCCAGTCGCCGTGAGAGCGGCCGCCGCTCTGGGCGAAGCTGCGCCCGCCGTCCTCGCTGACGATCAGGTTGAGGTCCGGCTTGTAGACGCGGTCGGGGTTGGTCGGGTCCACCACCAGGCGCGCGAAGTAGAAGGGGCGCCACACCATCATCTGGCTCTTGTCGCGCGCCTCCCACGTCTTGCCGCCGTCGGCGGAGCGGTACAGCCCCGAGTCCTTGGACTCGACGAACACGTAGACCACGTTCGCGTTCGAGGGAGCCACCGCGACTTCCACGCGTCCCCAAGGCTTGGGCGGAAGCCCGCCCGCGGCGAGCTCGGTCCAACTCGCGCCGCCGTCCGCCGAGCGATACAGGCCGCTGCCGCTCGGCGCGTCCGGGCCGTCGCCGCCCGATCGGAACGTCCAGCCCTTGCGGCGGAAGTCCCACAGGCCGGCGAACAGCACGTTGGGATCCTTGGGATCCATCGACAGGCCCGAGCACCCCGTCGAGTAGTTGTGTCCGGTCAGGATCAGGTCCCAGGTGCGGCCACCGTCGGTCGTCTTGTAGAGCCCGCGGTCGGGGCTATCGCTCCACAACTTTCCGGGGACGCAGGCGTACACCAGGTTGCCGTTCTTCGGGTGCACCAGGATGCGGACGATGCGCTCGGCGCTGCGCAGGCCCATGTTGGTCCAGGTCTCGCCTCCGTCGGTCGACTTGTAGATGCCG
>DASWGQ010000396.1:0-12816 GCA_036393595.1 Myxococcales bacterium | reverse complement strand
AGCCGGCCATGGCGCTCAGGGTGGTGATGGTCTCACCGCTGCCACGGGCGGCGTCCTTCGCCAGCGCCTCGCGGTTGCCCTCGATGAAGGTCCTGGTTCCCTGCCTATTGGACCCAGCCTCTACGCAGTTCGAGGTGCCGGAGCTGATGCCGAAGGTCTGGGACCCGAACGTCCCGTTCGTGGTCGCGGCCAGGATCTGGATCGCCCCCTTCTGATCGCCGAAGATCATCGAGCCGAGGCCACAGCCAGCCAATCCGTACGTCGACTTCCCGTGCGCAGCCGGACTCTCCGCGTCCGCGTGTGCAACCCCTGCGCTCAGGACCAAAGCAGCCACCACCCACCGTATTCGACGCATTCATTCCCTCCCTTCGAGTGGAAATCCCCCGTCTTCCCGACGGCGCCGGCACGCTACACCAAGCGTTCGTTGCCGTCATTTGCGGAAAAGCCGACCTGATCGTTCCGGTCCAGGAGCCGTCTAGCGCGGCGGCTTGCAGGGCCCCGCCCCGGACTCCCATCCACCGGCGGCTTCCTGCCACGAGATGGTGTCCCAGCTCCCGTCGGGCTGGCGCACGCACAGCGCGGTGGCGGCGCGCCCGCGCGAGAGCGGCACCACGGCGGCCCCTCCGGGAGGAGCGTCCGCGGTGGTCCAGGCCAGCACCCGCGGCTCGAAGGTGATCGCCGCCGTCAGAAGGGTCTTCCCGCCCTCGGACCAGCTCGCCACCACCGTGTTCCGGATCGGCTGCCCGGGCGATCGCACGCCGAAGGGCTGCGAGACGGTCAATGCGCCGCAGCTCGCCATCGGCTCGCCGACCTCGACCGGATCGCCGCGCAGCGCGCCGCCCTGGAAGCGCGCGACCAACGCCCGCGCCTTGCCTCCGGTTCCACAGGCGAACACGACGGTCGCCTTGCCGTCCGCCACCGAGGCGAGGACCTTCAGCCCGGCCGGGGCGTCGCCGGGCGCGAACGCGGAGAGGATCTGCCGCTCCTGCTCCGGCGTGAGCGCGGGCGCAGCCGCGAGGAGCAACGCCAGGAGCGCGATCACTGCCCGTGCACCGCGAGGTTCAAGAGGTATGCGGTCGGATCGAGGAAGCTCGCCAGGTTGCCGGTGCCGAGGCAGGCGGCGATGTCCTTGGTGCCTGCCGGGTACGTGTCGAATTCCAGGATCGGCTGGCTGCCATCCATGCGGCCGACGCGCGCGATCGGCCGCCCGGCGCGGACCAGGTCGCCGATCTTGAGACCGAGCGACTCGAGGGAGTCCGGATCGACCGCGCCGTAATGCACCACGAGCCCGCTGGTGCAGCGCACGAGCAGCTTGTGCACGCCGGAGTAGAGCGGTTCGAAGCGAATGATGGTGCCCTCCTCGGTAGCCACGACCGTGTCGCCGAAATCGGCGTAGAGATCGACCCCGCCATTGTACCAGCGCTCGTCGTCGACCTGCCGGGTGGCGAGGAAGTGTCGTTGCGCGGTGGGATCCGATGCGGGGCCGCCTCCGTACCCGTGCCCGTCCTCCCCGATGAAGGCGACGGCGCGCCCGTACGAGCTGCGCGTGCGCACCGGCCAGAACCGCCCGCTGATCGGATCGGCGAAACGGGCCGGAGCGTTCGACCGCGGCCGCGCCCCGGGTGCCTTCCAGGCAGGCGGACCGGCCGGTACACTTTCCCAGTCAGGCCCGGGGCGCCCGGGGGGTCGTCCGGCGTCCGGCGCGGGGTCCTCGGCGCCCTGCTGCTCCCCCTCCCGGGCCTTCTGCTCCTGCTGCTTGCGCAGCAGTGGTCCATCCTCGGGCCGCGCCGGGCAGAATCGCTGCAGGGCCCACCACGTCCACACCATCGTCATCGCATAGTGCGTCGCCCAGCCGGAGCTCTGCTGTCCCTTCTTGGGCCACTCCTTGGCGACGGCGCCCGCGGCGATCCACTCCTTCTCGTGCGCATAGATGGCGTGCTCGACGTTCGCGTTCGCCTCGGAGAAATGCACGCTGATGCGCGCCGGCTGCTGGCCGCCGTTGTCGCGGAAGTCGTCGAACTCCGCCGGATCCTCCGGGCCCCCTGCGCCGCCCTTGCGCAGCTGCGTCGCCCCGTACCCGGTGCCGTACGATTCGATGAGCTGAGCGGACTCGGCTTGGCCGCCGCCGCCGCCGCCCTTGAACATCGTGTAGATGGCCGTCTTGGGGTTGTTCTTGAGGCCGATGCGGGCGATGGAGGCGAGGCCTTCGAACGCACAGGTGTCAGCGAAACCGAGCACGCGGAGCTGGTGCTTCCCGCCGTCCTTGTCCCGGAACTCGCCGTGCTCCTTGGCCACCTTGTACAGCCCGTTGCTGCCCTCGCAGCCGGCTCCGCTGTGGCCGGCCAGCAGCACCTCGTCGAGGTCGATCTCGAAACCCGCGCTCAGGTTCTTGAGCTCCTCGGCGACGCGCTGGACGAGCTTCCCCAGGTCGAACACGCGCCAGAGGGCGTCCGACGATTTGTTGTCGTGCGCAGTCGGCGCCGCCACCGCGAGGGGCCTCGCTTTCCCACCGTCGATGAGCGCCTTCGCCACCCGGCCGAGGTGACACCCGAACCGCAGCCGTTGCAGGTCGTCCTGCAGCTGCGGGTAGTCGCAGTCCATCTCGGGAAGCTTTCCCGGCGCGATCCCGTGCAGGAAGACGAGCAGCGGCACCTTCCCGGCGAGCGGCGCAGCCGGGTGGGCCCAGAGCCGCGCGTCCTTCTTGCCCTTGTTGTCGTACTCGAACTCGTGGCCCTCGTCGAAGATGTCGAGCGCGCCGCCGGTGGAAGCCCCTTCCTGGTAGGACAGGTTCTTCTCGTGCTGCTTGTCGTCCTCGGGCTCATCCTGCTGCTTCGGCTTGGGGTCCTGGTTGGCGGGCGGCTTGGGCTTCTTTCCCTTCGCCAGCTGCGCCAGCACGGACGAGTGGAGCAGCGTGTACTGCACCGACCCCCCGGCTGCCTCGATCAGCGACTGCAGATGCCCCCAAGGCGAGGACGGATCGCCCCCGCCCCAGACCAGCTGCGTCCCCTTGGCGGGCCGGCGCGGCGAATCCGACGCCTCGCCCGGGGCGATCCGCACCGGGACGGCGGTTCCGTCTCCTTCGACGATCTTGTGGCCGTCGTCCTGGTTCGCCATCGTCTACCCGCCCCCCGCCCACCAGTAGCTCTCCGGCGAGCTGATTCCGTCGAGGAACTTGATCGGATCGTTGCTCTTGTCGAACTCCTCCTTGCGCTTCTGGAAGGCCTCGTCGGTCTCCTTCTTGTTCTGGGTGGGCGCCTTCTTCTTGATCTTCCGGTCGATGGCGACCTGCACGTAGCCGCGCGAATCGCGCTCGTTGCCCGCCGGCTTGCCTCCTTCCCACCGGTCGTTGGCGGGCATCCCCTTGCCCTTCTCGATGGCGCCGCCGTCGGCGTACTCCCAGTGGTTCAAGAGGACGTTGCCGGGGTCGACGATGAGGAGCTTGCCGTCGGCGATCCCCTGGATGACGACGAAGTGCCCCGGCATGCAGACCACGAGGGGACCGCGCGCCAGCGCTTTCTTCACGCCGGCGACGCGATCCTTCCCCAGGGAGACTTTACGGGCGTCCTTGGCCATCCCCAGCACCCGCTCCGTGGCCTGGCCCAGGGCCGTGTGGTCGACCTTGGAATTCTTCGGATCGCCCGGCTTCGTCGCCTTCACCTCGCCGCGCAGCTCGGGCCAGAACGCCTCGCACATGCGCAGCGGATACTTGTCGGCGGAGATCCGCGAGTCTGGCGCAGCGGGGAAGCCAAACTTGCCGGCCGTGGCCGGGTTGTCCTCGGCGATCCAGCGGAGGACCTCGGCGACGGAACAGGGATGGCAGCCAGAGTTCTGCCAGGTCGACGCCTTGCTGTCGTGCAGGATCTCGTCGTCCCAGCGGCCGTCCCACTGCGGCAGCATGCGCAGGGCCGGCGTGCACAGCGCATCTCCAGGCTGCGGCGGCCCCTCCTGCGGCGGCGGCGCCCCGCGCCCCGGCGTATCGCACCAGCCCTTGATCTTCCCCTCGGGGACGAGCTGCTTGCTTCCGCCCTGGCCGTCCGCGAGCTTGAATGAGTAGCTGCCGTTGCACAGGTTCCAGGCGCCCTTCGGGTCCTCGTCGTGCCCCGGGTTGAGCGAGGAGCGCAGCTCCAGCGAGAGCTTGTTGCCATCCTGGTCCACGAAGCAGGCGAAGAGCGTGTCGTTCCACCCGCCGCGGTTCGGCGAGCGGTAGCAGAGGTCCTGCAAGTCCTGGATGCCGATCAGGTTGACCTCGCCCTTGCCGCTCTTCCACTTGCCGCCGCGATCGCCGACGACCTTCTTCAGCGCCTCGTACCGCTCCGCCGGCTCGGAGGGCAGCAGCGCGGCGGTGAGCTGCGTCCCCGCCGCGGGCGGGTCGCCGGGGTGCTGCGTCTGCGCGGTCGCCATGCCCAGGTCGTCCAGGTGCGACCAGCCGGCGAAGTGGTCGGGCACGTCCTGGATGTGGACCACCTGCACGGCCCCGTGGTCCTTGCCTCCCTGCGCCAGGGGGCCCAGGAGCCGCCCGCCGCCCAGCGAGATCATCGGGTGCTGCGTGCTGGCGCGGTCGTGGTCCCCCGAGCCGAACCAGGCCAGGTCCCCGGGCACGATCTCCGCCGGCGGGTTCTGTGGGTCCGAGCCGGACGGCGGATACAGACCCGCGAGCACCGCAGCCGTCACCTCATCCTCTGCCTTGAACGCGCCGACGCGCTTGAGGCAGAGGCCGATCAGCCCGGGCCCATCCAATCCCTGGTCGGGCTTGTTGCTCCCCGCCTTGTAGGGGACCGCCAGGAAGGACATCGCAGCGCGCAGGAACTCGTCGCGCTTCCCGTCCGCCGTCGGCGAGGACGGGGCCGAGGTGGCGGGGCTGGTCGGGAGGGGCTCGCCCTGCTTGCGCACCGAGAACGCGATCCGCCCGGGCCGGGGCCCGATGCGCAGCCGCACCGTGCGCGCGTCGACCTGCACCGGCGCGGGCAAGGGCTCGGGCGGATCCTCGGCGCGCACCGGTGGAGCGGCCGGCTCGGCCTTCCTCGCCGGCTCCTGCTTCTTGGGCGCGTCCTGCTTCTTCGGCGCCTCGGGCTTCTTCTCCGGCTTCTGCGCCGGCTTCTTCGCGGGTGCGCCGCCCTCTGCGGGGTTGTTGAAGCAGTCTCCGACCGAGAGGCCCGCGTAGGAGATGATCTTGTCCCAGTCGACGTACGGTCCCAGGTCGTCGCGGTTGCCGTAGTTGATGTTCACGTGGTGGCAGACGCCGCGGAAGCGCGGGATGTCCCGCTGCTCGTCGAAGGCCTCGAATCGATGCTCCTCGGGGAGGATCATCTTCGGGATCTGGTGCTTGTGACAGATCGCCTTGAGCAGCTTCCCGACGCCCACGTATTGGGCCTCGGTCCAGGTGGCCCAGTACTTCTCGTTCTTCGAGCGCCACTGCTTCTCGACGTACGCCTCTTTCTCGTCGACCTTGCAGTACGGCGTGCCGGCCTCGCCGCGGAGGATGCCGTCCTTGAGCAGGAGCTTGCCGAGGTTGTCGACCTCGATGCCGACGGTCGGGGTGCTGAAGGGGGGCGCGTGGTTCACCTTGTATTCGGTGTTGACGAACCGGTAGACGTTCCCGTCGCGCCCGATCATGAAGTGGATGCTGATGAACCCGCGGTCGCCCATCAGCGTCCCCAGGTGGCCCAGCCCCGAGGTGTGGTGCAGGACCACCGCGCGCTTGGGCGTCTCCTGCATGTGGCAGAAGCTGCTCATCGGGTGGCCCTTGCGGGTGCAGAAGCGCACGGTGAGCGGGGACTCGCCGGGGATCTCCCACTGCTCGGCGACGTAGCTGACGCCGTCGTCCAGCTCGGCGCTCGAGGCGCCGCGCTTCGCCCAGCGATCGTTCACCACCTGGAGCTGCAGCTTCATGAGGCGGCCTTCGCGGGGAGAGGCTCGAGGCCCATGATCTGCGCGTAGGTCGCCTGCTTGCGCAGCTTCACCACTGCGTCGGGCCCCAGCGGCCCCAGCGGCGTCGAGGCCGGGACGAAGGCCAGCAGCACGGCGTGGTCGCCGTGGCGGCCCTTGAAGTCGAGCTTCCAATGCGCCTCGTACGACATGCCGCAGACGTGGCCCCAGCCGACCAGCGCGTCGCGGTCGACCTGCGCTTCGGGAACGGCGTCGTTGCCGCCCTTGGTGTTGCCGCTCGGCCCGTAGTCCTCCATCGAGCAGACCACCGCGTTTCCGTTCTGCGGGTTGATCACCACCACGCGCAGGTTCACCCCGCGCGCGACCGCCGCCGGCGCTCCGGAGTGGCCGCCGTGGTACGGGTAGACGGTCTGGTCTCCCGACTTGGCGCGCATCGTCATCGAGACGTACCAGCGCTCGCGCTCCTCGTCGTCCTTCCCCCGCACGACAGTCTGCAGGAAGCACTTCGACTTGTCGTGTCGCACGCCGTTGCAGACGCCCAGCGCCGAGTAGCAGTGCACCGCGACGATGGGGAGTTTGGCGGGCTCGGGCACCGCCGTCCGGCACAGGTTGCGACCCTTGTCGGCTCCGACGCTCGGATCGGGCTTGACGTTCTGGCACGAACGGAGGTTCGCCGTGCGGATCTCCTCCGTGCACCCGGTCTTCTTGCCCGCCGGGGCGACCTCCTTCTTGCAGTCCTGCGCGCAAACGCCGACGGTCATGCCGTTGTCCCGGAAGAACGCCTCCTCGGGCTTGGAGAAGAGGTCCTTGACCGGAGCGTCCGGGTAGATCGCCAGCAGCGCGGCCTTCTGCTGCTCGAGCGCCTGGGCCGCGGTCAGGTGCTCCTGGGCCTCGGTGGCGAGGTGCATCTCCCGCACGATGCCGCCCACGTACATCTCGTCGCCGCCGTCCGAGACGACTCGCCGCGCCACCTCGCCCGCCAGCTGCGCCACCTTGCGCGTCTGCGGCTCCTTGCCGTCCTTGGTGCGGTGCCGGTCGACGGTGCCGCTCCGGTCGATCTCGGTGAAGGCGTAGACGACGTGCGCGCTCTCGGGCACCTGCTCCGGAGGCGCCGGCGGCGCGTCCTGGATGCGCCCTTCCGGGTAGACGGCGATGGCCTGATCGCGGAGCGAGAGCTCGCGGTCGCCCGCCTTCACCTTGGCGTACACGGGCCGGGTGGTGTTGAGCAGGTCGTGGTCGGAGACGAGCTGGTGCGGGTCGAAGGCCACGGAGAACCCGCCCTTGGCGACCTTGACCTTCTCCGTGTGCAGCTCGACGTCGTGCTCGGGCGCGCCCGTCGAGAGGATGGCCAGGAATCGGACCTCCAGCTCCGCGCCGTCGTCGATGCCGGAGACCCTTCCGGCGAAGACGGGGTGATCGTTGAGGTGGGCGACGCGCGAGGACCACGACGCCCGAACCGACGGACCTTGCTGCCCGTCCGAGGCCCCTGGCGCTCCCGGATCGGGCTCCAGGTTGTGCTCGCCGTCCCAGATCGACCAGAGGTAGACGATCTGTCCGCCGACGTGCGTCTGGATGGCCTCCAGCTTGCCGTCGTCCTTGCGGTAGACGATCCGCTCGACCGTCAGCTGCGTCCCCGCTTCCAGCGCGCGGACCTTCTTGTCCAGCTTGAAGCCGCGCTCGTTCCAGACCTGGAAGATGCCCGGCGCCTGGCCCTGCCGCACGCGCATCGCGAGGCCCAGCCGCACCTCCGGCAGCAGGTCCGTCCCGTTGAAGGCCTGGTCCGCCGGCGCGGTGCCCGGCATCAGCGTCCGCGCCGCTCCCGACTCGTTGAGCACCGCGACGAGCTGTCCCTTGTCGCCCACCGCATCCTTGGCGACGGAAATCTCGATGTCCTTCCCGGTCACCTTCTGGAAGGGGAGCAGCAGCTCTCCCTGGGCGTCGGTCCGCTCCTTGAGCAGCTCCTGGCCGTCCGCCTTGACCGTGACCTCCACCTCGGCCAGCGGCCCCTTGGAGTCGCGCAGCACCAGCACCAGGTCGTTCTGCGGCTGCAGGGGCGCCTCGCCGGCGGCAGCCGGAGGATCGTCGTGGTCCTGCGTGAGCCCGACGTGCGCCATCAGGCGCAGCGCGGTGATCGGGTGCACGAAGACTGCCACGCCGTCCTTGGGGAAGTCGTCCGCCGAGGCGAGCTCCTCCCAGAACAGGAACGGCTTCACGTTCTTCTTGAATTCGTTCCGCTCGGCGTCGGTGTGGGACTTGTACCGCTCCAGCGCGACCATCTTGTCCACGTCCAGCTTGAACTCGCAGAGGCCCTTCGCCGCCTGGTAGCGCGAGCGCCAGCAGTTCGTCGGCGTCCGGTAGAACGAGGTGAGATCCCCCGCGGCGAGGATGCCCTGCGGCACCTTGGCCAGGTGCTGCTTGTCCGGGTCGAGCGCCTGCAGGAGCTGCTGGGTCTGTTCGTGCGTGCCGGCCTCGTGCGCGGTGAGGTCGAGGCTCGCGAGCTTCACCTCGTCCTTCGCGCCATACTCGTCCTTCGGCAAGGAACCCGCCGGCAGCACCGGGTCCTTGGAGAACACCGACCAGTGGAACTGCGGCATCCCCAGGTAGGCGCCGGCGATGCCCACCACCTCGCCCGATTCGACCGTCCAGCGATGCTTGCCGTCCTGCTTGTCGGCGTCGAGCACCGCCACCTTGCCGTCTCGCAGGGCCTTGACCGGGGCGCTGTTCCGCGCCGCGACCTCGAGGTCGAAGTCGGCCCAGGGAGACAGCTCGCGCGCCGCGCCGTCTCCGTCCTGCAGGGAGGCGCGGATCCACCCTCCGTCCAGCTTCACGTACAGCGCGTGGTCCTCGGAGAGGCGGTCCTTCTCCTCGTACACGCCCGGCTTGACCGTCGTCTTCGGATCGGCGTTGACCGGGGAGAAGTGGCCCTTGTCGGCGTCCTTCCAGGTGGCGGCCTCTTCGGTCACGCGCCACTTGGGCTTGCCGGTGTCGCCTCCGCCCATCGCGGCGATCAAGAGGCGGCGGAGCCAGCCCGAGGCGCGATCGGGATGGAGCGGCTCGCGCTCGACGTGCAGGACGAGGCTGTAGAGGCTCTTCCCCCCCTCGATCGGATGCCGCAGCAGGACGAATCCGGTGTCGCCCCACGGATGCTCGCCCGGCGCGACCGAGATGCGGGCCGCCACCACCTCGCCACGCGCGATGGCGCGGATCTTGGTGCGGTGGTCGACCAGGAAATGCGCGCCGCTGTGGAACGAGGCGCTGTCCGCCAGAGGGAAGTAGCCTCCGGCCCCCCGCTCCGAGGAATGGTACAGCGCGACGAGCGATTCGGCGGACACGGCCGCGGAGCGGTTCACCTCGAACGGCATCGAGGTCCCCCCGGCGGCAGGCGCGGCGGGCGGCGGCTTGGTCCCCTTGTCCGCCTTGTCCTGGGGCGTCGCGTCGAGCAGGTGGACGACCTCGGCGTCGTCCTTCACGGCCTGATCGGAGACCACCAGGTAGCGTCCGATCTTGTCGTGCTCCATGTAGCTGAGGAGCCGCTTCCCGGGCTTGTCGGGGTGCGGCTCGAGCAGCCGCGAGGCGCGCACCCAGTACTCCGAGAACGAGCTCTGGTGCCGCTGCACCAGCGCCCAGTTGCGCTTTCCCAAGAGATCGTCGTGGGGGCTGGTGGGGTCGTTGATGCGCAGCCACAGGTCGCCTTCCAGCTTCTTGAACCCGGAGACGCAGACGATGTGGCCGCCGTTCTTGCTGGTCGACAGGCGGTTGTACAGCACGACGGGGTTGTTGCTCCGGATCGCGTCCAGCAGCGGAGCGAAGCGCTTCTCCACGCTGGCCCGGTCGGTCTCGATCGACTCCTGCGCGGTGCGTTGCAGGTAGCCCTCGGTGTGCTTCCAGCCGGCGAGCTCGAAGATCTGCGCCGGCGCGCAGCGGCCGGTGTCGGTGATCCCGGCGATGGCGCCGGCGTGGGCGCCACCCAGGAACCGCAGGTTGTCCTTCAGCTTTCCGTTCGGGCCCGGCCCGGCCTCGCCGGTCTTGTGGCCCACGTAGTCCGAGGTCTTGCCCAGCGCCTTGCAGTAGTAGTCGTAGACCATCGCCGCCGCGGCGCGCCCGCACCACAGCCAGCTCTGGATCTGGCCGTTGTACTGGGCGAGGCGGGGGACGTCGAGCCAGCGGCCTTCCGAGCCGAGCCGGTCCGCCTGCGCCATCCCGGCCGCTGTCCGGACGGCGTCGTCCGGCTTCAAGGGCAACGTCGGTTTCACCGCGCCCTCCGGCGCGAGACGCGGCGGACTGCTTTCGTCACCTACGTCCCCCCCCGCACAACAAAAGCTACTCTTCAGTTTACCTGATTCGAATCGATTTGTGGAGAGGGTCAGCCGTCCTCACGCTGGAGGCGGAGCGCGCGAGCAGGGCCGCGCGGCCTACGCGGCGCGTCGGACGGTGTACGCGGCGATGTCCCGCAGCGCCTGCACGGAGCGCGCAGGCAAGGGCGCCGCGTCCAGCGCGCGCAGCGCTTCGGCGCAGAGCCGCTCCGCCTCTTCCCGGCACGACTGCGCGGCGCCCGTGCGCACCAGCACCTCGCGCAGCGCGTCCGCCTCCGCGTCGTCCAGGTCCGGCTTCCCCAGGCCGGCGCGCAGGAGCGCCGCGTCGCGCGGTTCGGCCGCCTCGAAAGCGCGCGCGATCAGCAGCGTGCGCTTGCCCTCGCGCAGGTCGCTCGCGTTGGGCTTGCCGGTCACCTCGGGCGCGCCGAAGGTGCCGAGCAGGTCGTCGGCGATCTGGAACGCCTGGCCGAGCGGGCGCGCGAAGCGCTCCAGCGCGCCGAGCACCGCCTCGCTCCCGCCGGCGAGCACCGCCCCGAGGCGCAGGGGCAGCTCGAAGCTGTAGCCGCCCGTCTTCATCTGCTGCACGGCGAGCACCTCGCGCGCGGCCAGGTCGCGCCCGAGCGGAGCGGACACGTCCTGCATCTGCCCGACCGTGACCTCCTGCAGGGCCTGCGCGAGCAGCCGTCCCGCCGCCGCCGTGCGCTCCGCCGGGACCTTTGCTCCGAGCACCAGCTCCAGCGCCCAGGCCTGGCAGAGCGATCCCAGCAGCACGGCGAGGCTCGCTCCCAGGTGCGCGGAGCCGGTCGCCCGCTCCAGCGCCGCGTGCACGGTCGGGCCGCCCCGGCGCACCTCGTCGCGGTCCATGAAGTCGTCGTGCACGAGCAGGTATGCGTGGAGGAGCTCCATCCCGATGCTGGCGTCGAGCGCCCACGCCCGATCGCCGCCCGCCGCCTCGCATCCCAGCACGACCAGGGCCCCGCGCAGCCGCTTCCCTCCGCGCAGCACGTACTCGCGCAGGGCGGCGAACGGCGTCCGCAGATCGACCGGCAACCGCGCCGCATCGGCTGCGCGCGCGTCGAGGAACGCGGCGATGCGCGGCTCGGCCAGCGCGGCGTATTCGGCGAGGATCGCCGGAGGCGCGGCGCGCGCCGCGCCTGCGCCGGGCTGCCGCCCGACGGGCGTCACGTCACTTCGGCGGCCGGCTTCTGCGCGACCAGCTTGGCGAGGATCTCCTGCGCCCGGTGCAGCTTGATCTCGCCTGCGGCGATGAGCGCCCGAGCGACTTC
This sequence comes from Myxococcales bacterium, assembly GCA_036393595.1. Classification (GTDB taxonomy): domain Bacteria; phylum Myxococcota; class Myxococcia; order Myxococcales; family 40CM-4-68-19; genus VBKO01. Next base: position 1,331 of record DASWGQ010000396.1, on the reverse strand, counting down.
CTCCACGGCGGAGCCCTTGGCGCCGGCCGACACGGCCACCGAGCGGGCGTGCAGCGCCATGTGCCCCTTCTGGATCCCCACGCTGCCCAGCGCGCGCAGCGCCGCCATGTTCTGCGCCAGGCCGACGGCCGCCATGATGCCCGCCAGCTTCTGCGCGCCCGGGTTCCCCATCAGGCGCAGCAGCACCGGGACCAGCGGGTTCGCCTTCACCGCTCCGCCGACCGTGCCGACCTGGATGGGCAGCTCCGCCTTGCCGAGCAGGTGCCCGTCCTGGATCCACCAGCGCGTCATCGGCTCGTAGCGGCCGTTTCGCGCGGCCCAGGCATGAGCTCCGGCCTCGATCGCGCGCCAGTCGTTGCCGGTGGCCAGCGCCACCGCGTCGACGCCGTTCATCACGCCCTTGTTGTGCGTGCAGGCCCGGTACGGGTCCGCGTCGGCGAACCGGCTCGCGTCGGCGATGCCGTGCGCCACCTCGGCCCCGGAGAAGCCGAAGTCCGCCAGCGCGTCGAAGGGGATGCGGCAGGTGGCGCGCGCGAGCCGCTGGTCAGCCAGGTTGGAAAGGATCCGCAGCCGCACCCGCCCGCCGCTGATGCGCTCGACCAGCGGCGCTACGCCTTCGCACATGGTGTTGATGAGGTTCGCCCCCATCGCGTCCTGCGTGTCCACCAGGAGGTGCACGACGGCGTGCACTTCGGAGGCGCCGTTCTCGGCCTCGCGCACCGGGACCAGGCGCACCTCGAGGTCCTGCGCCCCGCCGCCGCGCGCCTTCATCGCTGGCTGGAGCGCGTTCGCCGCCTCGAGGATCTGGCGCTTCTCGCGGAGCAGGGCCGCCTTGGCGGCCGGCGGGTCGGCGAGGTGCGAGACCTGCACCTGCCCGATCATGCGCGGCGGATCCGCCTCGGCCTGGAAGCCGCCGCCGTCGCGCGCGATCTTGGCCGCCAGGCTGACGGCCGCGATCACCGAGGGCTCTTCCACCGCCATCGGGATCAGCACGTCCTCGCCGTTGACCAGGAAATTCAGGCCGACCCCGACCGGGAGCCCGAGCACGCCCACCGCGTTCTCGATCATCGCGTCGGCGTTCGCCAGGGGCAGGGTGCCGCTCTCGCCCAGACCGTCCAGCTCGTCGCTCTCCACCTCGAGCTGCTCGGCCACGCGCCGGAGCCGCTCGGCGATGCGCATCTTGTAGAAGCCCGGGAGCCGGCTGGTCCCCATCCGTCACTCTCCTTGTCGTTCCGTACCGATGAGCGTGCCCCGTCGACGATTCTCGCGCACCCACTAATTCGCCCAAATCGCTCAACCGACCCCCGCCGGGCGCGCCCTCGGGCGGCACC